>JBEGUC010000140.1:0-3295 GCA_041179105.1 Verrucomicrobiota bacterium | reverse complement strand
ACACCCTGCCCGCCGACAACAACCCGTGGGAACAAGGCTCGTTCGCCCTCATGGCCTTCATCCTCTGCTCCCTCGCCGCCCTCGTCCCCGCCTTCTTCGCCGCCCGCAGCGACGCGGCTAAATCCCTACGCAACCTCTAACCCATGGACGTCTGGATCATCCGCGACGGGGAGAAAGCCGGTCCCATTCAGGATTTCGAAATCCGCCGGAAAATCGAAACCGGCGAGCTGCCCGCCACCACGCCCGCTTGGCACGAAGGGCTCGACGCCTGGAAGCCGCTCATTGAAATCGACCTCTTCACCCGTGAGTTCGAAATCGCGGTCATTTCACCACCCGCCGACAAGCTTCCGCCCCCGCTACCGCAAAAGGCCGCCTACGGCAGGCGGTTCTGGGCCCGCTGGTTCGATCTCTATCTTTTTACCGGTTTTTGGTGGCTCGCCATGTGGGCCGTCCGCCAAGACATCGAAGCCGCCCTGCTCAATCCGTGGGTGATGTTCTTCCAGTGCGTCCCGTGGTTCGCCCTCGAAGCCCTGCTCATCCAGCAATTCGGCACCACTCCGGGGAAATGGCTGCTCGGCCTCCAAGTCACTAACAACGACGGCTCGCGACTCGATCTCGCCGCCGCCATCCGCCGCTCCCTGCGCGTCATGTTCAGCGGCGTCGGCTTCGGCTGGGGCCTGCTCGCAGTCTTTTGCCAAGCTCTCAGCCTGTTCACCGCCAAACGCCTCGGAGCGCCCCTCTGGGATCACAGCGGCGGCCACCAAGTCACTGCCCGCCCGCTGCGCCCCTTCCGCCTCGTCGCATTCGTCTTCCTATTTGCCGGCGCGCTCCAGTTGCAGATGATCGTCGTTTCCCCCTACCTGTTCAAAATGGCCGGAAAATCACTCCCCACCCTCAAGCGACAATACGAAGAAAATCCGCCCTGGCACTTGCCGGAACGATCCAAGGAACCCTAACCACTTTCCACCCTGCGGGCTCCATTAAATTTCCGATATTTTTAAAAAACAGCTTGCCAACCCCGCCATCCGCTTTTATTCGTCCCTCCCCCGCATGCGGGTAATGAAGGCGAGGATAGCTCAGTTGGTAGAGCAGTTGGCTTTTAATCAATTGGTCCTGGGTTCGAGTCCCAGTCCTCGTACTTCCTTCATGACGCGATAACCCTCAAGCCGTAACAATTTCTCTCAAGATATGAGAAATCCTGTTTGTGAGTCAAACTGTGCATTGCTTCTGCATTTGACCGATGGTTTCCAAATGTGTCCGCTCGGCACCTCAAGTTGATTCGGCCGCCTTCATTTGCCGTCCACACCCGCCTCGCACGCGTAGTTCTCCATGAACCATTCGGCACTTCCCCGATGTGGATCGAAGTGCGAAGCCGGTTGCCCCAATCCACCCTGCCACCCGGATCAGGATACCTGAATCTATCGAAGTGGGTCTCTCAGCGTTGCTGTTTGAGGCCTTGGAAGGCTTGCCAGGCGAACATACCGAGGAAGATCGGGAAGATGATGGAGCCGGTTTGGGTGAACATCAGCACGGCGGTGATGCAGGCGACGATGATGCTGGTCCAAAGAGTGATCTTGATGCGCGCGGGGCCGAGGAGGGCGTTGAGCATTTGCCCGCCATCGAGTGGGACGACCGGCAGGAGGTTGAGAATGGCCCAAAAGAAGCTGATGAAAACGAGGATGTGGAGGAAGTAATCGCCGTGGTCGCTGAGCTCGGGGAGGACGGGCACCAGGAAAAAGACGGCGAGGCCGAGCAGGATCTGGATGCCGGGGCCGGCGGCGGTGACGAGGAAGCCTTGCTTGCGGTTGAGGAGAGCGCCAGAATAGGCGGCGTAACCGCCGAAGGCCTGGAGAGTGATGGTGCTGTGGGCCCCGAAGGCCCGGCGGTGAGGGCGTGGCCGAGCTCGTGGACGAGGATGGAAATGAAGCCGGCAAGGACGAAAAGCCCGATTTCGAGAATGGCGGCGGCGGTGTCCGCCGTGGCCGCGCCGCCGAGAATGATGAGGGAAATCCAAAAGAAGGGTTGGATTTCCACGGGGATGCCGAAGACCGAAAAGCGAATCATGTGAGCCGTAATTAAGCGAAGATGGCCGACGTTGCAAGGCCGGGACGCGATGTGGTGGGAAAGGTGCCGCTCTTGCGGGGGGCATTTGTCCTAGGGGTTGCAATCATTGGAATTTCCATCAAGAGTTCCTCCAACGATATGCCTTCTCACACCCCCGATGACTCATTTTTACTGATCCGCTGCCCGTCCTGCGATCAGAGATTCAAGGTGGGGGAAGATTTGCGCGAGCGCACCGTCGAGTGCGGCGGCTGTGAGCACCGCTTCCGGATCGGCGACGAGGTCATCGTGCGGGGGCGTAAATTTTACCCGTGCAAGCAGAAAAGTCATCAGTTGAACCGCTTTTCAAGGATTCCAATGCCGGGAGGGGGAAACTTGACGAGGATTCAGCCGATCCGATACGGCAATACGCCCGATCCTGCGGTGCTTGAGCCTGCGTCGCCACAGCGGATCATGGCGGGAATCATCGGTGTGGCGGGCATGGTGTTGATGGCGTTGCTGCTGATGTTTGGTGCCAGCCGCGCCGGGTTGCTGGATGGGATGACCCTCACCAACCGACTTCTGATGGCGGGCTTTGCGAGTGTTTTGGGAGTCTTGCTGCTCGTGTATGCGAACCCGCGAGCGCGAATGAAAGCGCTGGGCGTGGGGCTAATTTTGAGCATCGGATTGCTGCTGGTGCCGTTCTTTTTCAAAACCGGATCGGTGCCGCTTGGTAGCGAGTTAGCGGGTGAACCGAAAAAAAACGCGCCAATGGTACCGCCCATCGAGGCGCACCGGGAAGATGATGCCATCTTGGCTTTGCGAGCTCGGATCGGGACGGCTCCGCTCGTGGCCGAAATCCAGAAGCTGGCCTTGGACGGCAGCGGCAAGCAAGCCGTTGGACTGTGGTTCAGGGACTTGAGCGAGAGCAATCGTTTCCTGGTCAGGGATTATATTCTCCGCGTCACCGAGGCGGCCCCCACGTCGATTTACTATCCGCGGGGCGGAGGGGATTATCTGCTGGTCGTCACAGGGATCAGGAAATCCCTGCCGGAGCTCGCCGAATTGACGTCGGTATTGGGGCGGACGGAAAAAATTTACACCGACCTCTCGGTGATCGAAGTCCGGGTGCGTAAAGAGATTTTCATCGAGGGTGAAATCGAGAAATTGTCGAAAAAAGATGATCCGGCGTTCTACGATTTGAACAAACGAGAGCTGGAAAGCATCGATCTCGACCGGGTCCGGCGCGCGGTGC
>JBEGUC010000139.1:0-3358 GCA_041179105.1 Verrucomicrobiota bacterium | reverse complement strand
GAGGCGTCGCCGTAAAAATACTTGGAGACGGCGATCTTGGTGGCGAGTTCGCTCCAGGCTCGGGGCACCTCGACGTTCTCTTGGCGGAACATCGCCTTGCCGCTGTCATCGGTGATTTCCGCCGTGCGGTGGTCCCACTCGATCTCGTCAAATGGCGAAATTCCTGGCGTGGCAAAATGGGCTTCGAAGACGAGTCCGGACGTTTTGGACAACGGGCGGGGAGGGGAGTCGAGGGTGGCGGCGGGTGAGTTCATGGGTGGGAGAGTGGAGGTGGGAGCCTTGCGAATTGGAGATATTTGTTTTTTAGAGGAAATTCAGTAAACACTAAATATGGTGGATCGGGGTGGAGGGAAAGCACCATGGATAGCTTCGGCAAGCAAAAAACGCGGAGTTGGTCGTCACTCTTGATGGCTCAATGGATTATAGTTTTGGCCTCTGTTTTTGGATTCACGGAACCGCGCAACAATTGACGAAAAAAGATTCTTTAATGTTGATCTCGACGGAAGGATGGGTGAGGTTCGCGGCGCTATGAGTCATTCACCCACTGTATTTTCGCCCGCCGGAACTCCCATGATCGATCGCACCGTGGGTGAGATCGTGGCCGAAAGCCCGACGCTGGCGCGGGTTTTCCAGTCGTTTCAAATCGATTTCTGCTGCCAAGGCGGACGCACCTTGCGGGAGGCTTGCGAGTTGAAAGGCATCGCGGCTGAGTCCGTGATGGAGCAACTGGAGGCAGGCATGCAGGAAAAAGGAAATCCTTCAGAAAACCCGGCATTGCTGCCGCCCGCGGAGCTGGTGGCGCACATCGTGGGCACTCATCACGCCTATTTACGGAGCGAGCTGCCGCGCCTGCACGCGATGACGGAGCGGGTCGCACGGGTGCATGGCGGGCACACGCCGTCGCTGGTGGAAGTGCATGAAATTTTCACGGAAATGGCCGCGGAATTGGACAGCCACCTCATGAAGGAGGAGGAAATTCTGTTTCCTGCGATCGTCGAGATGGTGGAAAATGGGGCCACTTCCCTGCCGGTGGATGGCCCGATCGCCTGCATGTTGCACGAGCATGACGACGCCGGGACCGCGCTTTCCCGGTTGCGGGAATTGACTAATGGCTTCACTCCGCCGCCCGAAGCCTGCAACACATACCGCGCCTTATTCGCTGGCTTGGCGGAATTGGAGGATGACTTGCACCGCCACATTCACTTGGAGAATTCCGTGCTCTTTCCTGCCGCTCTTGCAATGGCCAAGGCGTGATCGTGCTTTTCAAACGATTTTCTATGCACCGACTGCTTTGAAATTGGCGGACTGGGGAACTCCCTTACTTTAGGACAAATGAGCACGATTTCCGCATCTTATGGTCTAGCCGATGCCTCGATGTTGCCACCGATCATCCAAGGCGGAATGGGAATCGGAGTGTCCGGCTGGCGCTTGGCACGGGCGGTTTCCCAACTGGGCCAGCTCGGCGTGGTCTCGGGCACCGCGCTGGATTTATTGCTGACGCGACAACTCCAGATGGGCGATGCGGGCGGCGACCTGCGGCGTGCGCTTGACGCGTTTCCCTATCCAGAAATCGCCAAGCGCATCCTCGGGCGTTATTTCATTCCGGGCGGCAAGGCGGATGACGCGCCTTTCAAGACGCCGTCGATGATTTCCCATCAGCCGTCGCGCTTCACTCGCGAGGTGGTGATCGCGTCGAGCTTCGTCGCGATCTATCTCGCGAAGGAAGGGCACGCGGGATGGGTGGGGCTCAATTTGTTGGAAAAAATCCAGACCCCGACATTGCTGGCGCTTTACGGCGCGATGCTCGCGGGCGTGAACGTGGTGCTAATGGGCGCGGGCATTCCTCGTCAAATCCCCAAAATCCTGGATGATCTGGCAGCCGGAAATCCCGCCGAAATGCGGCTCGATGTGACGGGCGCGAAGGAGCCCGTGCTCATCCATCTCGATCCTGCAGAGTTCGGCCCCGTGCCGAAACTCACGCGCCCGATTTTCCTCGCGATCGTCTCCTCGCCGGTTTTAGCGGAAAATTTGCGCCGCAAATCCTCTGGCCGGGTCGATGGATTCGTGGTGGAAGCCTCGATCGCTGGAGGCCACAACGCGCCGCCGCGCGGGCCGATGCAGCTCACGCCCGAGGGCGAGCCGATTTATGGCGAGCGCGACCGGATCGATCCCGCGAAGTTCGCAGAAATCGGCCTGCCATTCTGGCTGGCTGGCGGATATGGCCGCATCGGCAAGCTGCGCGAAGCACAGGCGCTCGGCGCGAGGGGCATTCAAGTCGGCACGGCGTTCGCGTTTTGCGAGGAGTCCGGATTCGACCCTTCGATCAAGGCGGAAATCCTTGGCGGCGTGAAACGAGGTGATTTGAAAGTCCACACCGACGCGTTCGCGTCGCCCACCGGTTTTCCGTTCAAGGTCGCGCAAGTGACGGGCAGCATCTCCGATCCCACAGTCTATCAAGAGCGCGGGCGCGTGTGCGATCTCGGGGTGCTGCGCGAAATGTATGAAAAGCCCGACGGCGGCGTCGGCTTCCGTTGCTCGGCGGAGCCAGAGGACGCTTATGTTGCGAAAGGCGGTCACGCGTCGCACACCGCGGGCCGCGTTTGTTTGTGTAATTCACTCGCCGCATCCGCCGGCATCCCGCAGATCCGCCATGGAAATTTGGAGCCGCAGCTCATCACCATCGGCGACGATCTCGCGGCGGTGCGCGAATCGTTGCTGAAAGGCCGGGATTTCTACACTGCGGCAGATGTCATCGAGCGGCTGCTGGGGTGAGGAGCGCGGATGTGCCCGGACTGTCTCAGCCGGTCCCCGTAAATACGGTGGACGGGTGCCGGTGAGTTTTGAAAGAATTCCCGAGCCGGCGGCGTTTTGCCTCCCCGATGAAAAAACGTTCCCGCACTCTCGCCGCGCTGGGTCTTATCGTGACCGGTTTTTTGGCGGCCTGCGATGCTCCGGCCTCCAAAGTATCGAGCGCGTCGCCCCCGGCGGAAGCCCCCGCGCCGCCGCCAGTCGTCGCGCCGCCGGTGAAAATTTCCTTCAACGAGCACGTCCAGCCCATCCTTTCCGAGTATTGCTACCACTGCCACGGCCCGGATTCTGGGACACGCGAACCCAAGAAAGCGCCGCTGCGGCTTGACCGGATGGAAGACGCATTCATCCCACGGGAGGACGGCCAACCCGTGATTCTCAAGGGAAATTCAGCGGGTTCGATGCTCGTGAAGCGGCTTCATGAAACCGATCCGGACTCGATCATGCCGCCACCGAAGAGTCATAAGACGATGAAGTCGGAGGAAATCGCGATCATCGAGCGCTGGATCGAGCAAGGCGCGGAATACGAGCCACACTGGTCGTTCGCCCA
>JBEGUC010000138.1:0-3517 GCA_041179105.1 Verrucomicrobiota bacterium | reverse complement strand
TGGTGCGGGCGCTGGCGGAGCTGGACGTGATCGATAAATCCCACCTCACGCTCGCCGGACACACGCTATTCGGCGGTTTGGCAGCCAGCACAGCGACCGGGATTCCTGCGGAGTTTCTGCCGAAATCGGTCGGTTTTAAAATCAGCGACTTCGAGCCACGGCCCGCGATCGGGGAGTGCTTCCTCAGCTACACGCGCCGATGAGGGGGCTGCTGCCTATGCCGTGGATGCTTCACCAGCTTCCCATCCGTCATTTAAAATATGACGGACCACGAGTAAATCTGGGAGTTCCATCACCCCGCTTCATCACCTTCTCAATTCCTGAAGGCGTCGCCCTCAAGCCAAGTCCTTCACCTGCACCTGCGCCCACCATTCCTTGAAGGTGTTGATGAAAACATGGTGATCCGGATCCACCTGATAGGCATCGTGCTCCTCAATGGTGTTAAACTGCATCGTCAACGCGTAATCCCATGACTGGTCGATGACCGGGCGCACCACCACTTTTGCGGGAACCGCCCAACGGCCGCCGGCCACCAGATCAATCTCGAACAAGCCTGCCAGACCTTGCTCGAAGAGCGCGCGGTCCACTTCATTTTGAAATTCTTCCTTCAGCCAGAAATAAACATGATGATCCATGCCGCAGGGAGATAATCCGCGCAGGCAGCCATCGCAAGCTCGATCCCGTTGAAATCACCACCCTCTCACTTGCCGCTTCCTTATCCGTGTGCGCCGCGGATGCTCTTGGCCATCTCGTTCGGGAAATCGGCTGCTGATTTGATTTGCCGCTCCTTCTTGTGTGCCTAAACTCCGCCGCAAGTCCATGATCCGTCTGTTATCCTCCGCCATTCTGCTGCTGTTCGCCATTCCGGCACTCGTCGCGCAAACTCCGTCGCTGCCCTCGGATGTTTATAAATCCGTGCTCCGCATCGAGGTCGCCACTCAGGTGCCGGACTATCAGACGCCGTGGAATTCCGGACGTTTCGGCGGCGGAATCGGCACCGGATTTCTCATCGGGAAAAACAAGATTCTCACCAATGCCCACGTCGTTTCCAACGCCCGCCGCATCCTCATCACCGTTTACGGCAGCCCCAAGAAATACCCGGCCAAGGTGGAATTCATCGCCCATGACTGCGATCTCGCCTTGCTCTCCATCGACGATTTCAAGGACTTGGAATCCTTTCCCACCTTCGAGTTCGGCGATGTCCCGAGCCTTGAATCCCAAGTCCGCGTCATCGGCTACCCGGTCGGCGGTGAGCGCCTATCAGTCACACGCGGCGTCGTTTCCCGCATCGATTTCCAGCCCTACTCACACTCCCGCGCGGATTCCCACCTGATTGTCCAGATCGACGCCGCCATCAACCCCGGCAACTCCGGCGGCCCCTGCGTCCAGGACGGCAAGGTCGTCGGCGTCGCCTTCCAAGGCCTCCGCCAAGCCGATAACACCGGCTACATCATCCCCACCCCGGTCGTCCGCCGCTTCATCAAGGACACCGAGGACGGCAAATATGACTCTTATGCCGAACTCGGTATCGCAGAGTTCGCACTCTTCAATCCAGCGATGCGCAAGGCGCTCGGCCTGCCTAACGACGACAAAGGCGTGCTCATCACCAACGTCATTCCTACCAGCTCCAGCGACGGCATTCTCAAGCCCGGAGACATCCTCTTGTCGCTGGACGGCAAGCCCGTGGACAGCGCGGGAATGATCACCATCGACGGCGAAAACGTGAACCTCAACGAAATCGTGGAGCGGAAATACGCAGGCGACAAAGTCGCCGTCCGCTGCCTGCGCGACGGCGCGGTGAATGACGTGGACATCACGCTCAAGCCGTTGGAGTGGTCCCGAATGTATGCGGTGTCCTACGAGAAAAAGCCGCGCTACACGGTTTTTGCGGGCCTCGTTTTCCAACCCTTAGACACCAATCTCTTTGCCGCCTCCAAGTTCGAGGACGTCACTCTGCGCCGCCTCTACACCGACTATGTGCCAAAAGGGCTGTTTGAAAAACACAAGGACATCGTGGTGCTGACGCGGGTGGAGAGTGATCCAGTGACCAGCCAGTTGTCCGACTTCACCGGCTTCGCAGTGGATAAAATCAACGGCACCGAAGTCCGCGACCTCGCCCACGTCCACGAGCTACTCCATCCAAAAGAAGCACCCGAATTCTTCGTCATCGAGCTCTTCGGGGCCGAGCGGCCCATCGTGATCCCATCCGCCAAAGTCGCGGACGCCGACAAGCGGATGCGGGAAAATGGCATCACCCGCCTGGAAAACCTCCAAGACTGAGCCATGCCCCGCGTCGGCATCGCCCTAGGTTCCAATCTCGGAAACCGCCTCGCCAATCTGCAAGCGGCTCGCGATTGCCTGTTGGAAATCGCCACCCCGGGTGAGCCGTTCCTACAAGCTTCGATCTATCAAACCGAGCCCCTGCTCTGCCCGCCCGGCTCACCACTTTTCTACAACTCCGCCGTCGAGATCGACTTCGGTGGCGATCCGTTCGAGCTGTTGGAACTCACCCAAGCGATCGAGAAAAAACTCGGCCGGACGGGTGCTTCCTGCCGAAACGCGCCTCGGATCATCGATGTCGATCTGCTGTATTTCGGTGACGCAGTGATCGACACCGAAGCCCTCGTTCTCCCCCACCCCCGGCTCGGCGAGCGGCGTTTCGTGCTCCAACCGCTCGCGGAAATTTGTCCCCATCTCGTCTTGCCCGGCCAGGCAGCAAGCGTTTCCGAGTTGCTTGCGCGCTTAGAGTCCGCCGAGCCGCCGCTGGTGCTCGCCACGCTTGCGATTTTGGATTCACCGCTTTAGTTTTCCGCATGGCCATCGAGACAATTGCCGGGTTTTCCCCATCCATTCATCCAAGCGCCTTCATCGCCGCCAGCGCGGACGTGATCGGTCGCGTGACACTGCACGAGGACACCAGTATTTGGTATAACGCGACCTTGCGCGGCGACATCAACGAGATCGTCATCGGTCCGCGCTCAAACGTGCAGGACAACGCGGTGATCCATCTGGCAGACGATTTCGGCTGTTATATCGGAGAGTTAGTGACAGTCGGCCACTCGGCGATCCTGCATGCTTGCACGGTGAAAGACGAGGTGCTCGTCGGCATGGGCTCGATCGTGCTCGACGGCGCGGTGATCGGCGAGCGCTCGATCATCGGAGCGGGCGCGCTGGTCACGGGCGGGACGATCATTCCTCCCGGCTCGCTGGTTCTAGGCTCGCCGGCCAAGGTCGTTAGGACGCTTTCCCTCGACGAGCAGGCGAAAATCAAAGGCTGGGCAGAGAAGTATGTGCGCGGCTCGCGGCTCTATCTGGAGCGGAAACAAAGCGACGCTTAAACCGCGTTTCTCCGGCAACAATCGAGGGTGTGGTCGTTCACCATACCGACGGCTTGCATGAATGCATACATCGTCGTGGAGCCGACGAAGTTGAACCCGGCCTTCCTCAATGCCTTGGAAAGCGCGTCGGACTCGGGAGTCTTGGAGGTAAAATCCGCTAGGGATTTATGGTGGTTCAC
>JBEGUC010000137.1:0-3628 GCA_041179105.1 Verrucomicrobiota bacterium | reverse complement strand
ATGAAATCAGGTCGAGAACCGAGGATCTTTTTCGGGGGCGCGGATGGCGGGGCTCCAAATGCGAAATGGTTGCCGAGGGTGGAGGCAAGGTGGCCACCGGCCGAGAACCCCATCACACCGATACGCTGCGGATTCCCCTGCCAAGAGGCAGCGTTCTTTCGCACCATGCGCATTGCCTGTTGGGCATCCAGCAGCGGCAGTGACGAATTTCCGCCAGGAAGTCGGTATTTGAGGACGACTCCAATGATGCCGTGTTGATTGAGCCAGAGCGCGATGTTAGTCCCTTCAGCCTCGGTGACGAGAACGCAGTAAGCACCGCCAGGGCAGATCAGCACGACGGTGCCGTTTGGGCGCTCAGGACGATAAACGGTCATGCTGGAATCGGCGGATGACATGGTGCCGTCGCCATTCGGAGCGCCCTTGTCGGGCCAGAGGGGAATTTGCTCGGGATTGGCGAAAGCGAGGCCGATCAAAGCAATGAAGACTGATGTCGTACGAAAAATTGGAATTTTCAAGGAATCTCGTGGTAAAAGTTCGGATAGAAATTTGATCATCTTTCCTGGGTGGATTTCTCTTTCCGTTCAATCGCTAAAATCCCAGAGGGCTGGCTGATCGACACTCGGTAAGAGAACCCACTCTCCCTTGCAAGCTCGATCTGCTCTCCCACGCTGGAACGCATGGCGTGACGATGACTGAGGTACGCCGATTGAAAAAAGCCAAGCCATGAGGGCGTGGCAAGATATCGCCGCCTCAAGCAGGAACTCGTCAACAAAGCTGAAATATTTCGCTGGATGCATAAAATGATTTCCGTTAAGGGATTTGCATCTATTTCACCCTTTCAACACATGGCAGCCCCCGGCGAACACACCCACCACATCAAGATCCGCTCCAACCAAATGGAAATGTCGTCCGCAGGCGGCACCGGCCGCGATGAAGATTACGACCTCAAACTCAAGGACGCGCAGGACGAACTCGATCGGATCCAGCTCCAACGCGAGGAACTCGAGCGCAAGAAAAGCGAGCTTGAGGAGCTCACCATCCGCAAGCGCGGCTTCCTCTCCCAACAAGCCGAATTCACCGAAAAGCTCACTTCCTCGGTCACTCTAATCGACCGCGAGCTGTTCGAAATGCGTCAAGAGGCCGAGGACTTGGAACAGTGCCGAGTCTGCTTCGCCGCGCACCTCGACAAGATCCAAAAACTCAATCCCGAGAGCTGGAGCCGCGACCACCTTGCCGAGAAGCTCGAAAAAGCCTCGATGACCATCGACATCGCCGCAGATGAATACGACCAAGCGGCCGCACATTTCGAAGGCGGACGCAGCGGCGCCATTTTCGGCCGGACCTCGAAACGTGGGCGCACCGCCACCGTCCGCCGCGCGGGCAGCTCGGAGTTCATGGTGAACCTACGCAACGGATTTGCCTTCAACCTTCCACTCGTCGTCCTCGGCGGATTGGCGCTTCTCGTTTACCTCGCCAAATAATCCCACCCACCCCGCCCCCATGAGCCGCAGCCCCCTTCTCAAAGAAGATTTGGAACTGACCCAACTCCGTGAAGCGGAGCAACGGCTTCTCCTCCTCCAGAAGGAATGCGCTGAAATCCCCAAGAAGCTGGCCCAAGAGCAAAAAGACCGAGAATGTACGATGCCGCCGCTCGCGGATATCGCCGATCGCATACGGATGAAGGCCCACAACGAGATCGTCTCCCGCGGAGCCGCGACTAACATCCAGCGCGACCAAAGCCGCAGTCTCATACTCCTGCTACTCCTCATGATCGCCACCGGCACCTTGATCTGGTGGGGCATCCAGTTGATGCAGGGCTGAGCAAATTCAAGCCTTCGCCTTCAAGCGCGCTTCCAGCTCCGCCCACTGCCCCCGGCCGACGATATAACCGATGCAGCCCTGTTTGCCGCAGAGGCAGGGATGGTCTTCATAGCAATCCACATCGAAGCCGTAGTCGAAGGTCAGCTCCTCGCCCGCGTTGATGTCGCTGAGTGAGTGGATGAAAATTTTTCGACCCACGATCCACGCCTCGCAGTTCGGCGCGCAGGAATGGTTGATCAGCCGCGCCGTGTTCCATGGCACGTTGCCGTCGATGTCGTAATTCCTGGAAAGCGTGAAAATATAAACCGCCGCATCGCCCGTCTCGATGGATTTCTCGTGCTGTGAATTCCCGCGGGTTTCGCTTTCCTCCTTGTCGATCAACTCGCCGACGTACTCGATGATCTTCGTTTCCTTGGGGATGAACGTCGTCGCGTAAACGCCGCGACCGTGGATTTCCGAGCCGCGAACCTCGCAGTATTTACTCTGCCCCCGGTTCCACAAAGCGAGGAGCTTACGGTGCAATACCTTATCCTCCGACACCACCTTCTTCTTCGCTGCCATGGCCGTGATTCTAACGAGATTCGCGCCTTTCCAAAGGAGGAAGTTTCATATCCTGCGGCAAGGTGCCGAACAAGCCGCGCAGGTCATTCACCGTCAGCCCGGAGCCGTCGATAAACGTCCACTCATTCCGGCCCTTGTCCGAGATAGCGACTTGGAAACCGATGCTCTCGATCACCAGTGGCTTCGTCTCGCCCTTGCGGATGATCCGGAACTTCGTCGCCGTCGGCACCAGCACCAGCCACTTGGTGAAAATCAGATTTTCAACTTCCACGCCGTTGACGCTTTCCAGCTTCTTACCGGGACCGACCTCATACGACTGCGGCTGGCCCTGGGGCTTGAAGGAAATCATGCTGATCCCCTGCTGCACCATCTGGAGGGCCACCCCGGCGAGTTGCTCTTCGAGTTTTTTCATACCGCCCATTCGGTTGGCGGTGCGCTCCTTCCACAGCGGGTTCATACGCTCGACCGCCACCTGATAGCGGCCCATCACCACCTCGTCACCCAAGCTCGCGACCGCAGCCACCGCCGAGGCCTCCACATCCGCCGGTGCCACGGCAGATGCCATTTTCTCCGCCCCGATTTTCGGCAACGGAGCCAGCGGTGGCGGCCCATCCTGCGCGGCTACGGGGCCGGCGACCAGCGCCATGACGCCCAATGAAGGAAGGAAAAACAGCAATTTCACACCGCATGGATGGCCGCTGTCCTCCCTCCCGTCAAGCTTGGCTGAATTCCGCTTGGATTTCCCGGCGGCTTTGCGTAATGCTCCCGCCCCCATGGCGAAACAGGCACTCGGAAAAGGACTCGGAGCACTCATTAAAAAAAGTGTCGCCCCGTCGGCAACAGACGCCTTAGCCGCGCCAGACGACTTCAAACGCGTCCGCGATGTCCCACTTGACCACATCGTTCCCAGCCCGCTGCAACCACGCACCCAGTTCGTAGAATCCCCGCTGGACGACCTCATGGAGTCGATCCGCCAGCACGGCATCATCCAGCCGCTCATCGTCCGCATGGTGGATGGCAAGCTCGAACTCATCGCCGGCGAACGTCGCTGGCGAGCTTCGAAAAAACTCGGCCTAACCACCGTCCCCGTCATCGAGCGAGAAGCCTCCGACCGCGACGTGCTGGAAATGGCGCTCATCGAGAATCTCCAGCGCGAGGATCTCAACCCGATGGAAGAAGCCGCCGGCTACGTCCGCCTCGCCGAGGAATTCACTCTCAAGCAGGACGAGATCGCCGCCCGCGTCGG
>JBEGUC010000136.1:0-3756 GCA_041179105.1 Verrucomicrobiota bacterium | reverse complement strand
ATCGATCTATCACCGCGCGAAACCGCCATCCTCCGGCTCCTTCACGAGCGCTCTGGACAGGTGGTTGATCGCAATACCATCCTCGATCAATGCTGGGGTATTGACTATTTCCCAGAGTCCCGAACGCTCGACCAGCACATCGCCAAGCTGCGCAAGCGCATCGAAACAGACCCCAACCATCCTTTGATAGAAACCGTGCGAGGGGTAGGCTACCGATTTGCTAGGAATTAACTTCGGGCTCAAACGATCATGTCGCGGGTGACGCGATACTTGGCGGCGCAGCGCGGGCACTGGATGTTGATGAATTCGTCCTCGCCGAAGAGGTCGTCGAGGCGGTCCTTCCAGCCGCCGAGAATGGGCAGAATCTTGTCGAGGGTGCAGCCGCAATGGAAGCGGAAGCGGCGGGTTTCGAGGACGGTGGTCTCCTCGGTCTCGGTAATTTTCGCGACAGCCTCTTCATCAAGGGATGCCAGCCATTCGAGATCGCAATCCGGCTGGGCGGCGACGATGGCGAAATTCTCATCTTCCAGCCGGAACGCACGCGCCGGGCGTTGCTCGGATTGGTCGTAATACTGGGAGAGCCAAACGATCGGGTCTTTGCCCTTGATTTCCAAGGTCGAGAGCCGTGGCTTGCTGTCTTCGACGGTGGTCGTCTGGGCGTAGAAAAAATTCCGGTCCGGCTCGCGCACGTCTTCCGTGAAAATCCGGCCGGCGATCGCTTCGTCAAACGAGCCGCCGGTGACAAACAGATTCATCCGCGGCGCCCGCAAGTTCGCAGTCCATGCGATGGATTCCGCCCACGGCCGCGCCACGAGATGCAGCGCGAGCATGGCGAGCGTGTCCTTGAGCATCTGGTCGAGCTCGCCTGGTGGGCGGATGCCGTGCTGCATCAGGTGCAGATAGTAGTCGGTGTAAATCGGCGTGAACTGGCCGCGTAGCAGCAGCGCGTTGCGATGCCTGACGAAGATCGACTCGATGGTGGTGAATTCTTCTGCGGGTTCCATGGGGCGAAAAAAGAAGAGCACAGCGCTGGAAAGCACGCCACACGGAAACGCGCTGCCGCAGATTTTCCCTCCGCGCCGGGTCCGCTGTATCAGCAGATCGTCGATGGCGTGAGGCGGGCGGTGAGCGAAGGACGGCTGGAGCCAGGAATCGCGTTGCCATCATTCCGGGTTCTGGCGGCGGAACTGATGGTTTCTCTCATCACAGTGAAGCGCGCCTACGAGGACTTGGAGCGCGAAGGCATTACGCTGATCCAGCGGCAAGGCACACGGGCCCGCGTCCTATTCGATCGGAAGCTGCATGACTTGGATAAACTCGCTGCTCGACGGTGCTCCGATCGAGTGGCATCTACTCGGGCAATCTCTGGTCGGGGCGGCTTTCATGGCGATCCTGCTGCCACTGGCCCTCCGTTTCGGCCTGAAGTTGTGGACGATCCTATTCGCCTCGGTCATTTCCTCGGCGGGATCATTTCTGTTCGGCGGAATTTCCGAAATCCACAACGGCTGGTGGGCGGCGACGTCTGTGACCGTCTTGGCCACTGTCTGGTGGATCAGCTATCGGCTGCTCGGAACTCCGCACCCCTGGCGGGCGAATGCCATGAAAGGACTGACGCCCGCCCGCCGGATGTGAATTCTCCCGACTCCCATTCAAACCCAGCCTTTTCCCCTCTCCACTCTTGCCACGGGGCGAATCAGCGCATTGACTTCTCGCCATTCCAAATTCCCTCACTGTGAAAGCTCACGAACTCTATTCCGCCGTCGATCCCGCCATTGTCACACAAATCCTCGATTGGTTCCGTGCCAACGACAAAAACGTGTACCGGTCAGCCGTCGCCACCTTGGCCGCCAACCGCAAGCTCCGCCCCGTTTTCATCGAGAAAAAATCCATGGTCGAGCAATACGCATGGATTCACAAAACCCTCAAAATTAACGCCTGCGACACCATCGGCGAGCACCTCCTGCAAGCCTACCTGATGGCCGGCCAGCAATCCCTGCTCGGCATGTTCTGCGACGGCATGGGCATCCCCCACGACGGCAAAGGCTCCGTCGTCGGCAACCTGCCCAAGAAACTCGATACCGAGCGCCTCAACTCCACCATCGAGCGCCTCGTCGATATTTTCGAACCCAAGCTCTTCACCGTTTACCTGCACTGCTTCAACATGCAAGTCCCCGGCGGTTGGCCCGAACTGAGCGAAAAACTTGCCACCGACGAGCGCCTAGCGCTCGCGTAAAGGCAGGGGCAATCGGCGCAAAAAACCTCGCCGCCGACTCGCTGCAATACGACCCCGACGCCGCGGACCCATCCGTGGCGGGGGATTTCATCAAGCCCTCTCCAATAGCCGCTCGCGGATCCGCCGCAGCAGCTCCGCCGTGCGCGGCATCTCCACTCCCGCCGCCCGCGCCCGCCGGAGCGGCTCCTCCCAGATCGGCGCGACCTCCACTTCCCGGCCTTCCACGAAATCAATCATGCTCGACGTGCGATACGGCCCCATCGGCCGGGTCCGCTCGATGTTGAAATCGATCAGCTCGTCGCCGAGGTCCAGCCCCTGTGCGCGGGCGGCGGCGATCACCTCCGCCATCAGCGCGCGCAGCTCATTTTCCTGCTCCGTCGTGGCGAGTAAGACATCCGTCGTCACCCCGCCATCCGCCACGGAAAGCCCGTTGAACGGGATGTTCCAGACGAGTTTCTCCCACTGCGACTTTTTTAAATTCTCGACCGCCACCGCTTGGATCTTCGCCGCCTTGAAACGCCGCTCCAGTTCAGCCACGCGGCCATTTCCATCCGGTAGAAATTCCCCGATCGTCATCCGCCCACCCGCCGAATGACTGATTAAGCCAGGCGAAATCCGGTTGATACAGACGAAGCACAGCCCGCCCAGCACCCGCTGCGGGCCGACGATTCCCGCCAGCGCCTCGCAATTTCCCAGACCATTTTGCAGCGTCAGCACCTGCGTCCCCGCATGCAGCAGCGGCGGCAAAACCGAGGCGAGCAAATGATTCGCCGTCGCCTTCCATGCCACGATCACCAGATCCACCGGCCCGATTTCCTCCGCCGTCCGGCAAGCCTGCACCTGCGGCAACTCGAAATCCCCATGCGCGCTCGCCACCCTCAATCCTGCCCGTGAAATCTCCTCGAAATCCCCGCGCATCAGAAATTTCACATCCTCGCCCGCCGCCGCCAGCCGCCCGCCGTAATACAGCCCGACGGCACCCGAACCCACCACCGCCACGCTTTGAAATGTCCAACTCATGCCGCCACTGCATCACCTCATCCGCTCGCCCGCAAGCCCCGAGGATTGACAGCCGCCCGCTCCCGCCGCCACCTTGCCGCCATGTCACGCTTTGCCAATAAAGTCGCCGTCGTCACCGGAGGTGGCCGTGGAATCGGTCAGGAAATCGCCCGCGCCCTCGCCGCCGAGGGGGCCAAGGTCGCCGTCGTCAGTCGCAGCGAATCGAGCTGCGGAAAAGCCGCCGAGGAAATCAACGCTGCCTTCCCCGGCTCCGCCACCGCCTACGCCGTGGACGTCTCCGACCACGCCGCCGTCCAAGAACTCGCCAAAAAAATCGCCGACGAACTCGGCACCGTGAACATTCTCGTCAACAACGCCGGAGTCACCCGCGACGGCCTACTCATGCGGATGAAGGAAGACGACTGGGACACCGTCCTCGACACCAATCTCAAAGGCGCATTCAACACCGTAAAAGCCTTCATGCGCGTGCTGATGAAAGCCGAGGACCCGCGCATCATCAACAT
>JBEGUC010000135.1:0-3888 GCA_041179105.1 Verrucomicrobiota bacterium | reverse complement strand
CTGCGTCAGGGTCGTGAGCTTGGCTCCGACTTTGGCGAGGTGGAGACGGGCGACTTCCTCGTCAAGGTGCTTCGGCAGCACGGTGACTTGGCCCGGCTTGTTGGTGTCGCGGTTCTTCCAGAGGTCGATTTGCGCGAGCGTCTGGTTGGTGAAACTGTTGGACATCACGAAGCTCGGGTGACCGGTGGCGCAGCCGAGGTTCACCAAACGTCCTTCGGCGAGCATGTAAATGCTGTTGCCGCCCGGAAAGGTGTATTTATCCACCTGTGGCTTGATGTTCGTGCGGATCACGCCGGGAGCGTTGTTGAGCTTGTCGATCTGGATCTCGTTGTCGAAGTGACCGATGTTACAGACAATCGCTTGGTCCTTCATTTTCTCCATGTGCTCGAGGCGCACGATGTCGAAGTTACCGGTGGTGGTGACGTAAATATCGCCCCAGCCGAGGGTGTCTTCGAGAGTCAGCACGCGGAAGCCTTCCATCGCGGCTTGCAGCGCGCAGATCGGATCGACTTCGGTGACGACGACTTGCGCACCTTGGCCACGGAGGGCTTGGGCGCAGCCTTTGCCGACATCGCCGTAGCCACAGACCACGCCGACCTTGCCGGAAATCATCACGTCGGTGGCGCGCTTGATGCCGTCCACCAGCGACTCGCGGCAACCGTAGAGGTTGTCGAATTTCGACTTGGTGACCGAATCGTTCACGTTGATGGCAGGAACGAGGAGCGTGCCAGCCTTGGCCATTTGATAGAGACGATGGACACCGGTGGTGGTTTCCTCGGAAACGCCCTTCCAGTCCTTCACGATCTTCGCGAAGATGCCCGGTTGTTTCGCATGCACGTCCTTTAGTAGATCCTTGATGACTTGCTCTTCGTGGTTGCCGGACGGGGTGTTGACCCAGTCGGAGCCGTTTTCGAGCTCGAAACCTTTGTGAATGAGGAGAGTAGCGTCGCCGCCGTCATCGACGATGAGCTCAGGTCCGAGGCCCGCTGGATTGACCAGCGCCTGCCAAGTACACCACCAATATTCCTCAAGCGTTTCGCCTTTCCAAGCGAAGACAGGCACGCCGATCGCCGCCATAGCCGCAGCAGCGTGGTCTTGAGTGGAGAAGATGTTGCAGGAAACCCAGCGCACTTCGGCACCGAGATCGACCAGCGTTTCGATGAGAACCGCCGTTTGAATCGTCATGTGCAGCGAGCCCATGATGCGGACGCCTTGCAGCGGCTTTTCCTTACCGTATTTCTCACGGGTCGCCATCAGGCCGGGCATTTCGTGCTCGGCGATTTCGATTTCCTTGCGCCCGAAGTCGGCGAGGCCGATGTCTTTTACTTTGTAGTCTGTGAAGCTCATTTGATTTATTGATAGGTGATTGATTCAGCCGATTGCGTTAATGAGAGCCGCTGCTTTGTCAGTGGCTTCCCAGGTGAGATCCTTGTCGTCTTTTCCGAAATGGCCGTAGTTGGTGGACTTGGAATAAATCGGGCGGAGAAGGTTCAGTTGCTTAACGATGTCCGCTGGCTTGAAGGAGAAAACCTTAAGAATCGCGGCGAGAATCGTCTCATCCGGCTTCGTGCCGGTGCCGAAGGTATCGACGTGAACACTGACGGGTAGCGGATGGCCGATGGCGTAGGCGAACTGAACTTCACACTTGGTGGCGAGTCCGGCAGCGACGACGTTTTTTGCGACCCAGCGGCCCATGTAAGCGGCGGAACGGTCCACTTTCGACGGGTCTTTTCCGGAGAAAGCACCACCACCGTGACGACCGGTGCCGCCGTAAGTGTCCACGATGATCTTGCGGCCGGTGAGGCCCGAGTCGCCCTGAGGACCGCCGATGACGAATTTTCCAGTCGGGTTGATCAAATACTCCGTGTCCGCCGTCAGCATTGCTTCCGGCAAGACCTTCTTGATGATTTCCTCAATACAGAATTTTTCGATTTCGGCGTGTTCCACATCCGCCGCATGTTGGGTGGAAATGACGACATTGACGATGCGGGTAGGTTTGCCATCCACGTATTCGACGGAGACTTGCGACTTCGCATCCGGGCGAAGCCATTTGACTTGGCCTGTCTTGCGGATGCGGGTGAGCTCACGGCCGAGGCGGTGGGCAAACATGATCGGCGCGGGCATCAGCTCGGGCGTCTCGTCGCACGCATAGCCAAACATAATTCCTTGGTCACCAGCGCCTTGCTCGGCGTGCTTCTTGCCTTCCGCAACTTTCGCGTCCACGCCTTGGGCGATGTCCGGAGACTGACTGGTGAGGTAGTTGTTGATGAAAAGTGAGTCTGCGTGGAAAATATCATCATTATTGACATAGCCGATGCCACGAACCGCGTCGCGGATGACCTTTTCAATGTTGATCACCGAGCCAATCGGCTGGTTGCCAATTTCAGGGATCGTGATTTCGCCGCCCACGACGACCACGTTGCTCTTCACGAAGGTTTCGCAGGCCACCCGGCTTTTCGGGTCGATGGCGAGGCAGGCATCAAGAATCGCGTCCGAAATTGTGTCGGCAACCTTGTCTGGATGGCCTTCGCCAACGGATTCTGAGGAAAAAATGTAGGTGCTCATGTGCTTTTTTATTTTCGTATCGTCAAATCGTGATGCGTTGATGTATGAACCCCCACATGCCGTCAATGCTGAAATCGCTCAAGCTTCTTTCCGATCCCACCCGCCTGCGGATTTTGATGTTGGTGGAGCATGAAGCCCTTTTCGTAGCGGAGTTGCAGGAAATTCTGGGAATGGGCCAAAGCCGGATTTCGACTCAACTTTCCTTGCTCAAAACCGAAGGCCTCGTGAGCGACGAGCGCAGCGGGAAGAACAACATTTACACCTGCGCCGCCGCTTCCGACCTGATGGAAGTCGCCCGTTTGGCCGCCGCCGAAGTTCCGGAAGTCGCTGACGATGAAACCGCGCTGCGGCATTTGCTGCGGAAACGGAAAGACAGCTCGCGAGCGTATTTCGACGAACTCGCCGGGCGCTTCGGGAAGGATTACGTGCCCGGCCGCTCGTGGAAGGCGCTGGCCGAGGCTCTTATCAAGATCCTCAATTACAAAGTCGTCGCCGATCTCGGAGCCGGAGAAGGCACGCTCGCCCAATTGCTCGCCCAGCGCGCCGAGAAGGTCATCGCGGTGGATCTCTCTCCGAAAATGGTCGAGTTTGGCCAAAATCTCGCCGTCCAAAACGGCCTCTCCAATTTAGAATACCGCATCGGCGACATCGAGGTGCCGCCCATCGACAATGACAGCCTCGACCTCGCGATCCTGAGCCAGGCGCTGCACCACGCCGTGCATCCGCAGCGTGCGCTCGACGCCGCATTCCGCATCCTCAAACCCGGTGGCCGCCTGATTATTTTGGATTTGCTGCTCCACACCTTCGAGGAAGCACGGGAAATGTATGCCGACCGCTGGCTTGGATTCTCCGAGAGCAATCTGGCCATGATGATGGAGAGATCCGGCTTCGTGCAGATCCAAACCGTGGTCGCCGACCGCGAAAGCGAGGCCCCAAAATTCCAGACACTGCTTGGCATCGGCATCCGCCCGGCCTAATTTCCCAACACCTGCCATCTAAACTCATGCGCTATCTAATTTGCGGGCTGCTCGCGCTGCCCTTCACCAGCTGTTTTCCGGCGAGACCCTTGCCGGAAACTCTTCCGGTGCCTCAAGCCGCCGCGGTTCAGAAAATCCCACCCGTCGCGCCGCCCGCCCTCGTGCCGCCGCAGGTGGTGGCTCGCGAAATTTCCGGCATCACCTTCGAGGGCGTCGCTTTCGATTCCCGCGAGCACCGCCTCGTCGTCGCCGACCAAGCGAGCGGCCCCGGCTCCAAGTTCGCGGACTCCGCCGCCGCCGCACGAGCCGCTGGCGGAATCGCCGCCGTGAACGCCGGCTTCTTCAC
>JBEGUC010000134.1:0-3989 GCA_041179105.1 Verrucomicrobiota bacterium | reverse complement strand
GCCGCAGCAATTGGCCGACGCGCACGCTGATGGTGATGGGGAATTTCAATATGACCAACGCCGGCGCGCTCAACGAGGTGCTCATCGACCGCGGCCAGCATCCCGTTTTCGGCACGGACACGCAGACGGTGCTTGAGGAAATCGGCTACCACCTCGACGAGGCGCACACCGATCTTTACCGCCACCTGCGGGACGCGGGAGTGCCGGGCGCAGAAATCCCGGCGATGATTTCAGCGGGCTTGGATGTCCCGAGACTCGTTGCGGAATCCGCCGCAGCTTGGGATGGAGGCTACGCGATTTGCGGGGTCATCGGCAATGGCGACATGTTTGTCATGCGCGATCCGCACGGCATCCGCCCGTGCCACATGCTGGTGACGGACGAGGTGATTGCCTTTTCCTCTGAGCGGGTGCCGCTAATGACTGTTTTCGAAGCGGATGCAAGCGAGGTTAAAGCGGTGGATCCCGGCTCGATGATCACCATCAAGTCGGACGGCTCGATGTCCGATTCCGCCTTCACGCCGCCGCAGCGCTACACGCCGTGTTCGTTTGAGAAAATCTATTTTTCCCGTGGCAATGACCCGCAGATTTACCGCGAGCGGAAGGCAATGGGCGCCGCGCTCGTCTCACAGGTCGTCGAATCCATCGGCGGCGCATTTGACAAGACCGTCTTCTCCTTCATTCCAAACACGGCGGAAACCGCGTATTACGGCCTGATGGACGGCCTCCGTCTTTACCGCCGCCAAGAAGTGCGTTCGGAAATTTTGAAGGCTTCGAGCGAGGGAACGCTGACGCCCGAGTTAGTCGATGATTTGATCCTCCGCAACTGGCCGAAGGGTGAGAAAATCGCGCACAAGGACATCAAGATGCGGACCTTCATCTCGCAGGAAAAAGGCCGAGATCAGATGGTTTCGCACGTTTACGACATCACTTACGGCGTCGTCAGGCCGGGGGATTTCCTCGTCGCGTTGGACGACTCGATCGTCCGCGGCACCACTTTGAAGCAGTCGATTCTTAAGATTTTGGCGCGCACCAAGCCGTCGAAGATCGTCGTCTGCTCGACTGCACCGCAGATTCGTTATCCGGATTGTTACGGCATCGACATGTCGGAGCTCGGAAAGTTCATCGCCTTCGCGGCAGCCGTGGCGCTGCACCGGCGGGCGGGCAGGCAATCGCTGCTGGACCAAGTTTACGACAACTGCCAAGCGGAACTCAAGCGGCCCGCCGCCGAGCGGGTGAACCGCGTCAAAGCAGTTTATGAAGCATTCTCGGACGAAGAGATTTCGGCAGAAGTCAGCCGAATGGTCTATCCAGAAGGCATCGACTGGGATGGCGAGGTGCAGGTGATTTTCCAAAACATCGAGAACCTCCACGCCTCGATCAAAGGCGACTGCGGCGATTGGTATTTCACGGGAAATTACCCGACGCCCGGCGGCTACGCGATGGTCAATCAAGCCTACATCCGCTGGTATGAAGGCGTCGGCGGGCGGAGTTATGATTTGGCGCTGTGAGGCATTCAAAGCGACCTTGAGAAATCTCCCCTTGAATCACGCGGCATCCCGCCAAACACTGCCGCCGTCCATGGCCACCGCAACTTCTCCCACTTCCGCCCTTCCCGACGCCAACGGCCACTTCGGCCAATTCGGCGGCATGTTCGTCCCGGAAACTTTGATGGCTCCGCTTCAGGAGCTCGCCACCGCCTACGCCGCCGCCAAAGCAGACCCGACGTTCCAAGCCGAACTCGACGACTTGCTCCACAACTACTGCGGCCGCCCGACTCCACTCTATTTCGCCGAGCGCTGGACCGAAGTGCTCGGCGGCGCGAAAATCTACCTGAAGCGCGAGGATCTGCTCCACACCGGAGCCCACAAGATCAACAACGCCATCGGTCAAATCCTGCTCGCCAAGCGCCTCGGGAAAAAACGCATCATCGCAGAAACCGGAGCCGGCCAGCACGGCGTGGCCACCGCCACCGTCTGCGCCCGCTTCGGCATGGAATGCGTCGTCTATATGGGAAAAGTGGACATGGAGCGCCAAGCTCTCAACGTCGCCCGCATGCGGCTGATGGGAGCGGAAGTCCGCGCCGTAACCGCCGGCCAAGCCACGCTCAAGGAAGCGGTGAATGAAGCCATGCGCGATTGGGTCGCCACCGTCGATCACACCCACTACATTCTCGGCTCCGCGCTCGGCTCGCATCCGTTCCCAATGATCGTTAGGGATTTCCACCGCGTCATCGGCGTGGAGGCGCGCCAACAGATTTTGGAAAAAGAAGGCCGCCTGCCGGACCTGCTCGTCGCCTGCGTCGGCGGCGGCTCGAATGCCATCGGCTTGTTCCACCCGTTTCTCCAGGATGAAAGTGTCCGCATGATCGGCGTCGAAGCTGGCGGCGACGGTATCATCCCGGAGCGCCACGCCGCCCGCTTCCAAGGCGGAAAACTCGGCGTCCTCCAAGGCACCAAGACTTGGTTGTTAGCCAACAGCGACGGCCAAATCGAGCTCACTCACTCCGTCTCCGCCGGCCTCGACTACGCCGCCGTCGGCCCCGAGCACGCCTATCTCCAGGACATCGGCCGCGTCGAATACACCTATGCCACCGACGCCGAGGCACTCGCCGCCTTCAAGGAACTCGCGCATTGCGAAGGCATCATCCCCGCGCTCGAAAGCGCCCACGCGATGGCCTACGTCTCCAAAATCGCCGGCAGTCTGCCCAAGTCCACTATCTTGATCGCCAATCTATCCGGCCGCGGCGACAAGGACGTCGAGCAGGCGTCCAAATATCTGTTGGACTGAGCGCGCGACCTACAAAACAGGCATTGAGCCTCCCCTCCCCTCCCCTAGACGCGGGAGGACAACGCCCGCGCAATCGCGGAGGTCGTCGAGGGGCCATTCACCCCCCCCCCAGCCCCGGCCACCAGTTGGCTCAAGCCGTCCGCACCGCGACCAAAGCGGCCAAGGTCGTTGGAGTCGCTAGATTTTCGCGTGATAGGTCTTCCCCCACCAGTTCGACTCCGAACCGGTCTTCCACGGCCGTCACCAGCCGCACAATCGCCAGCGAGTCGAGCCCCGCCTCAAACAGATCCCCGTCTTCGGGAAAATCCCAATCCAAGTCGATGACCCCTTCATCGTTCAACCAGTCGATCAGTTCCACGGGGGTCGGTGTTTTCTTGTTTGTTACTTCCATGTGGAAAAACGGTGCTATGACTTTTTGGCCGCTTCAAGCGGAAAGGTTGAAAAAATTTCCCCCCGTGCATGGGGCTGGAATTTCACGGAGAAAGACGCCTGAAACGCATCGTCCTTGCACGCCCTCGGCAGGACCGCTAGAACTACGACATGCCTTCCCCACAGCGATTTCATCACCGGCAGTTCGCCGATGTGGAAGCGTTAGTGGCGTTGAAAAAATCCCAGCGCGTCTCCGTCTGTATTCCCACGCTCAACGAGGCGGAGACCATCGGCACTATCGTTTCGATCATCCGGGATTCACTCGTGCGCTGCGGCCTCGTCGATGAAATCCTCGTCATCGACTCCGGTTCCACGGACGCCACCCGCGAGCTCGCCGCAGCCGCAGGAGCAGCCGTCCACCTCGCCTCCGGGATTCTACCAGACCAGACTAACTATTGTGGAAAAGGCGAAAACCTCTGGAAAGCCCTCCACGTTTCCAGTGGCGATATCATCTGTTATCTCGATGGCGACATCTCGAATTTCCACCCCGGCTTCGTCACCGGACTGGTCGGTCCACTGCTCACCGATCCCACCATCGACTACGTCAAAGCCTTCTACGAGCGCCCACTTGCCTACGGAGACGAATCCCACTCGACCGGTGGCGGGCGCGTTTCGGAAATCCTCATCCGGCCGCTGATCTCGCTGTTCTATCCGGAGCTCGGCGGCATTCTCCAGCCGCTTTCCGGCGAATACGCCGCGCGACGCGAGACTCTGGAATCACTCCCCTTCCCCGTCGGCTACGGCGTGGAAATGGCGCATCTCATCGACCTCGC
>JBEGUC010000133.1:0-4101 GCA_041179105.1 Verrucomicrobiota bacterium | reverse complement strand
GTGATTTCGCAGCGATTGACGAGGCGAGTCGGGCTCGCGTCACGCGGGAGCATGGAAAGACCGACATAGTCTTTCGCTGCTTTGAGCTTGAGACGGAGTGCGGCGTATTTCTCGACGGTTTCTTTTTTGCGCGCGTTGCGGGCGATCCAACTTTTCTTAGCCATAATTCGGGGGGCAGGTGTTAAGGGATGAGCGGGGGGTTGCAAGCCCAAAGTCGCATTTTCTGGATTTTCGATGAATTTTGACAAACCATGGACGGCGGATGTGTAATCCGCTGAGAGCGTTCCGCCGTGGTAAACTCTGAAATTAAAACTCCCAAAACTCACATGAACCGTCGCGAAATTCTCCGCACTGGCTCGCTCGGCACCCTCGGGCTGCTCGCGTCCCAATCCTTCCAATCCGCCCGCGCCCAAACCCGTGTCGCCGGCTCCAACGAGCGCATCCGCATCGGCATCGTCGGGTTTTCTGACCGTCTGAGTAGCACGTTGCTCCCCGCTTACAAGGCGGTGGCGGATGCATTCAACTGCGAAATCGTAGGGGTTTCCGATATTTGGAATCGGCGCCGAGACGAGGCGAAAGCGTATTTAACGAAGAACTTCGGCCAAGAAATCCCGACTTATCGAAACAACGAGGAGCTTTACGAAAAGGCCAAGCCTGACGCAGTCATCATTTCCACCGCAGATTTCCAGCACGCGATCCATGCCATTGAGGCGATCGAGGCGGGCTGCGATGTGTATTGCGAAAAGCCCTTTGCCGAGACGATGCAGGACGCCCGCGCAGCACTCAAAGCCGTGAAATCGTCCGATCGAATTTTACAAGTCGGCTCGCAGCGCCGCTCGGGCCAGACCTACATGGCGGCCTCCGAATATCTCAAGAGCGGGAAATTCGGCCCCATCGTCGCTGCCGAAATGACGTGGAATGTGAACCAACCCGGTCGTTGGCGGCGGCCGGAGCTCGTCGCCGCGATTCGGGAACAGGATGTCGATTGGAAGCGCTTTCTCTGCAACCGCCCGGATGACAAATGGGACCCACGTAAGTATTTGGAATTCAGGTTGTTTTGGCCATACTCGTCGGGCATTGCCGGGCAATGGATGTGCCACCAGATTGACACGATCCACTGGTTCACCGGACTTCCCCATCCGCGATCGGTGGCGGCCAACGGCGGAATTTACCAGTGGAAGGACGGTCGGACGAATTTCGACACGCTCACCGCAGTCTTCGATTATGGTCCGCTCGATGATCCAACCTCTGGATTCCAAGTGACTTACAGCTCGCGTTTCAGCAACTCTGCCGGGGAAACCCAAGAAACTTACTACTCCAACGGCGGCGAACTCAATCTCGGCACCGGCAAGGTCACTTCGAACGGTGGCATGAAAGAAAAAGAAGCCGCGGCCATGCAAATGCAGCCGAATTTACTCGCTGACTACAAACTCGACGGCTCCGGCGGCGCCATCACCGCCGCAAATACCGGAACCGACGAGCTCACCACCGCCCACATGAAGAACTGGCTGGAATGCCTCCGCTCCCGCAAGCAGCCCAATGCTCCCGTCGAGGCGGGCTATCAGCACTCGATCGCCACCATCATGGCCAACGCCGCAGCCCGCACGGGGGAGCGCGTCACCTTCGACGAGAAAACCCAAGAAGTGATGGCCGGCGGCAAGGTGTTTCACTTCTAAAATCCCCAGAGCATGACCTCGGTTTCCCGCAGGAATTTCCTCCACACCAGCTCCATCGCACTCGTCGGCGCGGCGTCCATGCCTCGCCTGATGGGGGGAAATACGGGGAAAAAGCTCTTCTCCGCCGTCGGCATCGCCGCTCCGATCGATAAGGCGGCGGTGATGAAAGCCGCGGGCGCGGAGTTTCTCACCGAGAACGTCGGTAATTTTCTCGTTCCGGACAAACCGGAGGCAGAATTCGAAAAAAACCTCGCGAAACTCGCATTCTCGCCACTGCCAATCCTCGCCTGCAACGGCTTCATCCGCCCCGCCCACCTCCACTGCGTCGGCGCAGAAGCGAACCACGACTCGATCCTTGCATGGTCGGAAATCACCTTCCGCCGGATGCAGAAAGCTGGTGGGAAAATCATCGTTTTCGGCAGCAGCAGCGCGAGGGAAATCCCCGACGGCTGGTCCAAGGAAAAGGCCGATACCCAATTCGTCGCCCTGCTCAAACGCATGGGCCCGCTCGCCCAAGCTCACGGCATCACCGTCACCGTAGAGCAACTTCAGACCGAGGAATGCAATTACATCAACCACCTCGCCGAGGGGGCCGCGCTCATCCGGGCCACCGGCCATCCCCACATCCGGCTCCTCGCGGATCTCTATCACATGGTTTGCATGGGCGATACGCCCGACGCGCTAAAAGCTGCGATGGACGTGGTCGAGCATGTCGAAATCGCCGAAAAAAAGGCACGCACCGTCCCAGGCGTCAGCGGCGATGATTTCCGGCCGTTTTTACGAATTCTGCGTGAGGCCAATTACCAAGGCGCGCTCAGCATCGAGGGAAAATGGAGCGACGCCCAGCTCGCTCCGGCATTCACGGAAATCGCGAAACAGGCGGGAGAGGTTTGAAGTGATTGCTTCCGGCGGGCATCGGGTTCAAGACTCGCGCGTGGATCCGGCTCTTGAAACATTGATGCTCGCCTTCTCGGCGGATGATGGGATCGCCATCCCTAAGCGCGCCTTATTCCTCGGCGCACAGCCGCATCCGGCGCTCAAGGCGTGGCCGGAGGTGGTCGGCTGGCAGTCGTTCAGACCGCGGGCCACGGCCTGGGAGAAGGCGGGATTTGCGCGGGTAGAAAATCTGCCAGACGAGAAATTTCCGCTGGTGATGGTCCTGCCCGGTAAATCGAAGGACGAGGCGCTGGCATGGTTCGCCATGGCATGCGACCGGTTGGAGCCCGGCGGACGCCTGTTGGTGGCCATGCCGAATACCGCCGGCGCTGGGCGCTTTGAAAAGGAACTCTCCAAGGCAGCGGGGAACATCGTCTCGATCCAGAAGCACAAATGCCGCGCTTTCTATGCGCTGTTGGACCAAGCGGATGAGACGATTTTCCGCGAATGGCGAGCGCTCGGTGAGCTGCGGAAAATTTCCGGCTTCACCGTGCAAGCCGGGATTTTCAGCAGCGACCACATCGATCCGGGCTCTCAGCTTCTCGCCGACCATCTACCCGCCCACCTGCACGGCAACGTCGCCGACCTAGGCGCGGGCTGGGGATTCCTATCCGACGCCGTGCTCAAGCGCTGCCCAAAAATCCAACGGCTAGATTTGTTCGAAGCAGACGCGCGCGCCCTGGAATGCGCGCGTCAGAACCTCGCTGGCCACGCACGCGAGATCTCCTATCATTGGCACGATGTCACCACCGGCCTGGCGGGGATTTACGACGCCATCGTCATGAACCCACCATTCCACACTGGCCAAGCGACAGACGTGGACCTCGGCCGTGCTTTTCTCAAGGTCGCAGCTGCCTCACTCAAGCGCGGCGGGAAATTGTTGCTCGTCGCCAACCGCCAGTTGCCTTACGAAGCGGCTCTCGAAACCAGCGGACTCGCCTGGCGAAAAGTCGCCGAGCACCGAATTTACAAAATCCTCGCCGCCGAGAAACGCTAACCACCCTTTCATGAAACTCGTCAAACTCCTCGCCAACCTCGGCTACGGCTCCCGCAAGGAAGTCCAGCGCCTCATCCGCTCCGGCGCGGTCACCGATGCCGTAGGCAACGTGTTAGGCGAAAACGACCTGCCGCCGCACGACCAAATCCTCTTCCGCGGCGAACCGCTCGATGCGCCCGCCCCGCTCGTCATCATGCTCAACAAGCCGGACGGCCACACGTGCAGCAGCGAGGACCCCGGCAGCACGATTTACGATCTCCTTCCGCCGCGTTTCGCCCAGCGGAATCCTGGCCTCAACCCCATCGGCCGGCTCGACAAGGACACCACCGGCTTGCTGCTGATGACCGACGACGGGAAATTGCTCCACAAGATCATCCATCCGAAATCGGAGTGCCACAAAGTCTATCACGCCACGCTCGACCGCCCACTCGAAGGCCACGAGGCCGAGCTATTCGCCTCCGGCACGCTCGTCCTCAACAATGAAAACCGCCC
>JBEGUC010000132.1:0-4104 GCA_041179105.1 Verrucomicrobiota bacterium | reverse complement strand
GATCTTGCTCGGCGACCGTTTTTCCACCTGCTGTTACGGTCAGGTGCTGGCCATCGCCTTTGCGCTCTACGACCACGTCGAAGTTCCGGCCAAATGCTCGGACGGAGCGCAGTGCCATCTTCGGCCAGCCATCGGGCAGGCGAGGGGTGCAACGAAAGCTAGAGAGACCGCTGGGACGCAGGCCGAAGAGCCCCTCGGTGAAAATCCGGCAATACAGTGCGCTCTCGGAGGAAAGGTGGCGCTGGTCGCCCTCGGGCCAAGCCTCTACGGGGTAAGGCACGTGGTCTCCTAAAAGGCGGCGGTGCGTGTAACTGGTGAGATAGCGCAGACCGGTGGCGGTTTCGCCCGCTTGGAAGACGCCGCGCAGGCCGTAGAGGGTGGAGCGGTCCCAGAATGCCGAATCGCCGGCTTGGGAGGCCAGTCCGTCGGCGGTCCAAAGTCGTGGCGAAAATAGCGCGGCGATGGTGCCTTCCCGGCGTTCCATCAGTCCCATGCACAGCGGCAAACAGATCCACGAGCGCAGCACATCGTTGCCCTCGTAGTAGCGGTAAGTTTCGAAACCTTCCACTTTTGCGCCGAAATATTGGTTGATGGACTTGGCCATGACATCTGCTTGCTGATCGTAGTTACTGGCTTCCTTTTCCATGCCCAACGAGCGGCCGAGATCGGCGGCGGCGCGCAGGCCACCGTAGTAGAGAGAGGAGGTGGATAAATTCGCCTTGCCGGTCGGTAGGCGGCCTTCGAGTTCGTCGGTGTTGGAGGCGATCACGCCGTCCGGGGTGGTCTGGAGGCGCGAGTATTCGAGGCACCAAGCGATGGCGGGCCAGAGTTCTTTGGCGATCGCCTTATCGCCGAGCGCCAAGCAATAGCGGGCGCAGCCGTAAGCATACATCGCCGCATCGCCGCGGTCGCCGTCGGCATTTCCGAGTCCGATTCCTTCAGAATAGAGCGAGGAGGGGATGGCTTTGAAATCGGGCTTCATGTGTTTCTGAAACAAGCGGTAGGTATCCAGCGCTGCTTTGTTTGCGTTTGGATCACCCAGAAATGGGAAAAATGGACCCGAGTATTCTGCGTTGTCGTTACACCAAGCAGCGGCGTAGTAAGCGCGACCGCCGGGGGCTAGCATCATGCCGCCGCGGGTGTCATTGATGGCCTCGGCGACGCGTAATTTGCAAAAGGCGAACGCGCGATCGAGTTCGGGCTCGGGAGTTTCTAGGCGGAGGTTCCCTTGCAGTGAGGCGACGTAGGTGCGGCGAGCGGCTTCTTCGCGAGCGACGTCAATCTCGGTTTTTGATTTGGCTTCGCTTTTCAGCCGCCCACTGAACAAGACCGAGAAGACCATTTCCTTGCCCGGGGCGAGCGAGGTGGAGGACGCTGCGGTGCAGGTGACTTCAGTGACGTTGGTGCCGTAGGGTCCATCAATTTTGCGGCTGTCCTTCAATGGGGCCACTGCCACGGTGTGCGCCACTTTATCGATATTTCGCACCGTCCAGCGGTCGATGGCGACCGGCTGAGTCATGCTGGGGAAGGCGCAGCGAGTGATCGCGAACTCCTTGCCGACGAGGCCTTGGATGGTGAGCGTGCCGTCGAGCAGGATGCGTTCCACGGCGATGGGGCCGAGCGGTTTGCCATCCACGGTGATGGTTGGTTCGATGTCCTTTGCCTCGTAGTCATTGATGACGCCGTCGAACATCCCGTTTTTCCCTTTGCGCAAGCCGGGCCAAATCACGCTGCGTTTGAGCGAGAGGTTCCGCTCGCCGTCGATCTCATAGTGGACGATTTGGCCGACGCGCAGTCCGCCTTGCTCGATGAAATCCTTATGCGGAAGGCGGGTGTCCTTGTTGACCAGCCACTCGGTGGTGAGGCCCTTGCCCAAGAGCCAGCGTGATGGAGCGGGCGGCGCGGCTGGCTCCTCGGCGGCGGATAGATTTCCTGCCAGCGGCAAGAGGGCGACCACGAGCGAGGTGATGAGCGTGGATGAAGGCGGGATTTTGAAATAATCGAACATCAGCGTCAGATACGGGGTATTTGGTTGAGGTCTTGCGTAAAAAAACGGGTGCCGGAATTTAAGCGAGTTCCTCCAGCAAGGCTTGGTTCAGGCGGATACCGGCCTCGAAGTTCGCGACCGGGAAATTTTCATTCGGCGAGTGAATCCGCGCATCGGAGAGGGCGAGGCCAAGCAGCAAGGTGTCCGCTCCGAGAATGTCACGGAAGGTCTGGACGATGGGGATGCTGCCGCCTTCACGGATGAGGACGGGCTCTGCATTGAAGGCCCGGCGAAGCGCGTTCTGGGCGGCGAGGCCGTCCTTCGAATTGGGGTCGGTGACGTAGGGCTTGCCGTCATGACCGGGCTGGATCTCGATTTCGACGCCGCGCGGGCAATGGGATTCGAGGTGTTTTTTCACCTTTTCCATGATGTCTTGCGGGCATTGATCCGGGACGAGCCGGAAGGAAAGTTTCACGAAAGCTTCGGCGGGGATCACCGTCTTGGAGCCTTCTCCTTGATAGCCCGAACCCATGCCATTGACCTCGGCTGTTGGGCGTGCCCAAACGCGCTCGGCGGAGGTGTATCCCGGCTCGCCGAAGAGGCCGGGCGAGCCGGTGACTGCCAGATAATCCGCGTCGCTCACGCCGGGAAGGGTCGCTCCCATTTCGCGCTCCCAAGTTTCCAAGGGCCGGACTTGGTCGTAAAATCCCTCGATGGCGACCTCGCCTTCGAGGCCGTGCAGGCTCGTCACCAGCCGCGCCATGGCGGAAGCGGGATTCGCCACGATCCCGCCGAAGAGGCCGGAGTGGAGGTCGCGTTTCGGGCCGCGCAGAATCACCTCGCAGCAAGTGAGGCCGCGCAGACCGTAGCCGAGAGTCGGCACGCCAGGAGCCACCATTCCGGTGTCGGAAATGGCGATGATGTCGCATTTTAGCTCATCAAGGTGATCGCGGAGGAACGCTGCCAAATTTGGGCTGCCGATTTCCTCCTCGCCTTCAAATAGAAAAATCAAATTCACCGGCAGCTCGCCTTTTTCGCGCAGGGTTTTTTCAACGCCCAAGACATGGGCGAGCATCTGGCCTTTGTTGTCGGCCGCGCCGCGTGCCAGGATCCGTCCGTCGCGGATCACCGGTTCAAATGGATCGCTGTTCCACAACGCTAATGGGTCCACTGGCTGCACATCGTAGTGGCCGTAAATGAGCACCGTCCGGCGGTCGGCGACGTGCGGGTTCCTCGCCACGACGACGGGATGTCCCGGCGTTTCATGAAGCTCGATCGCCAAGCCCATGCCGCCCAGTTTGGCGATCAACCATTCCGCGCAAGCCCGGACATCGGGCGCGTGCTTGGAATCCGTGGAAATGCTAGGGAAGCGGAGGAAGGAAAACAGGTCTTCAAGCTGCGGAGTCAATTCGTGGTTCACGGTGGCCATGCTTGCCGCTGGGACGGACAACCCGCAAGCGGAATTCCAGGAAGCCTCGCCCGGTATTCGTAAGCGACAGTCTGTGAAAGGAACCGCATTCACTCGCAGTAAAGCTGTCCGTCGAGCATCCCAGATAAAAAAGAATTCATGAAAAACACGCTCATTTCGCTAGCCGCCGTCGCCATCCTCGCCACGCCCAGCCCGGTTTTCGGAGCGGGAAAGGCGATGGAGATTTCTCTTCCTGATTTCACCAAGGGCGGAAAAATCCCGGCAAGTGCCAACCACGACTGGAACCTCGGTGCCACTGGACTGCGCGGCTGGATCTTTTCGGATAAAATGGTCACCACGGATGCTCGCCAGATCGCGATCACCCAGGTCGGCAATAGCTCGCCCGCAGATGGGATTTTCGCCGTCGGCGATGTGATTCTCGGCGTCGGCGGCAAGCCGTTTTCTTACGATCCGCGCACCGAGTTCGGCAAGGCCCTCACCGCCGCCGAATCCGAGGCCGGTGGAGGAAAATTGACCATTTCCCGCTGGCGGGCCGACAAGGTGGAAGATGTCGTCCTCAAGCTCCCGGTGCTCGGCGATTACAGCGCCAGCGCTCCCTACGATTGCCCGAAGTCCAAGCTGATTCTCGAACAAGGCTGCAAAGCACTCGCCGAGCGCATGAAAGACGGCGCGGCCGACCAAGATCCGA
>JBEGUC010000131.1:0-4164 GCA_041179105.1 Verrucomicrobiota bacterium | reverse complement strand
GAGGGGTCGGCGTTGGCGCGGGACTCGGAAATGAGCACGCTGCCGTCTTTCTGACGGGTGCCGACGCGCATGACGAAGTTGAGGGTGGAGCCGCGTTGGTAGAGCGGCTGCTCAAGGCAGTAGGCGAGGAAGCGGTTCTCCGGTTTGGCGGCGGACGCGGCGGGTTTGGGGGAGCTGGTTTCTGCGGCGTTTTCGATTTCCCTCAGCCACTCGCGCAGCTCGGGGGCGAACTGTGGAGTGCTGATGGTTAAACTGCTTGCTAAGCCATTTCCGCCGTTCTTGGCGAGCTGGGAGGAGATCAGGGAAAGCAGCGCGGCGGCGTGCTTGCAGGAAGCGCCGACCGGGCAGCTACACTCGGGCTCGGCGCTCCAAAGTCCGCGTTGCTGGCTGAATAGGATGTCTGCCAGATACGGCTCGGGCGAGGTGCCGTGAACGATGGCCTCGACGAAGATTTGGTGATTTTCCGAATCGTAGGCGAATTCGACTTGCTTGATGAATCGCTCGGAAGCGTAGGGCTTGCTCTGTAGCAAGGTGGTCGAGCTGAAATGACTTCGCCATTTGTCCGCGCTGATCCATTCACTGAGTCCCGGAGCTTCGTTGAGAAGGGAAGAATCGAACATGGGGTTCAGGGGGAAACGGCAAGTCGCTCGGTGCTGGCTTCGCGTTCGAAGAGGAAGCCGTTTTCCTTGTAGGTCTTGAGCCGGAAGTGGGTGGCGGTGGAGATGACGCCGTCGAGCGAGCTGAGTTTCTCGGAGACGAAACGGGCGACTTCGCGGAGGTCGCTGCCCTCGACGACGACCATGAGATCGTAGCCGCCGCTGGCGAGATAGCAGGAGACGACTTGGTCGAAACGGGCGATGCGCATGGCGAGTCGGTCGAAGCCGCCGCCGCGCTCGGGGGTGACTTTCACTTCGATGAAGGCGGAGACGGCGGTGTCTCCGATGGTCTCGGGATTGATCACTCCATGGTAGCCGAGGAGGGTGCCATCCGCTTCCCAAGCGGCGATGCGGGCGGCGACGGCGGACGGATCGAGCGAGAGGAGATCGGCAAGCTCGGAGTCGGTGAGGCGGGCCTTGCGGCGGAGGAGTTGGAGCAGCGGGTCGATGGACATGAAAGAGGTTGAAAGTTGATGGTTGGGAGTTGAGAGCGAGGACGCGGGACCGAGTCTTGTTTCCAACTCTCAACTCTCAACTCCAAACTCTCAACTTCTTCAATCTCCGAGGCAAATGCCGACGGCTTTAGCGGCTTGGACGAGCTCGCTTGCTGGCTCGACGAGACGGAGTTGGTGGACGGCTTCTTCGATGGGCACGGAATCGACGTGGTAGGATTGGTAGCTGACCATGCGGCCGAAGCGGCCTTCTTTGGCAAGTTTTACGGCCATGACGCCGAAGCGCATGCCGAGGATGCGGTCGAGCGCGGTGGGTGAGCCGCCGCGCTGGAGGTGGCCGAGGGTGCAAGCGCGGGTGTCCTTGCCGGTGAGTTTCTGAAGCTTGGCGGCGACTTGCTCGCCGATGCCGCCGAGGCGAACTTCTCCGCCGGCGTTGGGATCGATGGTGACGATGTGGCCGTCTGGCATGGAGGCTCCTTCGGCGACGACGACGAGGGTGCTGTGGTAACCTTGGGCGTCGCGTTGATTGATAAATTCGGTGATTTTCTCAAAGGTGAAGGGGATTTCTGGGAGGAGGACGACGTTAGCTCCACCGGCGATGCCGCCCCAGAGTGCGATCCAACCGGCGTGGCGGCCCATGACTTCGAGGACCATCACGCGTTTGTGACTTTCTCCGGTGGTGTGGAGGCGGTCGAGGGCATCGACGACGGTGGAGACGGCGCTGTCGAAGCCGAAGGTGAAGGCGGTGGCGCTGAGGTCGTTATCGATGGTTTTGGGCACGCCGATGATGGGCCAGCCTTCGCGGTAGAGTTGGAGGCCGGTGGTGAGCGAGCCGTCGCCGCCGACGATGACGAGGGCGGTGATGCCGAGTTCGTCCATGGTTTGTTTGGCCTTGGCGACGATTTCGGGCGGGACTTCGGCGATGTCGCCCTTGCCGATTTTGGCGGCGAAATGGCCTTTATTGGTGGTGCCGAGGATGGTGCCGCCGAGCTTGAGGATGCCGATGGTGTCCTTGGGCTTGAGCACGGTGAAATCGCCGGGTGGGAGGAGGCCTTCGAAGCCGTCGCGGAAGCCGATGACTTCCCAGCCGAGTTGGTCGGCGGCGCCGACGACGCCGTGGATGACGGCATTGAGTCCGGGGCAATCGCCACCGCTGTTGAGGATTCCAATTTTCATAGGTAAATATGTTTTATTGAGGATTGGGGACACTGAGAATTTCCCGTGGTCGGTCTTGGACGGGGGCACCGGATTCGAGCCAGGGATCGTAAGTGGCCCAGCCTTGGCGGATCAGGCTGCGGGCGCGGTTGAAGCGGTCTGGGTTATTGAGGACGACGACGATGAGGCGGCGCGGGGTGGCACCTTTTGAGCCATCGGGCTTTTGGCGGACGAGGGGCTCGCGGTCCATGCAGACGGAGACGCAGGGGCCGGCGGCGGCGGTGGTGCCAGTTTTGATGCCGAGAACGCCGGGTTCGCCGACGAGTTCGTTGGTGTTTTTGACGCGGAATCCGCGTTTGCCTGCAGCGCCGGTGACGACGACTTGGCGGTCTTTTTGGCGGACAATGAAGTTGAATGCGTTGCGGCGCATCGCATAGATCGAGAGGCGGGCGACGTCGGCAGCGGTGGAAAATGCCTTGGCACCGGGGCGTTCGAGGCCGTGGGGATTGGCGAAGCGCGTCTGCGTCATGCCGAGTGCTTTGGCGAGTTGGTTCATTTCTCCAACCACGGCGGCCACGGGGTCGTCATTTTTACTGCGGCGGGCGAGGATTTCCCGGCCGACGTGATCGGCGATGGTGAGGGCGGCGAGATTATCCGAACCGAGCAGGGCGGAGTAGAGGGCGTCACGCAGGCTGAGCTGGTCGCCGGGTTGGAGGTTCATGGGATTCGGCCCGCCGACGAGGGTGATGGTCTGAGGGACGGTGATTTGGGTGGTGCCGAGGTCTGTGCTGGTGGCGGTGGCCCAATCGACAGTGACGGCCGCGAGGGCGATTTTGGTGAGGCTGGCGACGGGGCGTTTGGCGGAGGCGTTGCTGGCGACGAGGATTTTTCCGGAGTGGGCTTCTACGACCATCACGCTTTCAGGCATCTGGGCAACTAGCTGGAACGGGAGAGTGGCGGTCAAAAACGCCAGTATTTTGAGAATCGGGAAATGCTTCATGCGGACAATGTGCGGAGGGTAGTCAGCGGCCGTGGGCAACTCAACCCCAAAGGCGTAAGGGGTAGCGGATCGTCAGGCTTTGGGCGAAATTGCGGACTCAAGAATCTTTCACCACTCGTCTCTTTCTGAGCTCTGCATTGCGCCGGGGAGAGAATGCCTGTAGGAAGCGCCGCATGTGGGAAGCATTTCAAGCGAGCGCGGTCTGGGGCGGCGTGGGAGTCGGGGCGGCGTGGTTGGTGACGATTTGCCTGCTGCTGGCGGGAGCTGTCGGCTGCGTGCTGCCGGTCTTGCCGGGGCATTTAATTTTGCTCATCGCGGCGGTGGCTCACTGGCTGATGCTCGGCGCGGATTCGGGCCTGCGCTGGTGGTCGTTTTTAATTTTGGCCGCGCTGATGGCGATTTCGCAAACCTTCGAAATGCTCAGCGGGGCGGCCGGGGCGAAATGGTTCGGCGGCACGCGCTGGGGGGCGCTTGGCGCGCTGGTCGGCAGCATCGTGGGGATGTTTTTTCTGCCGTTTGGATTGTTGCTCGGGCCGCTGGTGGGGGCGTTTGTGTGTGAAATCGCCTTTGCGAAAAAGCAAAGCCACCACGCAGCGTATTCCGGCGTCGGCTCGGTCGTCGGCACGCTGGCGGGGATGGTTTTCAAGATCGCCGTGGGCGTGGTGATGATCGCGTGGTTTTTTCTCGATGTCTTTTTGATTGGAAAATCATGAAAGAGCACGCAGCTTGTGCCCGCCGCTCCCCGGACGGTCGCAGTTTCCGCGCAAGCGGAGGGTGAGGAAAGTCCGGACACCACAGGGCAACGCGCCTCATGAAAGTGAGGGACGGGAACCGCGAGGAACTCGGACAGACAGTGCAGCAGAAAGATACCGCCGATGGCCCGCAAGGGCACAGGCAAGGG
>JBEGUC010000130.1:0-4245 GCA_041179105.1 Verrucomicrobiota bacterium | reverse complement strand
CATCTGTCAGAAAAGCTGCAAACACAAAACGCATAAGAGCGTCGCACGTCGCTCCGGGCTTGTTCAACTAAACGGCGCAGACGAAGTCTCCGCTATCGCTGCGACTTCGCAGCACCCTTTATTGTTATGTTTCTTCTTTTCCGAATAGAGGTTTAAGCCGCTTCCAAAGGGCGTTGCTTAGGTCGCGATAACCTTCTTCATTCGGGAGATACTTGAGAGCGCGATGGTGGCCGAGATCTGAAGGAATATCATCTAATGACTGGGTAATCGGGATGACGGTCTTGCCTAGCGTGTGCGCTATTCCTGTCTCATACATCACGTTCGGATTGCGGCCTGTGAAATCTACGACGACAACGTGTGAACGGAAAATGAGTGAGAAGATATCCTGTATGAAAGTGCTATCCTCCCAAATATCGTCTGCACGGAAGCAAACTAATTCCAGATGATCAGCTACTCGATGCACGGCATCATAGGTTCCTTTGAAACCAGCGTTAAAAGGCATCATGACCGAAATCAGTCGATCACTTGGAAGCTCCTTGGGAACTTTAAAGACGGAAGGCTTGAACGTGATTAAGCGCTCGGTCTGAACTTCTTCGTGAGATGTAGAAACAAACTCTCCATGTAGTGGTGCTAGCCTCGGAACGCGATCAGATCCCAACGAAATCCCAAGCCCAGAAGACTTGAGTGACTCGCGCATAGCTTCCAATGCCTTGTCATAATCGACAGTCTCATCGAACAAGAAATTGTCTGGATGCACTACGGCCTCAATAACGCTAGTCATCTCTCGTGATGGCATAGCCTTACTGATTCCAGGCAACTTGTTGATCTCCTTAAGCGCGTCGTTGACCCAATTAATGCGGGTCGATCCATCGTGGACGTAATCGAGATCTAGCCCGACAAAAAATCGTGTGAGCTTGGATGAGCTCCGATAGGGAAAATACTTAAACGGCTCGTCTCCACAGATCATGCCTGCTAAACGCATGAGGAACGCTGCGCCGAGTGTCTTTTTATTGGTGGTTTGATCCATATTTCTTACATAACAGTATTATTAGTAGGATCTCGGCGGGTGATATCCGCGAGGAGTAGGTCGGCAGTCTGGCTGAGGAATCCTTGATTTAGCAAGGGAAATCTCGTTTCAGGGGGAGTATATCCGGCCTGTGCGGTTGCGCTTTTTCCCGGGGTCCGGATCTAGCAGATATCACGGGGGCGGATGGAGGCGGGCGAAGGAATAATGCCTTTTAAGTGTTCGAGAGAACACTTTTGAGTTGGCTTTCCTTTCCTGGATTACGTGAGGGGCGGGAGCGGGAGAAATGGCAACTGGAACAATGGGGGGATGGGGATGCGATCCAGTGGTATTTGAAATGGCTGGGTGCTTGTTCCGAGTCGGGGGCGGATCACCGGAGGTGCCGAGGCTTTTGATGAGATCGCGGGCTTTCTTGACGAGGGCGCGGTTGCGGGCGTTGTCGCCGATGTCTTCGTGGCGGTCGTCAGCGGCGAACCGGGTTCTTTGCGGGCGCGACACCGGCAAATTGAATGATTGATGCCAGCACCTGATCTTGGAGATCACTCCTTGAGGAAATCAGCGAGGAGGGAAGAATTTGAACCGCCAAGACGCCAAGAACGCCAAGGAAACTCGATATGGGGCCTCTGAAATCAGTTTCGAATCCTCACGAACTTCATTTGAAGAGAGAGATGAAAAGCGAAATCGGTATTCACCTTTTGGGTGAGGCTACAAATTTCGATCCGTTCAGATGTTTTCGAGACAAATCCCGACAGAACAACAACGCAAACCGGCCCCAGGCTAACTGACGATCCGGACGCCGTAGTCTAATTCTTCTTTTAAAAAACCATCATCGAGAGCCTGCGGATGGCCAAACAACTGCTCGTTTCCGAATCCACATCCACGATGACGCCGCACAAGCGGACCGGACCTTTCGCGATCGGGAAACGCGTGGGCATCCCGGATTTGAAGCGCCAGACCACTGATTCGATGCTGCGTCCGAGCACGGATTCCTCGGGCCCGCACATGCCGGCGTCCGTCAAATACCCAGTGCCGCCGGGGAAAATGCTCTCATCGGCGGTTTGGACGTGAGTGTGGGTGCCGACGACGAGGGAAACTTTCCCGTCGAGCATCCGGCCCATCGCGATTTTTTCGCTGGTCGTTTCCGCATGGAAATCGAGCACGATGACCTTCACCCCGTCTGCCCGCAGGCGTTCCACTTCTTTTTCCACGGCGAGATAGGGGTTTTCAAGCGGCGGCTGGATGAACGAGCGGCCCTGCGCCTGGATCACGCCGATCCGGCCTTTCGCCGTTTCCAAAACCACGCTGCCCGCGCCCGGCGTGCCTTCCGGGTAATTCAGTGGGCGCAGCAATCGCGGCTCCGTCGGGAAATAATCGACGATTTCCTGCTGGTCCCACACATGGTCGCCCGTCGTGATCACCGCCGCGCCCGCGCGCAGCAGATCGATGGCGATGCGGGGTGTGATTCCTTTGCCGCCCGCGGAGTTTTCGCCGTTCACGATGCAAAAATCCAGACCTTCCGACTGTTTGAGGAGCGGCAATTGCTCGATGACTGCCTTGCGGCCCGGCTCGCCGACCACGTCACCGAGAAATAAAATACGAATCGCTGGCATAAATTTGAATGTGCGGGTTGAACTCTTCCGCTCCCGGAGAAAACTCCACATTCATCCCCTCCCCGACAATCCAATTTCCTGAATGTCTCCATTCTTCAAACGCTACTTCCCGCTGCTGATCATTCTCGGCCTCGCCTGGGTCGTCTATGCGACCGTGCTTTTCCGTCCCGAAAACCCATCCCGCTGGGAGCTCAGAAAGGACATCCGCCCACCCACCAAGGCGGCCCCACCCACCCTTTCGATGCTCGCCGCCCCGCCGGACTGGAGCGCGCTTGAAATCTACCAGAACACCATCACCCGCGAGGAATTCGAGCGGCTACTCACCACGGTTTTCACCACCGGCAACGCGTGGCAGACGTGCATCGAAATCGACGCCGCCGAGGCCCGCATCCAGACCGGCAACTCCCCCGCAGAGGAGATTTTCCACCTCCGCTTCGCCCCAGCAGAATCGCCAACCCCGCGCCATTGGCGGACCGCCAATGAACTCCCACCGGCATCTCCGGAAAAACCGCTCGCTGGCCTGCAAATCGCCATCGATCCCGGCCACATCGGCGGCGAGTGGGCGAAGCTCGAGGAACGCTGGTTCATCGTCGGTAGCGGCACCCCCGTCCAGGAAGGCGACATGACCCTCCAAGTCGCGAACCTCCTCAAACCGCAGCTCCAAGCCCTCGGCGCGACCGTTTCCTTCGTCCGCGAAAACGCCCAACCCGTCACCGCCATCCGCCCAGATGCCCTGCTCGCCCTTGCCCAGGATTCTGCCGCCGGCTCCCCGCAAAAACTCGCCGAGCGCCTCTTCTATCGAACCGCCGAAATCCGCGCCCGCGCCGACCTCGTCAACGAAGTCATCAAGCCCGACCTCGTCCTCTGCCTCCATTTCAATGCCGAAGCCTGGGGCGATCCGAACCAACCCACCCTCATCGACCGCACCCACCTCCACCTCCTTCTCAACGGCGCTTACACCGACGAGGAAGTCCTGCTCGCCGACCAACGTTTCGCCCTGCTCCAAAAACTCCTCCAACGCACCCACCAGGAGGAAGCCCTCGTCGGAGCCACCGTCGCCGCGACCTTCGCGGAAATCAGCGGCCTGCGAGCATACACCTACCCGGCCGAGTCCAAAAACGTCCGCCCCGTCGCCGGCCAACCTTACCTCTGGGTCCGCAATCTGCTCGCCAACCGCCTTTACGACTGCCCCGTCATTTTCATGGAACCCTACGTCATGAATTCCACCATCGACCACGCCCGCATCCAAGCCGGGGACTTCGGCGGACTCCGCGAAATTTCCGGGAAACTCCAGCCCTCGATCTTCCGAGAATACGCCAACGCGCTCGCCGAGGGCCTCGCAAGACACTACCGGCACTCACGCCCGCCAGTGCGCTAGCTCATTTTTAACACTCAAGATCTCAAGTATTTGATGTTGAATAATTCATCTTATTTCAAGGCCCTCTCTGGCACTACATTTCTCTCAGTTTGTTAAATTGTCATCCTTTGGCGGCCGGGTCGGGGTGGACTGGGCATGCTTGCACTGCGTCGCCGCCGCTGGAATGGAATAATCTTCCTTCATGAGCGGCTCAACAAGCCGGGTTGACAGAACCAAGACCGTCCCCCATGGTC
>JBEGUC010000129.1:0-4404 GCA_041179105.1 Verrucomicrobiota bacterium | reverse complement strand
GAGTTGCAGAAATACCACGAAGTCCTGCCGGAAGCGCACATCCACTTGGCGGAGGACCGGATTTTTTATTATCGCGACGAGGTTTATAGCAATCACTCGGATGAATCGATGCGGATCGCGTTGGTGTTTCAGCGGGAGCTGATCAACCACATCGTGCCGCGCGTGATGCCGGATTTGATTCATTGCAACGACTGGATGACCGCCCTGATTCCGGCGATGGCCCGGCGCCGCGGTATCAAGTGCTTGTTCACGGTGCATAATATTCACACCCGGCAAGTGTCGCTGGCGCGCGTCGAGGAGGCGGGGATTGATGCCGCCGAGTTCTGGATGAATTTGTATTTCACCGGTCCGCCGGCCAACTACGATCACGCACGCTCGCATGTGCCAGTGGATTTACTAACGTCCGGAATTTTTGCCGCCCACTATATCAACACGGTGAGTCCGCGCTTCCTCTGGGAGATCGTCGAGGGCTGGCACTCGGTGGTGCCGGATTCCGTGCGCGCCGAGCTGCGCGCCAAGTATGCGGCTGGTTGTTCTGCGGGGATTCTCAACGCGCCGGATGTTTCCTACAACCCGCTGACCGATGACGCGCTGGCCCGGAATTTCGGCGTTGCGGATTTCGCCGAAGGCAAGGCGGCGAACAAGCTCGCTCTGCAGCGGGAACTCCAGCTCAAGGAGGACGTGAACGCGCCGATCTTTTTCTGGCCGTCCCGCCTCGACCCGGTCCAAAAAGGGCCCCAGCTTCTCACGGAAATTCTTCACAGCCTGATCTCGGATTACTGGGATCAAGGCTTGCAGGTGGTTATCGTCGCGAATGGTCCGCATCAACACTGGATCGACAAGATTGTTGCGGCTTTTGATCTGCGCGAGCGGGTGGCGATCGTTGATTTCGAGGAGCGGCTTTCTCGCCTCGCCTACGCGGCTTCGGATTTCATGCTGATGCCTTCTTTGTTCGAGCCATGCGGACTGCCGCAGATGACCTCGCCACTTTATGGATCGCTGCCAGTGGTGCATTCCACCGGCGGACTTTACGACACGGTTCACCCGCTGGATCTCGAGAATTCGACGGGCAACGGATTTCGTTTCGATCATTACAACGCGGGTGCGTTCCGCTGGGCAATCGACCGGGCGATGGAATTTTACGCGCTGCCGCAGGAGATCCGCGACCGGGAGATCCGCCGGGTGATGATCGAGAGCGAGGAGGAATTCAGCCACAAGGAAGTTGCCCGCCGCTACATCAATATCTACGAGGAGATGCTCGCGCGGCCGTTAGTCGAGACCGAATCCGGCGAGTTCATCAAGTCGATTGCCGAGAGTCTGGGAGAAAACCCGGTGGACGCTTGAGACGGCGGCGCGGCCTATTGGCGCGCCACGTTACTCTGCCACAGCGGCGACTGAGGCACGTCGTTGGGTCGGCAAATGATGATGCCGGCGTGTTTCGAAGCGCCGTTGACGTAATCGGCGATGGGCCGGTCGATCACGGTCATCCGGCCCTTGTCGGTGTCGGAAGTCGCGTGGGCGAAATAAGCCCGGTCTTGAAGCCGGATGATCAGCCCGACGTGCGAGGTGTATCCGCCCGGATCGTTCGTGGTGATGGCGCAGATGTCGCCGTTCTGCAGGTATTTCTCGGCGTTGCGGACCTTGGATTTCGGGACGTGATAGACTGGGAGGTCCGAGACTTGCGCCTCGATTTTTCCCATCGGCGCGATCAGCGATGGATTCGAGCGCAGGTAGCGATAGGCTTTCCACTGCACGGTCATTTCCTTGATTTCGCGCTGGATTCTCTGGGCACCGGGAATCCGCGAGGTGATGTTAGTGGCGTAGCCGCGGCGCTGGTTGTCGTGGAAAACTTCTTCGAGATGGTGCATCCGGCTCAGGTAACTGCCGGTGCAGACGCCGCCGCGGTAGCGCTCGATTTCCATCATGTGTAGCAGGTCCTGCGGCTTGTAGGGTGCTGGCTTGTAGCGGAGCATCCGGGCCAGAGCGAGTGAGTTTTCATAATACGTCCAGCAGTCCATGCCTTTGAGATTGGCCACCGGTGACTCGGTTCGGTCATCGACTTCGAGCGTGTAATTCACGTAAGGCGTGCCCACCAGTTCGCGGGCTACGCGGATGGTCCGCTCGCCGAGTGGGAGCTTGCGCCAGTTCTCACGCTCGGCCTTGGCGACGATGGCGTGGAATTTCGACTCGCCCTGAAAGACCGTCGCGAGCGGCAAGCGCGGGCTGGACGGTGGTGGCACGGCTTTCTGCGCCAGTGCGGTGCTATTGGCCAAGGCGGCGACCGCCAGCAAAAATCCAACGGTTTTTAAATTCATAATGTTTCTTTAGCCGAATTTACAAGTCGGGGAAAGCGAACATTCGCGGAAATCCCGGCGCATTGCGCCAAGTCGAATGACACCGGGGAAGGGATGAAAAATCGGCTTCAGTCCGTGGTTGGCTTTGGCCTTACCAGCCATGAAGTGATCACGCCGGTCGCGAGGATGCCGAGGATCACCGCGAGGATGGTGAGGTTGAATGAGTCGCCGAGCCATACCTTCAGCCACTTGGCGGCGAGCATTTTCACGCCGACGACGAGCAGGATCAGCGAGAGCGCGGGCTTGAGATAGCGGAACTGCGTGATCATGCCGGCGAGCGCGAAATACAGCGAACGCAGGCCAAGGATGGCAAAGACGTTGCTAGTGAAAACGAGGAAGGGGTCTGCGGTGATCGAGAAAATCGCGGGGATGGAATCCACAGCGAAAATCAGGTCGGTCACCTCCACCAACACGAGCGCGACGGCGAGCGGAGTGAGCAGCCATTTACCCTTGGGCGCGGCGTCCACCACGGGATCGGCGACGACGGCGCTGCCGGGTTCGGCGGCTTCGTGGGAATTCGTACTGCCGGCCTTCACCAGGAAATGCTGGCCGTGATAGTTGCGGGTGATCGGGAAATATTTTTGCAGCCAGCGGACGAGCGGGTTATTTTCAGGGTGCTCCTCCTTTTCCTTCATGAAGAGCATTTTCAGCGCGGTGAGGATCAGGAACACGCCGAACAGGTAGAGTACCCAGTGGAAATGATGCACCAGAGCGGAGCCCACGCCGATCATCGCGCCGCGCATCACCAGTGCGCCGAGGATGCCCCAAAATAAGACCCGGTGCTGGTAGCGCGCCGGCACTGCGAGCGAGCCGAAGACCATCGCGATGACGAAAATGTTATCCACGCTCAGCGATTTCTCGACCACGTAGCCGGTGAGATACTTGGTGGCGGCGAGTTTGCCGTTGTTGATCAGGCCATCCACGCTGTCGGGTGTCAGGCCGAGCCCATACCAATGGCCGTCATAAGCGAAGTAAACGAGCACCGAGAACGACAGCCCGAGCGTGATCCATACGGCGGACCAGGCGATGGATTCCTTGAAGCCCACGGCGTGGGATTTTCGGTGAAACACGCCGAGATCCAACGCGAGCATGACGAGGACGAAACCGATGAATACAAGCCAGGGGACAATCATGCGGGCAAGATGCCTGCCAACTGCAGCGGGTGGCTATTGGAAAGCCGCCTAGGAATTCCACCGGACGCTTATTTGAGGAATGCTTGGGAAACTCCGGAGTCATGGTGTTTCCGCGATTTTTTCCGGCGATTGACGCCGCCACGGCAGCAGTGGACGGAATCGGATTTGATGCAGGGCAGCGTGACGCATTTTCAGCATAATTGCCTTGCCGTTCCTGATCTCGTGACATGGGATTCGCCTGTCCACTCTGGTGGATGGGGACTTCTAAACCTCGAATGCAGCGGTCGGCATCGACCGCAACGATGCCGCCAAACCGACCAAACGGCCGGGGAGGCGGTGGCGCATGTCCAAGCCGCCTGCCTTCGGGGAGTTCGGCTAAAGGCCATCGCGGTCGACTGCGTTCGGCTTTAGAACTCCCCGTCCACCAGGAAGGATCTACGCCAACCTTCCCATGAAATCATCATTAAGTGTCATCTCGGTGCTGCTCGGCGGCCTTTGGTTTTCGAGCCTGAGCGCACAGGATTCCGCCACGAAATGGGACGTGGAAATTCCCGTGCCGATCCCCGACGAAACTCCGTCCGTGCCAGCTCCTAAGCCCGAACCCATCGACTTCAGGGTTCTGAATTCTCGCACCACCCGCGTCGATGTCACGGAGTCCCCGGAAATGCACGACCTTCCCTCCATCACTGGGACGATCAACGTCACCGTGCAGCTCGTCGAGGACCCTGGCCTGACCGATCTGCCGCGACCGCCACCGTTACCGGCGTTGCCGCCCGAAGATCCGGCCGTCATTGCCAGATTGGCTAAGCTCAGTGAGAAATATCGCGGCACCGAACTCGTGTTCCTCTCCGCGACGGTCTATGACCATAAGCGCACTTTTCTCCAAATCTACCCGAACGGGCGCCTTGACGGCTCGG
>JBEGUC010000128.1:0-4627 GCA_041179105.1 Verrucomicrobiota bacterium | reverse complement strand
TTCAGGATTGTGAAATTCTCGAAACCCGCAGCCGCTCCGCAGCGAGTAGAGCGTGGAAATTCGCTCGGTCCTGCTCGCGGGTGGAGGAAAGCAGGCGGTAGGTGTAGCGCGGCCAGTGCTGCATTTCTTCAAGCGCATTCGTCATGCGCAGGGCGATGGTTTCCGCGCTGTCGGTGCCGCGACCGGCAAGCCGCTGGTAAAGCTCGGCCTCGCTCGGCGGCATTACGAAAAGATCCACGAAGGCGCGCTGAATATCGCTGTCCTCGCAGCTCCGAACCTGGTCCGCGCCCTGGATATCGATGTCCATCACCACGTCGGTGCCGGCTCGGAGATGGGAAATTACCTCGGATTTGAGCGAGCCGTAGAGATTCCCGTGGACTAGCGCGTGTTCGAGAAAATCGCCCGCGTCGAGCCGTTGTTGGAAATCCTCCCGCGAGAGAAAGTGATAGTCCTTGCCGTTTTCCTCACCCGGCCGGGGCAGGCGGGTGGTGCAGGAAATCGAGTAGCGGACCTCGCCTGAGTCGGCCAGTTGCCTGCAAAGCGTGGTTTTCCCCGATCCCGAAGGACCGGAAACAACAAGGAGGATGCCGGTGCGTGCGGACATGAACGGCGATGTAGAACCCAATGCCGGGCCGGAATCGAGCAGTTTGTTTGGAATTTCGTGAAGCGTGGGTTTGCCGACGGTCGCGCTCGTTCGATAGAAAATTCTTCAACGCCGCCAACAAGAACGCCCGGAAGCGCCCGTTCTCCTGCTTGAGCGCCGTGAAGTCCTGCCGCTCCAACAGTTTTGCGAAAAACGCCTGCGTCAGATCCTCCGCATCCTCCTTGGGAAATCCATGCCGCCGCACATAGGCATACAGCGGAAACCAATACGCCGCGCATAGCGACTCCAACGCATCGTCCGCCGACGCTCCCGCCGCCCGGACCATCGTCCAACGCGTCGTCGCGAAAAATCCATTGGCTGAAGCAGCCATCAGCAGTAGCGGCGATCACCGGTCGCCGCGTTTCGATTTTCCAAATTCAATTCCGCAACAAAATTCTTCGGCTCGCCCGGCGACACCACCACCGTCCTCTTCTCAAACCGCAACACCACCGTGCGGTTCAAGTCCGTGACGAACGCTCGCTAGAACCCGAGCGGCTTGTTCCAATACCAACCGATGAAGGAAAACCCGCCACCGTTGCCGCAGGTCCGTAAGCTTTTGCTCATCGCCTTGGGAATCACTTGCGCCGATTTCAATCCGCCGCGATCCAGCCGCGTCGTCCAAAATAAGCGCCGGATCAAAATCGCATCCTCAGTGATGACATACCCGCGAATCATGAACGGCAGGCAGCACAGCACGATCACCGGCAGAAGCCATTGCGCGAGTGGCGTGAGGAATCCCGGTGTGATGTATGGCCGCAACATGCCGCGCTTGGGCGGCAGTTGAGAGAGTGATGGCGGCAAGACATGCGCCGGTGCCTGAACCCCATCGACCACGGTCCGGAATTCATGGGCGGTCTGGTAGCGCATTTCCGGCTCCTTTTCCATCGCTCGCAGCACGATCTCATCGAGGCGGACGTCAATCTGGACTTTCTTCGATGGCGCTTCGAGTCGCTTACCCGGTAGCTCGCCGGTTAGCATTTGGTAGAAGACAACGCCGAGGGCGTAGATGTCGGCGCGGTGTTCGACTTCGGAGGGATGGGAGATTTGCTCTGGGGCCATGTATTGCGGCGTGCCGATGATTTTCCCGGCCAATGTAGCGTCGATCTGTGACCGCCGCTGATTTCCCTCTTCCTCCGCCGGACGGTCACAGACCACCGCTACAACCTTCGCGATGCCGAAGTCGGCGACTTTTACCCGGCCTAATCGGTCGAGCAGGATGTTCTCCGGCTTGATGTCGCGGTGGACGATGCCTTGGTCGTGGGCGAATTGCAGCGCGTCGCAAATCTGCGGGACGATGACCAGTGCTTCCCGGGGAGAAATCCGGCCGGTCTTCATGAGTTGGGCGAGGTTCACGCCGTCCACGAATTCCATCAGGATGAAATAGAGTCCGTCCTGTTGTCCGAACTCGTGGAGGGTGACAATGCCGGGATGATTCCATCACAGAAGCAAAGCGCGGGATTCGTTACCGAGAAAATGAAGAGTGAGGCACCGCGAATCCGGCGAATCTGGCGAATCATTTCAGAAAAAGCGGATCAGGCTCCGCCTTCTGAACCTTGAAGATTCGCTCGATTCGCCGGATTCGTGGTGCCTTAAAATCTTTCGCCCAGGATCATCCCTTGCGACATCGGATGATCCGCACTATGCCTCCCGCGTGTCCCACACGGACGATTCCACTCACGGCTGGCTTCGGCGCGCCGTGACTCAGCCCGAATTTGCTGTGCGCCTGGCCCCTCTCGCCAAAGGTGATCGCGAAGTCGTGTTCGATCAGTCCGCCGAGGCGGCCCACGCATTTCTCGCGGCAGTCGTGGCGCTGGCGGCGAAGGACCGGAAAAAAATGCGGCTGTGGTTGATATCTGACATGCCTCGGCATCGCGAGCGGCTGGCTTCCGAGCTCGAATTGTGGGGCGTGACCGGGCTGGTGCTGCCGGACGGTCCGGTGGAAACCGGCGATGGTACGATCGCCGATCCCGAGTCGGCGGCGGAGTGGTTTTCGGTTTTGGAAATCCTCGCCCGCTCGGAAAGCTGCGTAGTCATTTGTGGTAGCGACGCATTTGCCGGTAAGGCACCCTCTCCCAAAGCCCTTCGTGCGAGCCGAACGCCGCTCAAACCAGGCACGACGCTTGATCCCGGCGAACTCGCGCAATCCCTGACCGACCACGGCTACGAACGCGTCCCTACCGTCACCAGCCGCGGCCAATTTGCAGTGCGCGGCGGGATTCTCGATCTCTTCGCCTGGCAAGCGGCAAAACCATTGCGGCTGGAGTTCTTTGACACCGATCTGGAATCGATCCGCGAGTTCGATTTGGATTCACAGGCATCGACTGCGAAATTGCTGGAGTCGGATTTATTACTCGCCGAGCCGTCGTCGGAAGCGACCGTCGCGGACTACCGACGCAAGACGGATCTCATCATTTCCTTCGGCGCGGAAATCGAAAAGCCCGACGTGCGGATTCTCGAAGGCGCAGCGGAATTTAACAGCGAGGAAGATGACACGCTCGCTTGCTACGGCAGCCCGCTCGGCATTTTCGAGGCGGGTGATTTCGTGCTGGAGGAAACGAGGCGGGAGAATTTTTTCCGCCAACTCAACGATTGGAAACGCGACGGCTGGGAGATCGCGATGGTCTTCGGCAACCGTGGCGAAGAGGAACGCTTCACCGAGCTCGCCGGGAAGGATCTGAAGCGCGATCTCGGGCTTGTGCCGATTCGCGGGGAATTGTTAGCCGGATTCACCGTGCCGATTTCCAAGCTGGCGGTGCTTTCCTCGTCCGAGCTTTTCGGCCGCTATCGCACTCCGGGCGGACCGCGGCGCTCGTTGTTGGAAAAGGCCAGGGCTGCTAGAGCCCGTGCAACCATCGACGAGATGGAGGAGGGCGATCTGGTGGTTCACTATGAATATGGCATCGGGCGGTTCAAAGGCATCCAACAGGGCGACGAGGGCGATGAGCTGGTCCTGGAATACCGCGATGGCGTGCAGCTCGGCGTGCCGCTGGAGCAGGCGCATCTCGTCGGGAAATACGTGGGCCTCGGCGGCAAGACGCCGGAGCTGAACAAACTCGGTGGAGCCGCATGGAAGACCGCGCGGAAGGCGGCGGAGAAGTCGATCATGGACTACGCCGCGCAGTTGCTGCGGGTGCAGGCGGAGCGGCAGGGAGAAGTCGGATTCGCCCATCCGCCCGATTCGCGCTGGATGTGGGAATTCGAGCGCTCGTTCCATTACACCGAGACGACCGACCAGCGTCGCGCGATTGATGAGACCAAGCTCGACCTAGAATCCACTCGTCCCATGGATCGACTGATCTGCGGTGATGTGGGATTCGGGAAAACCGAAGTTGCCATCCGTGGCGCGTTCAAAGCGATCACCAGCGGCAAACAGGTCGCCATCCTCGTGCCGACCACCGTTCTGGCAGAACAACATTGGCGGACCTTCCGCGAGCGGATGTCAGACTATCCAATCCGCATTGATCTATTAAATCGTTTCCGCACCGCCGCCGAAACTCGCGAAACCATCGCCGGATTGGCCGATGGCTCGGTGGATCTGGTCATCGGCACGCATCGCTTGGTTTCCGGCGATGTGAAATTCAAGGATCTCGGGCTGGTCGTCGTCGATGAGGAGCAGCGCTTCGGCGTCGCGCACAAAGAGAAATTCAAACAGCTCTTCCGCCAAGTGGACGTGCTGACGCTGTCCGCCACGCCAATTCCACGGACGCTCTACATGGCACTGATGGGCGCGCGCGACATGTCCACCATCGACACCCCGCCGCCGAATCGAGTTCCAGTTTCCACTACGGTTTGTGCTTACGACGAGCGCGTCATCCGCGACGCGATCCGGCGGGAAATGAAGCGCGGCGGGCAGACGTTTTTCCTGCACAACCGGGTGAAGACCATCGACATGATGGCCGCGAAAATTCGCGAATTAGTCCCCGAGGCCAAGGTACTCATCGGCCACGGGCAAATGGACAAGGACGACCTAGAAGTGGTCATGCA
>JBEGUC010000127.1:0-4661 GCA_041179105.1 Verrucomicrobiota bacterium | reverse complement strand
GGTGGGTGGTGGTGACGAGGTAATCGACGAGCCGGAAAAAGTAGGCGCTGTAGCGGGAGCGCATGAGCTGGACGGCGGTCTCGGGTTTCGCGCGGCCGAGGTGGAATGGCTCGCAGCAGGTGGCGTAGGTTTCGCGGCTTTTGCAGGGGCACAAGGACGCTTGCCTCGGTCCGGTTGGTTTTTCCGTCGCTTCGTTCATGGCGCGGAGTGTGTGTATCGGGTGGGCCGGATCAATGGAAATCCGGAAATTGATACCGGTTGCCCGCCAGTCAATCCGCTGTCACGGTGCGCGCGCGCATGGCTCGTCAATACACTCTTCATCGTCCGCAAGCGGTTGCGGCATCCGGCATCAATTACGTGGCGGCGCTCAACGCGGAGCAATACGAGGCGGTTTCCTCGCCGCCGGGAAAGGCGCTGGTCATCGCGGGGGCCGGCTCGGGGAAGACTCGCACGCTCACTTACCGCGTGGCCTGGCTGCTGGACCACGCGATCGAGTCGAAGCAGGTGCTGCTGCTTACCTTTACGAACAAGGCGGCGCGGGAAATGATCGAGCGAGTGCGCGAACTGGTGCCGCACGATATTTCGGATTTGTGGGCGGGGACGTTCCACTCGATAGGCAGCCGGATTTTGCGCCGGCATGCGGAGGATCTCGGATTCAATCGCTCGTTTTCCATCCTCGATCGGGACGACCAGAAATCCATGCTATCCTCGGTGATCGCCCAGTGCGACATCGACACCAAGCAGCGGCGGTTCCCCAAGGCGGACGTGCTGGCCTCGATGTTCAGCCTCATCGAAAACACCGGCGCAACGCTTGAGGATGTCATCGCTGCCAGATACGATCATTTTTACGACTGGATGGAAAAAATCGAGCTCGTCCGCAGCGGCTACATCACCAAGAAGCTGGCGACCAACTCGATGGATTTCGACGACTTGCTGGTGATGACGGTGCGGCTCTTCGAGGAGCGACCCGACGTGCTGGAACTCTATCAGCAGAAATTCAAGCACATCCTGGTGGACGAATATCAGGACACCAACTCGGTGCAGGGCCGGATGATCGATCTGCTGGTGGGCGACAAGAACAGCCTGATGGCGGTGGGGGATGACGCGCAGTCGATTTACTCGTGGCGCGGCGCGGACATGGAGCACATCCTGGGATTTCCGGTGCGCTATCCGGGTTCCAAGGTTTTCACCATCGAGACAAACTACCGGAGCGTGCCGGAAATCTTGGATTTATCCAACGCCGCGATCCGGGTGAATTCGGGGAGATTTGAAAAGGATCTGCGCTCGTCGCGCGAGTCTGCCGGGGCCAAGCCGGCACTTGTCGCGCTGGAAGATCCGCGCAGCCAAGCGGCGTTTGTCGCGCAGCGGATGCTGGAGCTGCGTGACGAGGGGATTCCGCTGGAGCAAATGGCGGTGCTCTATCGGGCGCATTTCCAGAGCTTGGAAATCCAGATGGAGCTGACCGTTCGTGGGATTCCGTTTGCGATCACGAGTGGGCTGCGGTTTTTCGAGCAAGCGCACATCAAGGATATATCGGCGTTCATGCGCTTCGTGGTGAACCGGAGAGACGAGGTGAGTTTCATGCGAATGGTCAACTTGCTGCCTGGTTGCGGGCCGGTGGCGGCGCAGAAATTGTGGAGCGAGTGGCTGAAGAGTGGCTGGTCGACGAAGGAGGAATTGCCGCCAAAGTGGTCGGATTTGTTTCTAAAATTCAAAGTGCCGAAGAAGGCGGCGAAGCACTGGGAGCAACTCTGTTATGTGTTGGACGAACTCACGCCGGGCGGGGAATTCGCGCGGCCCTCGGCGATGATTTTCAGCATTCTGGAGGGCGTTTATGACGAGTATCTCAAGGCGAGTTTCGAGAATTTCGAGAACCGCCGCAGCGACATCGAGCAGCTTTCGCAGTATGGCGGCGGCTTCGACGACATCCTCGAATTTCTCGCCCAGCTCTCGTTGATGAGCTCGGTGGACGGCGAGCCGACGGGCGAGAAGACCGAGCGCGACGACGAGAAAGTCACGCTCTCGTCGATCCATCAAGCGAAGGGGCTGGAGTGGAAAGTGGTGTTTCTGATCTGGCTGGTGGACGGGCAATTTCCTAACGGCCGCATCCTCGAAGCGGAAGATCAGCCGATGTTGGAAGAAGAGCGGCGCTTATTTTACGTGGCGCTCACGCGGGCGAAGGACGATCTCTATCTGACCTTCCCGATGATGAATCCGAAGTCCTACACCGGCGATGTCATCTGCCGCCCGTCGAGGTTTCTCGAAGATTTCCCGGCGGAGTTGGTGGAGGAGTGGAGCGTGGGAAACGACGACGCTTGGAGCGACGACGAGCCGTTCTGAACGGGTGCCGCAAATAGGGGGAGGCATTTTTTCATTCCGAACGATGAGGCCCCCTGATCGCCGCGATTCGACCGGTCGCCAACCACACGTATCGGGAAATATCTCGTGAACCATTCGTTCACGCTGCCTAGCAGCCTGCCGGACTTGACTCTCAAATTTCCTACGAAAACCTCGCCGTGCGCTTCCTCACCGGCGAAACCGAATCAAGAGGTCAGACTTTGAACAAACCACCGCGTCTGCCGCCGAGGACGGCGGCTCCCATGATGGCAACGGATAGAAAAACCATCGCCCACACGCCGAGCGCGGCGGCGAGTTCGGTGCCGTTTCCGAGCGTGCTGAGTAGTGTGTAAATCGCTTTGGTGATGGGAAAATGCTGCGACTGTTGGGCGAGAATTAAACTATCACTCACTTCCAGCATGGCGAAGGCAAAGGCGAGGATGGACCCAGCGGCGAGGTTCGCGCCGATGAGCGGAATGGATATCCGGCGGAGCGTCCGCAGCGGCGTGGCACCGAGCGATTTCGCGGCTTCTTCGAGCATCGGATTGCTCTGTTGAAGACCGGCGACGGCGGACCTAACGATGTAAGGAAGTCTGCGGAAGGCATAGGCGACGACGATTAAAAAAAACGGGCTGCCACCCGCTCCGACTAGGAAATGAAACGCTTTCCCCTCCTGCGAAAGCGCGAGGTAGCCGAAGGCCATCACCAGCCCGGGAACGGCGAGCGGCAGCATCACCACCGCATCGAGAAATCCGCGCGATTTCAAATCGGAGCGCACGACCACCCACGCCACAGCCAGCCCGATGACCAGCGCCAGCAACGTCGCGCAACCGGCGTAAAGCAGGCTGTTCTGGATGGACGGCACGACCAGGCCGTTGCCGAGCGCCTCGAAATAATGGCGCATCGTTAGCTCGTCGGGAATCACCGTGCCATACCAGCGGCCCGCGACGGAAAGCAGCACCACGCCGAGGTGCGGAATGGCCGCGACCACGAACACGCCGAGAAAGAACAACGCGCAGCCCGCCGATTTCCAACCAGCGAGCCGCAACGACGACGAGCGCCCCTTAGGCCGTGGCGCGGTGCCGAGCGGCGAGCGCCCCATGACGAGCTTCGACACCGCGAAAACCCCGGCGGCGATGATGAGCAGCACGGCAGTAAGCGCGTAGGGAATCGGGTTTCGATCAAGCCCCTTGAGTCCGTCGAAAATCTGCACCGGGGCGACCCGCGCGTAGTCGAAAACCAACGGCACGCCAAGCTCGGTGAAGGCCCAAATGAAAACGATCGAAGCGCCAGCGAACACGCCGGGCATGGCGAGCGGCAGGGTGATTCGGAAGAATCGTTTCCAAGGTGGGCAGCCGAGATTTTCCGCAGCCTGCTCCATCGCTGGATCGAGGTTCGCCAGCGCGGCGGCGATGTTCATGTAGAGAATTGGATAGAGATGCAGCGCGTTCATCAGCACGATCCCGGCGAAGCGGCCGTGGGCCAGCCAATCGTAGGGCTGCGCCGCGTCCATCAGCCCGCTGTCGATGATCAGCGCGTTGAATGCGCCGTTCACCCCGAGCATCTGCTTCACCCCGACCGCCCCGACGAAGGGAGGCAGGATCATCGGCGCGAGGACGAGAGCGCCGAGCACTGGCTTTCCGAAAAAGTCGTAGCGATGGCCGATCAGCGCCAGCGGAAAAGCGATGATCAAGGTCGCCAACGTACTCGTGATGCCGAGCGCGAAAGCGTTCCAAAGTCCCTCGCGATAGATCGGATTCCGAAAGACTGAGACGATGAAATCCACGGTGAAAAAGTGCGAGCCATCCGCCCGCGTGCCTTCAAAAGCCTGCCTCACGATCATCCCCGCCGGGTAGATGAAGAACACCGCGAACAACACGCTGACGATGAGCGAAATGGTGATGGCGGTGCCGCGTTTCATGATGTGCTTGTGTAGCGGCGATCTGCGACCGTCGATGCGCTTAGGATGTGAAGGAGTGGATGCATCTGAATTGCGCCAGACAACGAGGGTCTGATTACCAGAGATTTTCAAGGCATTTAGGCTCTCCTTGTGGAAAACAACCCCACCCCACCTTCGTTCTCAGACTTCACGCTCGACGCCCATGTTCAGCCGAGGAAACCACCTTAACTCCCCCACCCTGCTCCCGGCCGACCTAGCAATCTTCCGCGACTGGCTCACCCGTGAGACGCGCATTCTCAGGGCAGTTGTCTGGTTAATTGATTTGCGGCGGGGGAGTTTTGAGGAGGCGCAGGGCGGCGCAGGGTTTAGCGCTGTGGTGGTGGAAGCTGGCGTTGAGACTTTCGAAGGCTTCGGTGTCATGGAG
>JBEGUC010000126.1:0-4755 GCA_041179105.1 Verrucomicrobiota bacterium | reverse complement strand
GGGTGCGTCCGGTTTGATCGGATTTGACGATGACGCCGGCGGCGGGGTCGATATTGGTTTCCATAGGGCGGGCATCCTACGCCCAAACAGCCGCCGCCGGATAGTGGGGTTCTGTTGACCGCTTACGATGCTTTGGTCTTTCATCGCCCGTTATTCTGACCAGCAGGCGAGGGTGATTTCCCTCGAGAGTGAGCCGGCCTGGCGCTGGAGGTGGATCGGGTTGCCGGCGGCGAATTGGATGATATGGGTTTGTTCCATATCGATGTCTTGATTTCGTTACCGACTGACTACTAGGTAGTTGTATAAATTATTAATGAGCCATTGGAGGTTTTTTTTGGTGGCGATTCCCGCGTCCATGATGATGAGAGCTCCCACGGGAGCTTGGAGGCGCTGGAGCATTTTTTGCAGGGTACTGCCTTCGCTGACGTTGCCTTCGAATACTTCCGAGTGCCTGATAAAGCCGCTGGCATCCAGGGTGATGCCGAGGGTGAGCAGGGGGCAATCGCTGCGTTTTTCCTTGGAACGGCCTCTGTTAGCTTTCGGGTTTTGGTCAGCGCCTCCCTCCATGTAGGTGTTGGTTAGGTCGTAGAGAGTGATGGTGGGTGTGAAGCTGAAAATGTCCTGCACGCGGCCGAATATCTTTTCTTTAATAAGGGCTTTGTGGCGCAATAATCTATCCGATGCCCGATAGAGCTGCATCAGGGGCATGGGGGTGAAGTCGTGTTTGAGAAGCTCGCCGAGGGCGCTGGTTTCCTTCAACCACTCGGCGGTGGCGCATTCGCTGCGGGGGCCACACATTCTGCCGATGATGTTGCCGAGAGCCTCGGCGCGCTGGCGTGCGCTGAAGCCGGCTTCTTCGAGGATTTCCGGGATTTGGAGCTCCTTGAGGGCTTCTAGGGAGACGTGTTCGGCGCCGACGGTGCGGGGGGTGATCAGCTGCAGGGAGTTGACATCGAATTCCTCGGTCTGCCCGATTTCTAACGAACTGAGTTCGCCCCTGCGGGCGATGATCTGGCTGTAAATATGCTGGGCGGTGTGATCAATGGCGGCATCGACGGCAAACAGAGGTTCCTCGGAACGGAGGATCTGTTCGACGCGGGTGCAGAGTTCCGGTCAGGCTTCGGCGCGGAGTTCGAAATTGGTGCCCAGGTTGAGCAAGGTGTGCTGGCTGACCTTTTTGCCAAGCCGTCTGGACTCGACGAGTCGGTAGGTGAAATAAGAGGCACCGGTGCTGTTAGCTCTTGTTTGCGTCTGGCGAATGAGCATGAGGAGAAGAATGGCACGGTATCGGAAAGCGCGCAACGATAAGATTAATCAGTATGGCACTACATTTGACATATTAAATGTTAGATTGATAATTGTGAACGAGTTGAGCTATTGAAATCGGCAAAAAAAGTCGTATTTTAGTAATTCTGAATCCCTAACTTTCAATAATGGCTTAAAAAGCGGAGAGCGAAATCCTACGGAGTGTGGGAGTGAATATGACGATTTGGCCGCCGAAACCCTGTAGTCTAACAATCTAAAGATAGGTCAGCATAAGGGGGCGGAGTTGCTCGATCGCTCGCCTGTAGCAGGCCGGGCGCGTGAGGCTTACCCGTAGCCAGCGGATGAATTGAAGACTCACTTCTGAGGGCCTATAGGGGGCTTGGTAGAGTTCTACGGGCAGATGGCGACCGGCCGCCCGAGCGTTTTCCATACGTTTGCCCTCCTCGCTGGCACTCCAAGCTTTGGGTTCGTCGAGTTTCTGCTCTTGCTGGTTAAAGGCTTTTTCGATGCCCCAGCGCAGCCGGCGGCATTGATTGAGAGCGCCGGGGGAAAGAGTCATTTGGTTAGTTAGAGTGATATAAATTTCGTCACTGTCTGGGCAATTGGCGGTGATGCGACGCCAGATTACGGGGGGATTATTGAAGCAAATGGTTTCATCACTGATGATTAATGTATTGGCAAGCTTGGTGCGGTCAATCTCACGCGGGATGGTGGTCATGGGGGCGAAGTTGTCTTTCTAGGCGGTGATGATATAGATGCTTTTGGATTGTTTGAGGTTGTAGGCGTATTGGAAATCGATGATCGCGGCGTCGTAAACGAGGAGAGTGGAGCGCCCTTTGGCGGCTCCGCACCGGAGGTCTTCCTTGTCCTAGCGTTTGAGGGTGGTGATTTCGTGTTCGATGCCACGGGCGGTGGGGCGAGCAAGGTCCATGAAGCGCATCCAGCCGCTTCGGAGGTCGAATTTATAAATGGTGCTAACTGAGCTATAGACACCTTTTTCGTTGCGAGGATCGCGGGTGGCGTGAGCGATGTGATGGCCGTCGGTAGCCCAGATTTCTAGATCATCGAGTTCGCTGAAGTGGGCGAGGCGGTCGTCGTGGTTGCGCAGGAAGGGGAGCTGTTGACGCTGAAGTTCACGCTCCACGTTGATGAGCATTTGGAGGCGGCGAGGGCTGGCGAGGCCATCGAATTAGTTAGAGCGAGTCAGACCGGGGGCGGTGAGGATGTCGTGGGTCTGGATGAAATCGCGCCCAGTTTTGCTATTTTCGAGCACGCGCTGGGAGGCCAATAATACAAATGAGACGTCATCGACGGCGGCACAGCCGCGGGTGATTCCGGAAATTTCTGTTAGCTGCTGAATTACTTCTCTCGTATCAACCCGGGAAAGGACGTGTTTTGTCGCTTCGCAGCGGCAGGTAAGCCTATAGGCGCACCGTCCCGAGCGCAATTGGACTCATGTGATCTACTGTGCGGGAGAGGATATCAAAGCTGACTAGCGGCAGGCTGGGTTGCAAACAAATGCAAGATCGCAGCGAAAATAAAATATGTTAGGTGACAGGGTTTGCCGCCGGGGAAGGCACGCCCCGGCGGCTTTTTTATGCCATGGGAAGATCGTCCGTAATCATGAAGACCGGGAGGGCTTTTGAAAGCAGTAGCAGCGGTAGAAAAGCCCCTCATGCAAGAGCGCGTTATACACTCGCGAGTCTTTCACACCGGCGAAGTCGCGGCCGAGTTTGTGCAGGAACTTCGGCAGCTTCTTCTCGAGCAGCGTGACGGAGCGCTCGGAATTGCAATCCATGCCGCGCAGGACGTCGGCGCTGATGTCCCGGCTTTGCTGGAACTTGAGCGGCGCGTTTTTCAGCGCCTCGTCCCATTTCTCAATGCCGTCGCTGAAGCGAAAATCCGCGTAGAGGAAATAGCCGCCCGGCTTGAGCACGCGCGCGACTTCCGATAGAAATCGCGGGAAGTCCGGGTAGCAGTGCGAGGCCTCAACATTGACGAGCGCATCGAACGAGTTGTCCGGAAATGGGAGGTTTTGCGCGTCGCCTTGGACGAATTCGAGTCCCTCGATCTGATGGCGTTTTTTGCAAAACGCGATGCCCGCAGGGTTGAGATCGAGCGCGGTGTATTTGGCGGGTTTGAGCGTCCGCGCCAGATAGGATGCGCCGCCGCCATGGCCGCAACTGACTTCCAAGACGTTTTTACCCTGGAAATTCACCTGTGCGCCAACGTGGTGATAGAGCTGGACGCACGCGCGGTTAGGTTCGTCTGCGGGAGACCGAGCGATTCCCATCGGCGGGTCTGTCTCGAAGGCGTAGTTGAGGAAAATTACCTCCTCGCCTTGAAGTCGTCGCGTGAGGAAGGGATACCAGAATTTCCAAATCGCCTTGCGGATTGGACCGATGGAAAAGAGGTGGTCAATCAGCGGCATGTGCTGGATTTAGTGGGGGATTTGAAAAACTCAAGCATTGCGAATGCGGGTGACTGCGGCGGCCATGTCCGGCGCGCGAAAGGTGGAGGAGCCCGCTACCATCACATTCGCCCCAGCCGCGTAGCAGCGGGCGGCGATGGCGGCGTCGATGCCGCCATCGACCTCGATGTGATAGGAAAAACCCTTCGCGTCGCGAATCTTAGCGGCCGCGGTGATTTTCTCCAGCACCTCCGGCATGAACGCCTGCCCGCCGAAGCCGGGGACGACTGTCATGCAGAGGAGTAAATCAATTTCCCCGAGGAACGGCTCCACCGCGCTGATCGGCGTGGTGGGATTGAGCGCGAGGCCTACCAGGCGGCCCGCTTCGCGGATGCGGCGCAGAGTTTCCGCCACGTTGTGCTCCGCCTCCACGTGGACGGTGATCAAATCCGAACCGGCGGCGATGAACTGCTGCAAATAGCGGTCCGGGCGTGAAATCATCAGGTGGACATCGAGGAAAATGTCGTTCGACTCGTGCACCGCCTGAACGATCGCCGGGCCGAAGGAAATGTTTTCCACGAAGTGGCCGTCCATCACGTCGAGATGCATCCAGTCCGCGCCGGCATGGATCGCGCGGCTGACTTCATCACGGATGCAGGAAAAATCCGCTGCCAGCAGCGATGGGGCGATCACACGGTCGTGGAAATTTTTCGGAATCACAGGGCCGATACGAACCACGGATCGACCCGCCAAGCACGGAAAATTTCCGGGATCGCTACAATGGCAAAGGCATCGCAGATCGAACGTGAAAAAGCCGGGCAGGTTTCCCTGCCCGGCTTCGAGTTGGTGGAAACAGGCAGGAATGCCTGTGTCACGGACGATTTACATCATGCCGCCCATTCCGCCCATGCCGTGGTCGTGACCACCGCCGCCGCCTGCTGGCGCTTCCTTTGCAGGAAGTTCGGTGATGAGTGCCTCGGTGGTGAGCAGAAGTCCGGAGATGGACGCTGCGTTCTGAAGTGCGGTGCGGGTGACCTTGGTAGGATCGACCACGCCGGAGGCGATGAGGTCTTCGAACT
>JBEGUC010000125.1:0-4799 GCA_041179105.1 Verrucomicrobiota bacterium | reverse complement strand
ATCCGTCGTCGATGTTGCCGCCGATGCCGCCGGTGTCGATGAGGGTGCAGGGGACTTGCGTGGCCTTGGAAGGCGCGGCGATGCGGTCGCGGGTGACGCCGGGTTGGTCGTGGACAATGGCGATCTTTCGCCCGGCAAGGCGGTTGAAGAGAGCTGACTTCCCGACATTGGGGCGTCCGACGATGGCAACAGTAGGCATGGCGGATGGATGTAGGGCGGGAACGAAGCAATGGCAAGGTCGGAGGTTTTTTTCCGAAATCGGGCATGAAGGTTCCCAGCCATAATGGCCTCTAAAAATTTTCAGGCGAGGGGGAGCAGATTGGTGGGCACCGAAAATTTTAGGAAGCTGAGTGTTTGCCAAGGGGGGAGGGGTTGTTTTAGCGTCGCCCGAATGGTGGTGACAAAAACGTTACGCGCGGCAGCTGGCTGGCTGGAACTGGGATTGGCAGACGAGGCTCTTTACGAGTTGCAGTCGCTGCCAACGGAGGTCCAGAGTTTGCGGGCACCGCTGGAATTGAAACTCGCCGCGCAGATGGACCGCGAGAAGTGGAACGCCGCTTCGGAAACGGCCCGCCTGCTCTGCCTGAAGGCGGAGGACGAGCCAGAATTCTTCCTGCGGGCGGCGTTTTGCCTCCATGAAACCGGCGACACGCTGGCGGCCTGCAATCAATTGCTCCGAGGCCCGAAGGCGTTGTTTGAAATGCCCGTTTTTCACTACAATCTGGCCTGTTACTTGTGGACGCTCGGCGAGGGGCCGCGCGCCCGCAGCCACCTCAAGCAGGCGATCACGATGGACGAGTCGTTTCTTGAGTCCGCCCGGGAGGACCGCGATTTGGTAGGGATCGGGCCGGTGTGATTCTTTATCCGATGACTTCCGAACTCTTTCATCCGCCGGGCGGCATGGACCGCTGGCAACAGGCGCGGCTCAACCTCCAATCCGAACTCGCCGAGCGAATCACTCTCGATGCGCTCACCGGTCCAGTCGGCCTGGGCGCGGGTGAACTGTGGCAAGACGATGCTGGCGGTCCGGCAGGTTGGTTGATCGCCCAGCGAAAAGGCGGTCACCGGCATTCGGTCGATGACGTGCTCACGGCGTGGTATGCGCTGGGAAATTCGCCGCCAGTCGCGGAGCATTTGGATCTTGGCACGGGCATCGGCACCGTCGGCCTGCTCACGCTGTGGGGGATGGGCGCGGAGGCGAAATTGACCTGCGTGGAAGCGCAGGAAATCAGCTACAGACTGCTTCAACTCAACATTGATGGCAACGGCCTGCGGCAGCGGGTGGATTGTTATTATGGCGATCTCCGCGAGCTTGCGTTGGCGAGGAAATTCCCGCTCATCACCGGCAGTCCGCCGTATTTTCCGCAGGGAACGGGCGTGCTTCCGCAGGATTCGCAAAAAGCCCACGCCCGCTTCGAGCTGCGCGGCGATGTGAGCGACTACGCGAAAGCGGCGGTGTCGCATCTGGCTGACGGCGGCTGGTTCGTGCTGTGTTTTCCCTCGCCGCAGAAGCAGCGCGCGCTGGATGGAATCGCCGCAGCGGGCCTCAAGGTCGTGAAGCAGCGAGACGTGATTCCCCGCGAAACCTTGCTGCCGCTATTCACGCTCTTCGCCTGCCAGCTCCCTCAGGATTTCTCCGGCGAAATGACTGTGGAAGCCCCACTCACCGTGCGCCATGCAAACGGCCGACTCACTGGGGAAATGGCAGCGGTGCGCCGGGTGTTCGGATTCGCCGATGGCGAGGCGCACGGAGGCCATGGTCGGTGAGGTCGTCATCGACAAACTGCTGGCGCGTTTTTCGTTTTACCCGAGGGGGAGGATGAGTTTTAAAAGGTGGCAGTGAATTCACCCGAATGCCCGAAATTGCCGCAGGCCGAGGAACCGATTTCCGAGAAGGAAATCGCTGAGCAGGAAATCTTCGAGCTGGAGCTGCCTGACCGGAGTTTGTTGTCCGGGCCGAGTTCGCGGTTGCGAGATTTAGCGACGTTGATCCGGGTAGGCAGGGATCTATTCACCGGCTTCCGGACGCTGCATTTCGCCGGGCCGTGCGTGACGATTTTTGGTTCGGCGAGGACGAAAGTCGGGAGCCAGTATTATGAAATGGCACGGCAAATGGGGGCGGCGTGCGCGCGGCTGGGCTTCACGGTGGTGACTGGCGGCGGCCCGGGCATCATGCAGGCGGGAAACCAAGGTGCCTTCGAGGCGGGCGGCCGCTCGCTCGGCGTCAACATCGAGCTGCCCTTCGAGCAAGAGCTTAACCGCTACGTCCAGCGCTCGGTGACGATGCGTTATTTTTTCACCCGCAAGGTGGTGCTGGTGAAGTATTCCTACGCCTTCATCATCCTGCCCGGCGGATCGGGGACGATGGATGAGATGTTCGAGACGATGACGCTCATTCAGACCGGCAAGCTGAAGGTTTTCCCGATCATTCTGATGGGGAAGGATTATTGGCAGCCGCTGATGGATTTTGTCCACCGGATGGTGGAGGAGGGGACTCTCAGCCCGGATGATCCGGATCTGATATTTTTCACGGACGACGTGGAGGAAGCCGCCGCGCATTTGCAACGGCACGCGGTCCGGCAGTTCGGGCTGCGGCGCAAGGGTGCGCCCAAGGCGATCCGCATCCTCGGGGAAAAAAGTCTGTGATCACGGCTTTGGCAAAAAGAATCCGCGCTGTTTCTCGGAGATCGGCAGGTCGAGTTTTTCCATCACGGCGAGCATGTCTTCCCAGAGCTGGCGCTTGGTCGTGCTGGCTCCGTGCGTCTGGAGCAGGGTGCTGGGGTGGTAGGTGACGCGCACCGGCGTGGTCGCGAAGTCGTGCCATGAATCGCGCATCGCGGCGACGGCAGCGTCGAGTCCGAGCAGGCCAGCCGCCGCCGTCTCGCCGAGCGCTACGATGCAGGCGGGTTTGACGATGCCGATTTCCGCACGGATGAATGGCAGGCAGGCGGCCATTTCCTCGTGCGTTGGTTTGCGGTTGTTGGTCGTTTGGCGGGGCGTGGCGGGACGAAATTTGACGATGTAGGAAATGTAAACTTCCTCGCGGGAGAGTCCCATCGCCTTGAGGATGCCGTCGAGTTTTTGACCCGCATCACCGCCGAAGGGATTGCCGTCGCGTTCTTCATGATAGCCGGGCGCTTCGCCCACCAGCATCAACCGCGCCTCTGGATTTCCAGAGGCGAAGACCATCGTTTCCCGCAGGGAGCCAAGTGATTTGATGACCGCCCAGTCTGCTGCTTGGCGGCGGAGAGAGGCGAGTTGCTCGGTCGGCGAGGTGCCTTTGATGGCAGGCACGGCGGCCGCCACCGGAGCCTGGGGCTCGTCCAAGCGGATTTCCGCAGCCGGTGGTGTGGCGGATTTCTCTCCGGGAGGAGCGGCTTTTTTGGCTTTGGCGGAGTTGAAAACCCTGCGCAGGGCCTCGCGCGCGCCATCGTCCAAATGCACGTGGGTCACCCCGCGGGCTTGTTCGGCTGCGAGAAATTCTAGGAGTACATCGACGGGGCGGGACACGCCGCGACGCTAGCGACTTGCCGACCGGGGTGCAACCGCTGGATTTGGCGAGATTCGCTGCGGGCGGGTGCTTCTCCTTGCCCGGAGCGATAAATCGAAGCATGTTGCGGGCGTTTAGCGCTGTTATTTTTCATTCATTCCATGTCAAATCCTCCACAATTACCGGTCCCGCTCTCCGCCCCGCGTTGGTATTCCGCGCCACGTCTGTGGCGCACCTTGCGCAAGGCCGCCGTCCGCGCCGGGCGCAAAACCCTGCTCACCGCCCTCACGCTTTTCTACTGCTTGCAGGATCGCGACACGCCGACGTGGGCGAAGGGCGTGATCGTCGGCGCGCTGGGTTATCTGGTTTTACCCACGGATTTGATCCCGGACATGATTCCGGGCGCGGGCTTTGGGGACGATTGGGGCGCGCTGGTCGCCGCTCTCGGGACGGTCGCCGCCTACATCAAGGATGAGCATAAAATGAAGGCCGCCGCACAAGTCGAGTGCCTGCTCGGCTCGGGTGATCCCGCGCCGCCGCAGGAGTTTTCCGAATAAGTCATCCTAGTATTTGTATCTACCCGCCGCGCGGGTAATTTTCGAGGTGACTGCGGTTGGAAATTCCTGATGTGAAATTTTATGAATGCTTCTCGCGCGAGCCGCGTCGAAGCGGCCTGAATCCCTAAAACCATGAAGAATCCATCCCTGATTTCGATCACCGCGCTAGTCATCTTCGCCTCATCCGGCTGTGACAAACAATCGCCCGATATCGCGAAAAAAATCGCCGAACTTGAGCGGCAAAATAACGAGGCCGCCGCGCGACAGCATGACCTCGAACAACAACTCGAAGATCAGAAATTGGCGACCGAGCGCGACGCGATCGAGCGCGAGCGCCTCCAGATCGAGGAGGACCGGGCCGAGTTGGAACGCCGGAAGGGAGACGTCGCCGCCGCGCAGAACGAGGCCATCCGCAAGCGCGAGGAGGCCCTGGCCAACCGCGAGGGCAAGCTTGAGCAGTTTCAATCGGCGCTGGAGAAGAAAGACGACGATCTCGGCCGACACCGGGCACAACTCAGCGAGCGCGACCGCGAATTGGCCGGCCGCAAGGCATTGGCTTTCAAACCCGCCGCACCGACTGAACCCGTCGCAGACTATGGGATGTTTTACGATTCGCTGTCGTCTTACGGTTCTTGGTTCGAGACCCCGGACTATGGTTATGTCTGGCAGCCGGTGGCCGTAAATAATTCCAATTGGCGTCCTTATTCCCGTGGCCGCTGGGCGTGCAGCGACCGCGGCTGGACTTGGATTTC
>JBEGUC010000124.1:0-4890 GCA_041179105.1 Verrucomicrobiota bacterium | reverse complement strand
AGTTCTTGAAGGATGCTGCTCATGACAAGGTATCTATTAGAAAGGGAGAGTATTTAGAAAAAATTAAAATGCACTGGCGAGGCGTTCGAGACGGCCTTGGACGGACCCGTCGAAAACGTCGTTCCCCACGCGGATGCGGAGGCCTCCCAGAAGAGCGGGAGTGACTTGATATTGGACCACGAGGTCGGGGCCGTATTGATTGGCTAGACCGGCGACCACGCGCTGGCGGGTGGAGTCGTCGATTTCCACGGCGCTCTCTACAGTCACCTGGCGGCGCTCGAGTTCGAGGCGGGTCAGGCGCTGGATCGCAGCGAGGATCGCCTTGTAATCACGTGGCTTGGCCTCGATCAGGCGGGTGACGATCGTGCGCAATTTGGACTCGTCAAACCGGCCATTTGTCTGGCACAGCCCAAACAGGCGGCGAGCGCTGGCAGCGGCGGTTTTGGAAATCTTCATGGATTGAAATTAGAGAGATATAAATCAGGCTTCAACCTTGGCGAGCGCGTCTTCGTTGATGCGCTTCTGATCGTCGGCGTTGAGAATCTTGCCCGTGACTTGCGAGGTGGTGGCAGCCAGGAGACGGCCGAATTCGCGCTTCAACTCGGTGCTGAGGCGATCGCGGTCGGCCTTGGCGGCGGCTTCGGCCTTGGCTAGAATCTGTTGGGCGCTGGCGATGGCTTCCTGCGCTTTTTGTTCGCTGAAAATCGCGGCACCTTGCTTGGCCTCGTTGATCAGGCGGACCGCTTCATCATTGGCCTTGGCAATAGCAGCGGCGGTGGTTGCTTCGGATTCGGCGAGTTGCCTCTCGATGTGTTTGAGCTTTTCTTCGCCTGCGGCGATTTTCGAGCGGCGTTCCTCAAGCATTGCCTGAATCGGGCCGAACGCGAATTTCTTTAGCAGGAAAGCAACGATCAGGAAGCTGACGCACTGGGAGATAAAAAGCGGCCAAGTGACGTTGAAAGTTTTCATGATTTCACCCACAACGCCTTCGGATTCGGCGGCGGGAACAACGGCAAGGAGGTCGAACATCATTGGGAAAAATTCGTTAGGAGAATCGAGTGAAAACTAAAATCAGGTAGGAAGAAGCCGGATCAAGTTTCCTTGATCCGGCTGAAATCAGACTTACTTGGCAAGGAAGATCGCGAAGAACACGATACCTTCGATGAGAGCCGCGAGAATGATCGACAGCGTGAGGATGCTGCCTGCGGCGCCTGGATTACGGCCAGTGGCTTCTGCCGCCTTGAAGCCAAGGAGGCCGATGCCGAGAGCGGCGCCGATGGCGGCGAAGGCAACGTGCATGTTACCGGAAAGTTCGGCAAGGATTGGAGTCAACATGATATAGTGTGTTTGGTTGTTTGTTTTTCCGATTCCCACGGTTATTCCATGGTCGAATTCGGGAAATAGGATTAATGCGAATGATCGCTCTCGTCGTGGTGATCGCCATGATCACAGATCAACTTCAAGAAGACGGCGGTTAGCAGCATGAAGACCAAGGCTTGGATGATGCCGACAAGCAGTTCGAGGAAATAGAATGGCAGCGGTGGAAGCCAAGCTAGGTATTTGCCACCCATGAGCATCATGTTTTCCAAGATGTTTTCACCGGCGAAGATGTTTCCATAGAGACGGAAAGACAGAGCCACCGGGCGGAAGAGGATGGAGATCACTTCAAGAACGCCGACGAACCCGAACACCACGAGCATCATCAGGCTCATGATTCCAGAAAATTTGCCTTTAGGAGCGAAGATGTGAGCGAGGAAGCCCTTGATTCCGTTTTCCGTGATTGCCCAGTAGAACCAAAGAGCGGCGAAGGTGAAGGCCATGGCGGCCGTCATGTTCAAGTCCGCATTACCGCCCCGCAAGAAGGGACGAAAAGTGTCGTGGGGATCCACACCTGAGCCGCTCAACTGCCAGCCAATGGTGCCCACTCCGGGAATCAAGCCGAACCAGTTCGTGAAAAGAATGAGGATGAAAATCGTGCCGAAGAACCAGAACGTCCGCTTCACAAGATGTTTGCCGAGGATGCCTTCGAGGAAATTGTATAGACTTTCGACAATCCATTCGACGAAGTTCTGCAATCCACTCGGCACGGTTTTCATCTGACGGGTCGCCAGTTGGGCCACGATGATGATGAAAGCGGCGACGATCCAGACCATCAGCATGGAGTTGGTCACAACAAAACTACCGAGACGCAGAACCTCCTCGGCATTCGTCGGAAGATGGTCATGCGATTCCGCTCCCGCGAAAGCAGAAACCAAACCGAAGAGCCAAACGATCAATGTGGAGAAAAGAAAACGCATGCAAAAGACCTGCTGACGGCAGGCGCGCGGTCTTTAATGAATCGCCAGCAATCTCCGCAAGTTCTATTTGTGAAAAATTTCACAAGCCCGGAAAATTTCTCAGTTTAATAAGGAATCCGCGCGGCTGGGGGGAGCTGACGAACTCTTATGATAAAAATCGATCCGCGGCACTCCCGATTGCCAGTGGCCTCACCAGACTGCTTCTGGAGCTGCTGCGGCGGAATGTGGCATCAAGCTAACTTAACAAAAATCAGCCAACCTGCGACGATCCGGCGGTCACCGGATCCCGAACGGCGCAAGCCAGCCAGCCCCGATAAGTGAAGTCGCCACTGCGAAAACTCCTTTATATCAACCGATTTTCTCTTGCCAAGCCTCGGTGCCATTCTCAGAAACGTCGTGCCATGAACAAATCTGAATTGATTGAAGCTATCCAAATCGCCCTCGGGAAAGACGCCACCAAGCGTTCTGCCGACGAAGCCCTCGAAGCCGTCCTCTCCTCCATCGCCGCAGGCGTGAAGAAGGACGAGAAAGTCCAAATCATCGGATTTGGAACCTTCGAAGTCAAAAATCGTGCCGCCCGCCAAGGTCGCAACCCGAAGACCGGTGAAGCCATGAAAATCGCTGCGTCCAAGTCGGTCGGCTTCAAGCCTTCGTCCGTCCTCAAGGCCAGCGTGTGATTTTCAGGGAGGCGAAAGTCTTCCTAACCCACCCCTAAAAATCAAAAAACCCCGGCCAATCAGGTCGGGGTTTTTTTTGAAACCATCAGGCCACAGAGCACTTGATGGTGCTGAGGGCGGCGTTCTGCTTTCGACGGAGACAGTGGGAATGCATTTCATTCATCAAACTTCAGCGAGCGTCTCGCGGGCGGTCTCGCTGTGGCTAAGATAGCAGCCGGGATCGGAGTTCCAGATGTGGCCGTCCACGGCGGCGGCGCGGGTGCGGAAGCCTCCGCCACAGAGGTCGAACCAGCGGCAATCGCCGCAGGCACCTTGGATTTTTGCTTGGCGTTCGGCGTAGGTGAGCAGGCCTATCGAGCGGATTTCTGCGAGTTTGGCAGCAGATGGCGCGTGCTTGCCTTCCCAGATTTCGGAAAACGGCGTCTGTTTGACATTGCCGAGTTGGACGTCTTGCCAGAATTGGTCGGGGTGGACGTTGCCCTGTGTGTCGATGTTGGCGATGCCGCGGCCCGAGCTGTTGGCACCGCCGCCGTTCCAACTGAGGAGCTGGCGCGCGGCTTCGAGGTTCGGGTGGTTTTCTCGTTCCATCCGGTGGAGTAAATAGGGGCCGTCGGCAGGCTGGGTGACCGTAAGCAACTCGCGGTGGATGCCGGCGCGATGCCATTGCTCGACGCGGGCGATGAGGGTGTCGATGGCTTGGCGGGTTTCTTCGGGGCGGAGGATTTGAAGCGCGCTGCCACGGCCGGACGGGACGAGGTGATAGAAGCAAACACGCTGGATTTCCTGCTCCTCGATGAAGTCGAGGATGCGCTCGATGTCCGCGACGGTGTGGCCGGTGAGTGTGAGGCGCAGGCCGGTTTTCTGACCGACTGCGTGGCAGGCGGCAAATCCTTCCACGGCTGCTTTGAATGCGCCTTCCTTGCCGCGGAATTGGTCGTGAATTTCCCCGATGCCGTCAAGCGAGATGCCGACGTAGGCGACGTTGGCGGCCTTGAGCAGGGCGGCTTTTTCTGGGGTGATGAGCGTGCCGTTGGTGGAAATGGTGAGTTTAAGTCCGGCTTCCGTCGCGAAATCGACAAGGTCAAAAAAGCGCGGGTGGATGAGCGGTTCGCCGCCGGAGAGGAGCAGCGAGGGGATTTGGTAGGCGGCTAGATCTTTGACAACGGCCTCCATCTGCTCCCACTCCAGCTCGCCGGGATAGCGGGCGGCCATGGAGTCTGAGTAGCAATGGACGCAGCGCAGATTGCAGCTGCGGGTGATGTTCCAAACGACGATGGGTCGGCGTCCGCGGGCGGTGGCGGCGGGCGCATGGCCATCGCCGTAGCGGAGTCCGTCAACGGGTTGCTCGTGACCGGTCCAGAGGCGGGTGAGGTTGATCATGATTTGAATTGGTTATTTACTGAGAGCGAGAGAGGCGTGCGGTTGATAGGAGCAGGCGGGATCTGCGGCGAAGGGGTCGCCGGTGAGGCCGTAGGCGCGGGAGCGGGAGCCACCGCAGATCGTGCGATATTCGCACTCGCCGCATTTGCCGCCGAGGGCGTCGGAATCGCGCAGGGAAATGAAAAGCGGGTGTTCGCGGTAGATCGAGGCGGGGCTCGTTTGGCGGACATTTCCACAGATGAGCGGCAGAAATCCGCCAGGGCTGACTTCGCCGGTGTGGGAAATGAACAGGATGCCGCGGCCGTCGCGGATGCCCAGCGGCGCGCGCATGCCTTGGCGGCCAGTCGCTCCGCCCTTGCCACGCTGGGCGAGCACCCGCCGGAAGTGGTGACCTTCCGTGGTTTTGAGGGCGAAGGGCGCGGTGCCGACGAGGTCGGCCATTTCCTCGAAGACTGACTCAAGCTCAGTGGCATCCGGCACATCGTCCGCTCCGGCGCGACCGGTGGGCACGAGGATGAAGACGCTCCACATTTCAG
>JBEGUC010000123.1:0-4954 GCA_041179105.1 Verrucomicrobiota bacterium | reverse complement strand
GCCTCGGCTTCGTGCTTTCATTCGGTTACTGGACCACCAATTTCGCGGAAGTGCAGCGCGCCCTGGCAGCAAATTCCATGGGGGCCGCTCGCCGCACACCAATCGTCGGTGCGATTCCGAAAATGCTCTTCCCGGCCATCGTCATCCTGCCCGGCATGATCGCTTACGCACTCACCATGGATGGCCCCGGAAGTGGCTACACGATTCCGGTGAAGCTCGATGCCAACGGGGTGGCTATGCTCGATAGCGCAGGGAAAACCATCATGAATTACAATCAGGTGCTGCCCTCGATGATTCTCAACTATTTCCCGAACGGTCTCTTGGGACTCGCGCTCACCGCGCTGATGGCCTCCTTCATGTCGGGCATGGCAGCTAACGTCACCGCCTTTAACACCGTGTGGACCTACGACCTCTATTCGCAGATGACAGGCGGAAAAAAAACCGACCGTGAGCTTTTAAATATGGGTAAGGTCGCCACCATCGCGGGTATCATCTTGGCCATGGGTTGCGCACTGATTGCCGCGAGATACAATAACATCATGGCGATTCTGCAGTTGGTCTTCGGCTTTGTGAATGCGCCGCTGTTCGCGACTTTCCTGCTGGGGATGTTCACCAAGCGTTCCAACAATGCAGGTGCCTTCTGGGGCTTGTTGATCGGCACCGGGACTGCGGTGGTTTTCCATGGCCTGTCATGGGTCACTGGCAATGGACCCGGGGTTAAAGGCGCTTGGATTTCCCAAGTTTTCGAGTATCCGAAGGATCTCTCGCAAAGCTTCATGGTGGCTATTGTCGCCTTCAGCGTCACCTTCGTGATCAATGCCGGTCTCTCGCTAACCAGCGGACGCAACAAGACGGATGAGGAACTTGCCGGCTTGGTTTATTCCCTCACTCCCAAACAGCTGTCAGGTCACGAAGCCTGGATCATGCGGCCGGCAGTGCTTGGCACCATCGTCATGATCGCAGCGATCGCTCTCAACATCATCTTCTGGTAATTTCACCTAACCCATTACGACCATGGACCTTCGACTTCCCATCGGCATCATCTTCACCATCTACGGATTTATCCTAATTGGTTATGGCATCTTCACCCGAGCTTCCTCGATTTACGGGAAATCTCTAGGAATCAACGTGAATATCTACTGGGGAATCATACTCCTCATCTTCGGCCTAGTGATGTATTACTTCGCCAAACGCGGTAAGAAATCCTAAAGTCGAATCACTGCGCTTGTGAAGATCACTCTCTACACTGGTGGCATGGTCCAGACCAACGGCTATCTCGTCGAAACTCCTGACGGCAATCTCCTCATCGACGCGCCCGAAGGAGTCGCCGACTGGATCGCTCGCCGCGGTGTCTGCGTCGATGACGTTTTGCTCACTCATCAACACTACGACCATGTCACCGATGCTGCCGCTCTGAAGGCGCTCGGCGCGCGACTGCACGCCTTCGGTGAATACTCCAAAGATCTCACTTTGGAATCCATGGCCCGCTCGTGGGGGTTGCCGATCTCGGTGACTCCCTATCAAATCGACCGGTTGTTCGAGATGACCCAGCCGCTGCGGATCGCGGGGCTGGAAATTGCCCTCGCTCACGTCCCCGGACACTCGGCTGATAGCGTGACTTTCTATCTGGCGGATCACGGGGTGGTGTTCTCGGGCGACACGCTTTTCGCCGGTTCCATCGGACGGACGGATCTTCCTGGCGGCAGCACGTCGCAGTTGCTGGACGGCATTGCGCGCCACCTTATGAGCTTGCCTGCCGAAACCCGCGTCCTGCCGGGGCACGGGCCGGGCACCACCCTCGGCGAGGAAGCTGAGGGCAATCCCTATCTGGATTGATATCGGGAGTGCTCACAGTGCGGCGGCGATTTTCTCCAAGCCTTCCAGCATCCTCGCGCGCGGGCAGCCGAAGTTGAAGCGGACCCAGCCGGGCCAGCCGAAGAAGGCGCCGTCGGATAGAAAGAGCCCGGCCTTTTTCTCGAAGTGCTGCGCGGGGTTATCGACACCCATGCCGCGCGCGTCGATCCAAGCGAGGTAGGTGGCTTGGCCGGGGCTCACGGAGAGTCCGGGGCAGCGGGTGTTGATGAAATCAACGAGCACGTCGCGGTTGGTTTTCAGATAGTCCATCAGCTCCAAGCGCCACGGCTCGCCGTCGCGATAGGCGGCCTCGGCGGCGTAGTAGGAGAGGGCGTTGATCTCGGAAAGCGTGTGGCCGCGGGCGGCGGCGAATTTGCGGCGGATGCTGTCGTCCGGAATGACGGCGAAGGCGTAGCCGAGGCCGGCGATGTTCCACGTCTTGCTCGGGGAAAGCAGGGTGATCGTGTGTTTGGCGAGGTTTGCCGGGAGATTGAGCGCGGAGAAATGCGGCGTGGCGGTCTCGTCGAAGATCAGGTCGCAGTGGATCTCGTCGGAGACGAGCACAAGGTCGTGGGTTTCGCAGAAGACGGCGAGTTTGGTGACTTCGTCCGCAGAGAAAACGCGGCCGAGCGGGTTCTGTGGATTGCATAGCAGGAAGACCTTCGTTTCCGGGGTGACTGCGTTTTCCATGGCTTCCCAATCGAAATTCCATCGACCATCGATCATCGCGTGATCGACGGTGATTAGCGAGACATGCGCGTCGTGGTGGACGCCGATGAAGGGCGGATAGACTGGGGTGCAGGTCATCACCGCATCGCCGGGCTGGCAGAACGCGCGGGCGGCGAGGGAGAGGGCGGGGACGAGTCCGCCGAGGTGGATGATTTGCTCCAGGGGCAAAGTTGCGTTGCGGCGCTCGCGGAGGTAGGCGATGACGGCCTGATTCAAGCCGGCGTGCGGCTGGGCGTAGCCGAAGATACCGTGGTCCACGCGTTGGTGCAGTGCGGCGAGGATGGCGGGAGTGGAGGGGAAATCCATGTCCGCAACCCAGAATGGATCGAGCTCAGGGCGGCGGTCGTATTTGATGCAGCCGGTCTCGCGGCGGGGAATGAGAGTGTCGAAATTGAAATTCATGCGCGGCACTTGTGATCGGGTGGTGAGCAAGTTTCAAGCCGCCATCGCTGACTCGTTGCGGAACGTGGGCGTCCGCACCGATCTCTCTCCCCAACAATCGGGTCACGCTCGGCTGGACCAATGAGCCATCCGTGGAAATCGGACCGAGGTGACGGGATGCTGGATACGATCAGGCGAAGTAGGCGACGCCGGCCTGAAAGATCGGCTGGTGCTTATCGCCAGGGATGTTTTTGGCGACTTGGGTGCCAGCCCGCTCGGTGTGGGCCATTTTCCCAAAGACGCGGCCGCAGGGGCTGGTGATGCCTTCGATGGCGGCGAGCGAGCCGTTTGGGTTGATAGCGATGTCCATGGATGGCGCGCCGTCGGCGTCGCAATATTGGGTGGCGATCTGGCCGTTTTGTGCGAGCGCGGCGATGATTTCTGGGCTGGCGAAAAATTTGCCCTCGCCGTGGGAGACCGGGACGCGGTGGATGTCGCCGATCTCACAGTTTGCCAGCCACGGGGAAAGTTGGCTGACGACGCGGGTGCGGGCGTAACAGGAAATGTGGCGGCCGATGCTGTTATGAACCAGTGTGGGTGCCTCGGCGTGGGTGTCTCGAATCTCGCCGTAGGGGACGAGGCCGGTTTTGACGAGAGCTTGGAAGCCGTTGCAAATTCCGAGGATGAGGCCGTCGCGGTTTTTGAGGAGATCCATGATGGCATCTGCCACGCGCGGGCTGCGGATGATGGTGGCGATGAATTTTGCGGAGCCGTCTGGCTCGTCGCCCGCACTGAAGCCGCCGGGGAACATCAGGATTTGCGACTGGCGGATTTGTGCGGCGAGCGCGGCGAGGGATTCCTCGATGTGCTTGGCGCTGAGATTCCGGAATACCAAAATTTCTGCATCCGCTCCGGCCTCGCGGAAGGCCTTGGCGGAATCGTATTCGCTGTTGGTGCCAGGGAAGCTGGGAATGATGACTTTGGGGCGTGCGATTTTGGATTTCGAATTTTGGGTTTTGGTGGTTTGAACCGCCAAGACGCCAAGGTCGCCAAGTTCGGACGAGGTTTCGGGTTTTGTTGGATAAATCGGCTCCAGCGTGCGGGTCCAGGCGTCCTCGAGTTCGGCGAGAGTGTGGGCTTCGCTGTTGAGAACGAGTGTGCCGACTTCGGTGGTGTGGCCGATTTCTAAAGAGCTGAATTCCACCGGCAGCGGCTTGGCATGTTCAATCAGAAAGGCAAAATAGCGTTCGTGAGAGAGATCGAGAGTGGTGTTGATCTCCGCGCCGATGTGATTTCCGAACGCCATCTTCGCCAATGCCGCAGCGATGCCGGCTTGGCCGATGTGGTGAAGCGCGAGGATTTTCCCATCAATATTCAGCTCATGCAGCGCGGCGGCGACTTGCTTGAGTTCGGTGAAATCCGGGAGCTGATCTGCATCGCGGGAAATTTCCACGAAGGAGATTGTCGATCCTGGTTGTTTGAATTCGGGTGAAAGCGCGAGGCTGGCTTTTCCGGGCGCGAGGGCGAAGGAAACGAGCGTGGGCGGGACGTCGAGCTCGTTGAAGGAGCCGGACATCGAGTCCTTGCCACCGATGGCGGCGAGGCGGAGCGAGTGCTGCGCCTGATAAGCGCCGAGCAGCGCGGCGAAGGGCTGGCCCCAGCGGGTGGCGTCGTTGCCGAGTTTTGGGAAATATTCCTGAAGGGTGAGGCGGATGTCTGGGAGTCGTGCGCCGGCGGCGACGGCTTTGCAGACGGACTCGGTGACGGCGTAGAGCGCGCCGTGGAAGGGAGAGTATGAGGAAATTTCCGGGTTGAAGCCCCAACTCATGTAAGTGCACACGTCGGTGTCGCCTTGGAGCAGCGGCAGCTTGGCGACCATTGCGTCGGGTGGCGTGAGTTGCCGGTCACCGCCGAAGGGCCACAGCACGGTGCCTGCACCGACGGAGCCGTCGAAGATCTCGCCAAGACCTTTTTGCGAGCAGATGTTGAG
>JBEGUC010000122.1:0-5000 GCA_041179105.1 Verrucomicrobiota bacterium | reverse complement strand
CATGCGGTTTCACGATGAGCACCCGATCACACAACGAAAAGAAGTTCGGCCACTGGGAGGAACTCGAAGATGGAGGGAGGCGCTATTCGCTGGAGGTGGCAGGGAGGCATGGCTGGATGGCCCGGTATTTCAAGGAAGTCACGGCGGATGAAACCACGCTGCGATTCTGGCAGGAAATTTACGACGACACGCTCCGACTCGTCGAAATTCACGAAAAATTCCCGGTGGATCGTGGCCACCAAAAAGTGTAGCAATTCCCCATGATCATTACCAAGCAGACCGCAGCCGCCAAAATCGCCGCCTATCTTCACCATGAAATCACTCTCGCGGAGTTGGTGGATTGGTCGGAAAATGCGCTGATGGATGGTGAATTCGACGAAACGGATGCCACCGCCATCACCAAGGTAGTCGCCCGCTTGGGAGTCGCAGACGTGCGTGCGTTCGGCCTCGCTTGGGAGGATTGCGAGGAACTGTTGAATCAACTCGGTTTTACTCCCCGTGTGGAAGTGGTGGCGGCGTAGGTGGAATGTAGGGACCCTGGTTACAGGGCCGTTACAAGTTCATTGAATTACTAAAAAACAAGGAATGATCACGATTTCTAAACTCTAGATTCAAGTTCGATTCTTGACGGGGGCACTCCTAAAAACAACGAGGAGCGGAACTCCTCGCAGCTCACGCCCGGCGCAAATAATCCGGCACCTGGTCGCGCTGTGAGGCGGGCGGCACGGCGGCGCTGGCGAAGGAAATCACCGCTCCCACCCCGGCGGCGTGCGCTCCGCCGAGACGGGGCTCGACTTCGAAATCCGGGAACCGATAGCGAGCGCTGAGCCGCCGCCAGAACACCAAGGCCAAGATCGCTAATAAACCTCCACCGCCGAGAGCGGCGGGAAAAGCGAACTTGCGCGCGCGTTCCTGGAGCCAGATGAGTTTCTCGGACGAGACGGCGGACTTGCTAGCGCCAGCGACTCTGACAGGCGGAGCGGTCACGGCCACGGCGGATTCACCGGTTAGCATCCGCTCCATCCAGTAAATCCGGATGGACATCTGGACGAGAAATTTCTCGATCTGCTCGGTGGGCCTGATTTTTTCAAAAGCCTGCATCACCGAGCTTTCCAGCGCGCGGTGTTGCTCGGCGGCCGAAATCGAATCGGTGATGGACGGACTGAGGTAAACGACCGAGCGCTGCGGCGCGCCGAGGTAATAGTGAACGACCACGGCCGGGCGCCCTTCCGAGAAAAAACGCTCGATCATTTCCTCCTCGCGGACCTCGCTCGGGATGTCCTGCTCGCCGCCCATCACGTAAACGAACAGGTCGATGGACGAGTCGCTGGCGTGGTAATTGAGGAAGCTCAGGCGGTCCCGGTAGTCGGCCGGAGAGAGCAGGCCTTGGGGGTCGATCAGGAAAGATTTGGGACGCTCCGCGAAATAGGCGGGCAGGAATTTCTCGGCGATGTCGGACGACGGCTTGAAGTCTCCGGCGATTTCCTCCGGCTTGGGTGGCTCGACTTGAAGCGGCTCGGCGGGGGCTCGCTCCGGCTCATCGGGCACGGCCGAGTCGGTTAGCAGAATGGCTCCTGGAATCCAGCCGGCGGCTTCCATTTCGGCGCGTTCCTTGAGGTCCCAGATCGGAAGCACCGGCTCGACGAGGGCATGCGCGTCAACCATGAAAACAGCGGTGGCGATGACTGGCAGAAACCTCACGGCACGACCTCCGCCGTTGATTCTTCAATCACGGCCGGGCGATGACCCGCCCGAATGCGGCGAACCAAATCGCCGACTTGCGCGGGTGGCATGACCTTGCGCTCGAAGTGTTCCGGATCGCGGCGGGCTTGGCGGCTGCGCTTGCGGAGGATGCCGTCGAGGTGATTGAGCACCCGCAAGATCCCCTCCGCATACCGCCCCTCCAGCCAGTAAGCATGTGCGCGGGAAAGGCACTCGAAGGTGTCAGCCTCTTCGAGAAACGGATCCAACAGATAACCGAAAACCATCCCAGCCGCCTTGGACTCGGGATCGATGGTGATGAGGATGCCCGCTTCGTTCGGCTTTTCCACCGGCACGTCCTCGAAGGCCGAGCGGTTCAACAGCCAGAATCCGAACTGCCGGATGTTCGCCACCTCGCCCAGCGAGCCGGTATAAATTGCCACGAAAACCTGCGGGAAGCGGCGGGTGAATTTTGCCATTGCCAGCTCCACCTTCTCGCGGTCGCCTCGGCGGAGGATCCCCGCGCTGTCAGTCAAGCAGCGGATTCTCACTTCCTCTGCGCCGAAGCGCGCATCCGCATCGGCGAGCGTGAATCCACAATGCGGGCAAGACGCCGCCGCTCGGTGGATTCGCTGGACACAACGCGGGCACTTCATAAATAACAATGGCGGATTTTTCTATGGCGCTGGTCATAATTCGTCAAAGCGAATCATCAGGAAAGGTAGAATATATTCCGCCGGTCGGCCCTCTTCGCGACCGGTTACAATCACCGCTGAATTTTCAAGGTTCCTAATTCCGCCCATTGCTCCTAGCTTTCGGTTCCGCCGCGTTTGAAGCCCGCCTCCCTGCCCATTCCCTATCCGATTATGAAGCCGCCTCCATTTAATAGCTCCATCGATTTCCCCCGCCCGAAGCTGAACTTTCACCCCAAGTGGCTCATCCTCGCGCCGCTCGGTATCTTTCTCCTGATGGGTCTTTTTTCAAGCTACTACACAGTGAGTCCCGAGTCGGAAGCCGTCGTCCAGCGCTTCGGAAAATTTAAGGAAATCGCCAAGCCCGGCCTGCACTTCAAGCTACCCTACGGCATCGACACCGCCACCATCGTGCCGGTCCGCCGCCAGTTGAAGCTGGAGTTCGGATTCGTCACCAACGGCGCGACCAACCCCGACCAAGCGAGCGAAGATCCGGAATTCGAGCGCGACATGGTCACCGGCGATCTCAATGCCGCCCAAGTCGAGTGGATCCTCCAATACAGCATTTCCTCGTCGCAAGACTATCTTTTCCAAGTCCGCCGCCCCGGCTCCACCCTCCGCGATCTCACCGAGGGCGTGATGTGCGAGGTCATCGGCGACCGCACCGTGGACGAGGTTCTCACCATCGGCCGCACGGAAATCGAAACCGAAGCGCTCATCCGCCTGAAAGTCCTGTTGGAAAAGCTCAACATGGGAGTCACCGCCGAGCAGATTCAGCTCAAGAACGTCCACCCGCCCGCCCCGGTCCAGCGCTCCTTCGACGAGGTCAACCGCGCCCAGCAGGAGCGCGAGCAAATGATCAACGAGGCCAACGGCGAATATAATAAAGTCATCCCTCGCGCCAAAGGCCTCGCCGATCAGCGGATCTCCGGTGCCGAGGGCTTCGCCGTCCAGCGCATCAACGAAGCGGAGGGCGACGTCGCCCGCTTCAAGGAACTCCTCGTCCAATACGACAAGGCCCCGGCCATCACCAAGCAGCGACTCTATTTAGAAACCATGAACGAGGTGCTGCCCAAGCTCGGCTCGAAAATCATCATCGACGAGGACGCCAAGCAGTTCCTCCCGCTCATGAACCTCAAGTGATCCGCATCGAACTTTCCAATTTTATGAAAACCATTTTCCTACTTCTCCTCGCCCTCGTCGGCGTCATCATCATTTCCAGCATGGCCTTCACCGTGAATGAAACCGAGCAGGTCTTCATCACCGAGTTCGGCAAACCCGTCGGTGACCCAATCAACGCCGATCCCGCGAAAAACGAGGCCGGATTGCATTGGAAAAAACCTTTCATCCAAGAGGTCAACCGCATCGAAAAGCGGATGCTCGAATGGGACGGCCCCGCCACCGAAATGCCCACCCGCGACAAGCTCTACATCTCCGTGGACAACTTCGCCCGCTGGCGGATTTCCGATCCCAAGACCTATTTCGAAAAACTCCGCGACGAGCGCAGCGCCCTTTCTCGGCTCGACGACATCATCGGCAGCGAGACCCGCAACGTCATTGCTTCCCACGACCTCATCGAGGTGATCCGGAGCGACAAGGACCGCAAACCCGTCCGCGACGAAACCCTTGCTGCCGCTAATTCCAACCTCGGCCAGCTCCCGCCGATCCGCTTCGGCAGAGACAAGCTCGACGAACAAATCCTCAAGGCCGCCCAGCCGAAAGTCCTCTCTTGGGGTATCGAACTGCTCGACGTCCGCTTCAAGCGCATCAATTACAAACCCGGCGTGATCGATAAAATTTACAAGCGGATGTCCTCGGAGCGCGAGCAAATCGCCGACCGCTTCCGCTCGGAAGGAGCCGGCGAGGCCGCCAAAATCCTCGGCCGCAAAGAGCGCGACCTGCTCTCTATCCAGTCCGAAGCCTACCGCAAGGAACAGGAAATCAAAGGCAAGGCCGATGCCCAAGCCACCGGCATCTACGCCTCCGCCTACAGCTCCAGCCCGTCCGCCGCCGACTTCTACCAGTTCGTCAAAACCCTCGAAACCTACCAGAAAACCCTCGGCAAGGACACCACCACGATCATGACTTCCAACAGCGATCTGTTCCGCCTCTTTAAACACATCGAGACGCCCAAGCCTTAGTGGACGCGCCGCCCCCATCAGCCAAGGCGTCGCGCATTCCCAGTTTCAAACCATCGAGGAGCAAAGACTCACATAGAACCACTCGTCGATGCCGCCGAATTCGGAAGGGCGGAAACTCTTAGTGGATGGCGAGGAAAGAATTGCCGGATGGGTCGGGGCATCTAGTCTCCGGCAAATGCTGAACCGCTTTTATGGAGCTTTTGACACGGAGCGGCGCTCGGGGGCCTGCGACGGATCGGATTACCGGACGCCCTTTCAGATCGACCGTGACCGGGTGCTTCACACGCCCTCGTTCCGCCGCTTACAAAACAAGACGCAGGTTTTCTGGAGCGGCGAGTATGATTTCTATCGAACCCGGCTGACGCATTCGCTCGAAGTCGCCCAGATCGGCAAATCGATTTCCTACTGGCTGAAAAGCCAGCCCGACGGCCCGCTGGGCGATGATTTTTTCCTCGATCCAGATTTG
>JBEGUC010000121.1:0-5012 GCA_041179105.1 Verrucomicrobiota bacterium | reverse complement strand
TGCTCCCCGCCAACTGGATCAAAACCCGCCCGGCTGCCAGTCAGACTATCGAGAGCCGGGTTGCATAGATGCCATAGCCGCCAAATCTCTGACAAAAATGCGAGAGGTGCTCTGTTGACCGCTTACGCCAAGCCCCAGCTTGGCGAGATCAAGCCACGCGCCAAGCTGGGCCTTGGCGGTCCCAACACCCCACCCGACTTCGAGGGGCTGATCACCAACGTCACTGCTCTCGCAGAAAGCCTGCGCGGCATACAGGAACTGGGCGTCGCCCAATACACCCCCGTCGTGGAAACCATTCTGCGCACCCGCAGCCGGGATGTCCGCCATATTGAGCACACAGTTCTCTCAGGGAGGTAATTCCAAATCACCTCTCGCGCCGTGCCAAATGCGCAGGATAGAGAGTTTCATGGCTTCATCATCTATTTGAAAAACGATCCGATAGGGGGCGACGATCAGTTCCCGAAGGTTCTCCTCCCGATATTCCGGCACGATTCGACCAATCCTCGGGAAGGTTTGGAGGGATTCGACCTTGAACACCATTAAATCGCCAAAACGTCTAGCCACCTGCCGGTTATCACGCGCGATGTAGCGGATAAGATCGCGCAGATCGGCGAGCGCGATTTCTGACCAGACTATTTGGAAAGCCATCCGCTTAGGAGGTTGCGGACTTCTTCGTGTGGCACAACCTGTCCGCGCCGGACTTCCTCGCGGGCTTTTTCGATGGCGGCAAGGAAGCGAATACGTTCCTCGATTTCGTGCCAAGTGGCACCTTCGGGAAGATCCTTGATGGTTTCCATCGCCAATTCCTTTGTGGACATGGGTGGAAAGTAGGTGATGCCTGATGCTAGTTCAAGTCCTCAAAAAACGGGAAGAGTTCGAAGATGGGACGCTGGAGCAAGAGATTGCGGAATTGAAGACCGAGGCCGAGCGGGTGGCGGAGGAGGCGCGGGAATTGGCGGGAGAGGTGCCGTTTTGAAATGGGTGCGCGGCCTCGACGCAGGCCGCAGGACAATGGGGGGAGAAAGCTGGATTCCAAGAGAAGTCGAAAGGCCGTCTCTCGGGCTAATCTTTCGCGATTCATTGGCATGCGCTCCCGGCGGTAGCGCGCCACCTTTCAGTCCGGCAAATCCTCATCTGTCAGGTGACGGTTTAAATTCATCGCGCCGTGGAGGATTCGAATGACCTGGAGAGTTTGCCCATTGATAGAGAAGAAGATGACATGCTTTTCGTGGCGGACAGAGCGGCAGCCTTTTGCCAGGTCATCGCGCAGTGGGCAGGAATCCGGGTTGGACTGGATTTCGGCGAGTTTCCCCCAAAGACCTTTCAAATAGCGATTTTCCTGTTCCGCCCCCCAAGTCTGAACCGTGTAGTCGGAAATCACCTGCAGATCTCGAATTGCCGAGGGCGAGAGGATGAGATTCATCGCATGCCTCTGGCCAGTTTTAGAAATTCGCTTTGACTGGTGACGGGCGTTCCTTCGCCTCGCTGGAGTTCTTCGCAGCCCATATTGACTTCGGCAAAGAGGCGGATGCGGGCCTCGATCTCCCTCCAAGTGGCGTCTTCGGGAAGCCCCTTGATGGTTTCCATTGCCAATTCCTTCGTGGACATGGGTGGAGAATAGGTGATGCCGGATGCTGATTCAAGTCCCCAAAAATCGGAAATTCTGTCAATGTGCCACTATAGAGTAAAAGCTGAAACGCTGAAAAACTGAAACGCTGGAATTGAACAGGCGGCGGACTGGTGGTTTTCTGGCATCCGGGGCTGGAGCATTACCCACGACTCATCGAGGTCGCCCGCAGCCGTCTCGCCGTTCTGGAGCTGGATGACGGCGTGGAGAAATCCAAGGTGGGCTCGGTGCGCTCGCGCTTGTTCGGTGTCCTGCGTCCCTCCTACCATGAACGCGACGCGGCTGCCTGAATTACGAAGTCTTCCTGTTCGCCGAGGGCTCGGCGAAGGAAACCTAGTGTCATCCTAAAGTCATCGAAGCCTACTTGGGGGCATCCGCGATTTAAGAGTATAGGAACCGCGAATCTAGCGAATCAGGCGAATCATAAAGAATCAAAAGATGAAAGCTCCCAATCGTTCCATTCTTCCTCTTGAAGATTCGCTCAATTCGCCAGATTCGCGGTGCCTTCCTCTTCATCTTGAAAATTCCATCGCCGTCCTCGAATAGGGCATGAAGAGTGCCGAGAAAGACGCTGCCGTGATCGACGCCATCACCTCCGCGCAGCAGGAGGAGTTGAAGAAAGAAATCGTCAACTGGCGAACCGGATGTGGGAAATCCGCCTGTCCTAGGAAAACTGCTAGTATGATCGTTATTAGCGCTCCTCAGCAACGGCCCGTTTTTTAGGGGCGGCATTCGTGGACAAGGGTGGATCGATGATATCCACAACTCATTGATAATATATGGCTCCGGCGCTAGGGATCGAACCTAGGACCTAGTGATTAACAGTCACCCGCTCTGCCGCTGAGCTACGCCGGATTTTCTATGGTTTTCGCAAGGTCATTTTTCATAACCCGTTGATTATTGCCCTACTTGCGCGGGGCGAGGAAGTGGTAACACACCGCGGGGGACGGTCAATAGGATAATGTGCGCTGTGAGTTTTTTCTCAGGTCGTTTTTCCTTGCTTCCTCATTACGAGGTTCTTATAAAAACCGCCCCCAAACGGGGTTTTACACGATGAACCTGACCCGGAAATTCAAATCCGTGGCCCTGGCAATCGCCGGCGTCATTCTTCTTCCCAGTTGTGCCACAACCGGGAGTGCAAATTCGAAATCTCAAAGCCAGTTGGGCGACTCCCAATACGCGGTGAAGTCCGTGCAACAGGGCAAGGCATCGTGGTATTCCGTGAAGACCAATTCCGGCTCCCGGACCGCCAGCGGCCAGCGTCTTTCGAACCACGCCGCCACCGCCGCTCACAAGACTTTGCCGATGGGCACCAAGGTCCGCGTGACGAATCAGGCGAACGGAAAATCCGAGGTGATGACCATCACCGATCGCGGTCCTTACACCAAGGGCCGCATCCTCGATGTGACCATCGGTGCCGCTGAGCGCCTTGGTTTCGTCCATCGCGGCGTGGCGACGGTGAAAGTCGAAGTGCTCGGGAAAATCAAAACCGACGACGGCTGAATCACTTGGCCAAGCGCCGCTCGATGTCGATCATGACTGGCACGGAAGTGAGCATCAGCGGATGCATGAGGACGGGGAATTCTAGATTTTCCGCGCGGTCCCAGACGGAGCTTTCCGGCGGCAGGATCATCAAATCCATCGGCGTGCGATAGGAGGTGATCGGGATTTTTCCGAGACGGTCCTGCGAGTGGTGGAGGCTTGCGAGAAACGGGCTGCCCGCCCGCATTTCCTCGGCTCCACGGGTCGGGTAGAGCCAGGCGGCTTTGGTGCCGTGGTGTGGTGAGGAAATGGTGATGAAATTTTCGCAGCGTGCTGCCCCGCCGAGATGCTGCAAATACTGGCGGCTGACGATGCCGCCCATGCTGTAACCGACGAGATTGATGGGCTCGTCGGTGCCGAATTTAGTATCGATGTCCTGCTTGAGGCGCACGGCGATATTTTCCAGTCCGCCGCGGCCGTCGCTGGGTTTCAGGCGCGGCACGTAGCACTCGAAGCCGCGTCTTTCGAGTCGGTTTTGGAGGGTTTTGAAGGCTGAGCCGGTTTCGAGAAACCCATGGACGAGCACCACCCGCTTGACGCGCGGCGGCGCTGTGGGCGGAGCGACGCTGCACGAGGTGCCCGCCAATAGTGACAAGGCACAGAAGTGGTAGAATTTGCGGATCATCAATTTGGATCTAGCCGGGTGGCCATTCGAGCTGCCGGCCGCCCAGCAAATGGACGTGCAAATGGGGAACTGCTTCGCCGCCGTCGGGGCCGTTGTTGATGACCAAGCGGTAGCCGGTTTCGGCGATTCCCTGGCTGCGCGCGACCGCTGCGGCGGTTAATAATAAGTGGCCGAGTAATCCTTCGTCGCCTTCTGCCGCCAGCCCCACGCGGGGGATCGCCTTGCGCGGGATGACGAGAATGTGCAGCGGAGCCTGCGGTGAAATGTCGCGGAAGGCCACGCAGCGCTCGTCTTGATGGACGATGTCCGCGGGGATTTCTTGGGCACAGATTTTTTCAAATAACGTCTTCTCAATCATGACGGCGAAGTGCTTGGAAAAATCAAAGCGGACGGCGAGTGAATCAGTTCGCGCCCGTTGCTTGCTTCAGCAGCGCCCAGATCGGCTGCGGCCAGATGCCGAGCACGAGGGTGGCGATGGTGAGCACGGCGACGCAGAGCTTGCTGATGCAGGGCAGGACGATGGCTTGGCCATCGGCGTCTTCGCTCCACCACATGGCGCGAATGACCTTGAAGTAGTAGTAGAATCCGGCGGCGGCGGCGATGAAAGCGATGCCGACGCCGACCCAGAGCTTGGCCTGGACAGCGAGCTCGAAGACGAGGAATTTGCCGAGGAATCCGGCGGTGAGTGGGACTCCTGCCAGAGCGGCGAGTAGCACGGTGAGGGCGAGGGCGAGTTGCGGGTTGGTTTTTCCGAGGCCGCTGAAGTCGTTGATTCTTTCGCCGTCGCGTTGGATGCGGATTTGGGCGAGCACGAAGAAGACGCCGAGGGTCATGAGCAGATAGGTGGCGAGGTAGAAAGAGACGACCTTGACCGAGCCTTGGGAAACTGCGGTTTCTGGGGACCACGCGGCAAGTGCAAGTAGAAGAAATCCGGCGTGGGCGATGGAGGAATAGGCGAGCAGGCGCTTCAAGTTGGTCTGCGGGATGGCGGCGAGATTTCCGAACAGCAGGGTGGCGCAGGCGAGGATGAGCAGCAGCGTGAGAACCGGCCCGCGGGTGAGTTCGCTGGCGAGAAACGGCTCTAAGAAACGGATCATCAGGATGAAGCCCGCAGCTTTCGAGCCGACGGAGAGGAAGGCGGTGACGGGCGTGGGCGCGCCTTGATAGACGTCGGGAATCCAGACCTGCATGGGCACGGCACCGATTTTGAAACCGAGG
>JBEGUC010000120.1:0-5021 GCA_041179105.1 Verrucomicrobiota bacterium | reverse complement strand
TACGTCGCCCGGCCATTTGCAACAGGCCGTGCAACGCTGGCAGACGTAATAGACATCCGGCTCCAGCGTTAGCTCGCTGTTCCCCGGACTGCCGTGGTTTTTCGGGATTTCACTCATCAGCCATCCATTCTGCGGTAGTAGTAATTCACCCGCCCGAGGAAGCCGCGCCATTTCGCGCCAGGGCGGCCGCCGTCCATCAGAAAGTGCGGGCAATTTTTGTTGGCAGGATGTTTCCCACGCCGTGGCCAGTGATAGTGTGGCACCACGTTCTTCAGCGGGATGCCGTTCTTTTTCATCAACACCGCAGTCAGCTTGGCTGTCCGCTCGGTAGTCGCAGAGCGGCTGTTGCCGCGGTTCTCGCACATTTCAATGCCGATCGACAGTCGGTTCCCCGGGCCGCCGAAGTCGGCGTGGACCCCCTGCTCGGTCGTCGGCATGTGCTGGATTGCCTTGTTATCCTCCACCGTGAAATGCCAGATCAAATAGCCTGGCCGCTGACTCGTCCGCAGAGCTCCGCGCTTCAGCGCCAACGCGTGCTTCTCCGCGCCCGCCGAATAATTCTGCGTGCTGTGAATCGTGATGTAGCGCGGCATCATCGGCCTCGCCATCTTGCGGCCGTAAGTGCCGCGCCGCACCATGTCCGTTTTTAAATTCACCTGACGCAGCATGGCCGACACCGAAATTCCGCCGCCCGTGCTGATTGACGGTTGGGGAACCTGCCGGCTGGGTGGCCGATACATATCCTGCCCGCCGCCAGGTGGTCCGATCGGGACGCACTGGATGCAGACAAAAATCAACACTGCGAACGGAAGTAGCCAGCGAAGGGATTGCACAGGCGAGAAATTACCACGCAGGATTTTGTTCGGAAATCCAAATCTTCTCCAATCCGCGACTTGCTCCGGGATTGACCTTCGCGCGGCGCGTGTTGTTCATTCGCGCCCACGATGTCCGCCACCTCCGAATCCAAACCGCTCATCATGACGCCCCACCAGGCGCTCAAGCGGTATTTCGGGTTCACCGGGTTTCTCGACGGCCAGGAGGAGGTCATCCAAGAAATTACCTCTGGGCGCGACGGATTGGTCGTGATGCCCACCGGCGGCGGCAAGTCGCTCTGTTTTCAAATCCCCGCACTCTGCTTCGGCGGCGTGACGCTCGTGATTTCCCCTCTCATCGCGCTGATGAAAGACCAGGTGGACGCGCTCGTCGCCCGCGGTATCGCAGCGACCGTGATCAACTCCACGCTCAGTTGGCCCGAGCAAAAGGAACGGCTCGACGGGATGCGCGCCGGCAAGTGGAAGCTCGTTTACGTAGCTCCTGAGCGCTTCCGCGCGGAGAGCTTCCTCAACGCCCTCCACGGCATCGAAATCTCGCTCTTCGCCGTGGACGAGGCGCACTGCCTCAGCCAGTGGGGCCACGATTTCCGCCCTGACTACCTGCGACTTGGTAAATCGCTGGAAAAAATTGGCCGCCCGCAATGCGTCGCGCTCACCGCCACCGCCACGCCCGTCGTCCGCGAAGATATTTCTAAAGTCCTCGCCCTGCGCTCACCCTTCGAGCTTGTCAGCGGATTTTCCCGGCCAAATCTATCTCTCAACATCACCGCCACCGACAAGACGGCGCAAAAAGACGAGCGGATGAAGGCCGTCATCGCCGCCCACAAGACCGGAATCATCTACTGCGCCACCCGTAAGAAAGTGGACTCAGTTTCCGAAACGCTCGCCAGCTGGGGCATCAAGTGCGTCGCCTATCATGGCGGTATGGGCGACCAAGAACGCGAGCGCGCCCAAGAAATTTTCATCAGCCGCAAAGTCGGCATCGCCGTAGCCACCAACGCCTTCGGCATGGGCATCGACCGCTCGGACGTCCGCTTCGTCATCCATTACGAGCTCCCCGGCAGTGTCGAGGCCTACTACCAAGAGGCTGGCCGCGCTGGCCGCGACGGGGAAGCGGCCGTCTGCGAGCTGCTCTTCAATTACGCCGACACCCGCACCCAAGAATTCTTCCTGGACGGCGCAAATCCCACCGCCGCCATCGTCCGCGCAATTTACCAATACCTGCTCAACGAGGCCGACAAAGATTTCGAAGTCCACCGCACGCTCGACGAAATCGCCGAGAACGCCGATGTGAAAAACTCCATGTCCGTGGGCAGCGCCATGGCCATCCTCGCCCGCAGCGGCTACATCGAGCGCTTCGATATCCCGAAAAAACGGATGAAAGGCACCCGCCTGCTCAAGCCAGACATCCTCGCCCGCGCCATCCAGCTAGACGAGGTCGCCATCGAAGAAAAAGACCGCCGGGACCGCGAGAAACTCAAGTCGATGGTGGAAATGTGTTATTCCCGGACTTGCCGCCAGCAGTGGATTCTCAGCTACTTCGGCGAAGAAGAAGCCGGCGTCTGCGGCACCTGCGACGTCTGCCGCGATGAAGGCTCCGGTGAGAACCGCCCGCCCACCGCTGAGGAAATCACCATCGTCCGCAAGGCTCTCAGTGGCGTGGCCCGCATGTCCCGCCGCACCGCTGCGGGTTGGGAAGCACGCTACGGCCGCGGGCGGATCGTCCAGATGTTAGCCGGTAGCAAATCGCAGGAAATCATCGGCGGCGGTCTCGACAAGCTCACCACCTACGGCATCCTTCGCGACAAGGGCGCCGGGTACCTCAACAGCCTGATGCGCTCCCTGTCCGACGCCGGGCTGGTCATCACCGTCACCGGCGAGTTCCCGCTTCTCACCCTGACACCACTCGGAGACAAGGTCATGCGCGGCGAGGCGAATTTCCAGCTCGTCTGGCCCGACCCCGAGGCCGGTCGCAAGGAAATTGCCCTCAAGGACCACGGCTTCGATAGCCAGCTCTACTCGATGCTCCGCGACATCCGCGAGAAAATCGCCAAGCGCGAAGATGTCCCCACCTACGTCATTTTCGGCAACAAAACTCTCGAAGTGCTCGCTCGCTATCAGCCCGTAAACGCCGAGGAAGCCCTCCACGTCCCCGGCATCGGCGCTGCCAAAGTCCAACGCTACGCCAAGCCATTTCTTGATGCCATCGTCACTTGGAAAAAATCCCAGCGTTAGTTGGGCAACTTTCCCCGCCCCGAAATAAGCGACGTTTCAATTAAAAAGCGGCCGCCGGAAGAACCGGGGACCGCTTTAAGTGCTATTCAACTACGGAAGAACCGCAAGTTCGAGCGACTCTCAGAGCGCCATGTCCTTGAGCTTCTTCAGCGGACGCACCTTGACAACCGTGGTGGCTGGCTTGGCTTTGAACATCACTTCTTCCTTGGTGAAAGGATTGATTCCCTTATGCGCTTTGACCGCCGGCTTACGCACGGTGCTGATTTTCATCAGGCCCGGGAGGACGAATTCGCCAACAGCGTTCTTCTTCACGTGGGCTTCAATAACGTCGGATAGGCTATCGAGAACGGCAGCCACTTGCTTGCGGCTGAGTTCCGTGCTTTCCGCGATCTGATTGAGAATCTGAGTCTTGTTGAGTTTGTCTTTGATGGGTGCTGTTTTCTTGGCCATGCGGAGGATTTCAGAGAACCCAGCGCGGATGTCAAGACTACCGATGTCGGAAAATGCACGCTTCGCCCTCTCACACGACGAATCAGCCTTTCTTCGCCGAATCGAAGCGTTTTTTCCACGGCGGAAGCTTCTCTTTGAAGGTGGACGCTGGCAACTCATCGTCGAACTCCGAGCGCTGGCCGATGCCGCGCAACAGGCCGCTGATCTCCTTGGCCTCGTGCAACAACTCGATCATTCTCTCTGCGGATAGATCGGCTTGCTTGAGCTCGGCCTTCACTGCGGCGTCGCGGCGTTGCAGGACCGTGCCTGATAGTAGCGCCAGCGCCTGTTCGGCGGCTTGCATCCCGTCGAGCGAGACACCGTCCAAGCTCGATGTCTCATGAGCCAGCGCAAGCCGGTCGCCTTCGGATAAACCACTCATGAAAGTATTCACCGCGGCGTTCGACGACGGATCCGGAGCGGCACCGAGAATGGTTTCCAACAGCGGAATCCCTTCTAGCCAGCGGTTAGCTTCGTGTAGAGTTTCGAATTGTTCTGCCAAAAACCGCTGCGCCGGGCCGGAGGAAAGCGCGAGATGGCAGAGGAATGCTACGATCCGGTTCAGCCGCGTCGGCTCGGCAGGTGGCGCGATTTCACCCACTGTCTTCTCCGCATACACCCGCTTCGGCCGCGATTTGGCCTTGGCGATGGCTTCACGAAGTGAGCTTGTCGATGTCTGAAAATGTACGGCCACGATGTTGAGCTGGTTATCTTGCACTGCGAAATCAGTGATCAGGGATAACAGCTCGGCGCATTCGTTCAGCGCGGCGGCTCGTTCCGTTGGTGAGTCGAACAGCCCGCTGGCCTTCGCCCGTTCGAGTTTGAAGTGGAAGAATTCCTTCGCGTTCGAGAGCAGTTGCCGGAACGCTTCCTCGCCATGCGCTTTCAAATAAGTATCCGGATCGTCCCCCGGTGGCATCTCGACAACGCGGACGGATAGCCCCTCGGGCACGAGTTCGCGATACGCTTTCTCGGTCGCCGCCAGCCCGGCCTTGTCAGCGTCATAACAAACTAACACATTATTAGTATAACGCTTGAGCAACCTCGCATGCTCCCGCGTGCATGCCGTGCCGCAGGTAGCGATGGCATGCTCGATGCCCAGCTCGTGACAGCAAATCGCATCGATCTGTCCCTCACATAACAGCGCAGCCTTCTCCTGGAGGATCGGCTTCTTCGCGCGGTCCAGACCGAAGAACACCCGCGACTTCTTGAAAATCGCAGTTTCCGGCGAGTTAATATATTTCCCGCTGTTCTTGTTTTCACGAAGTTGACGCCCGCTGAAGGCGATGACATCGCCGATCTCGTTGCGGATGGGAAACATCAGGCGGTCCTGAAACCGCACGAAGAGCCCGGATCGCGGCTGGTTATCCTCCTTCAACTTGACGATCCCGGAATCCACCAACTCGCGTCCGGTGAATTTCCGCGAGCGCGCCCAATCGAGAAACGCCTTCGGATGGTCCGGCA
>JBEGUC010000119.1:0-5132 GCA_041179105.1 Verrucomicrobiota bacterium | reverse complement strand
CGCGGTGGCGTTTGACATCTCCGCCGCCTGCTCGGGATTTCTCTACGCCATGAAAATTTCCAAGCGCCTCATCTCCGACGGCGCTTTTAAAAATGCCCTGATCATCGGCGCAGAAAAACTCTCGACCGTGACCAATTGGGACGACCGCACCACTTGCGTCCTCTTCGGCGACGGTGCCGGCGCCGCCGTCCTCCGCCGCGCGGAGCCAGGAGAAGGCTCAATCCTCGCCACCGAGATGGGCACTGATGGAAATCTCACCCACCTGCTAAACATCCCCGGCGGCGGCAGCGCCTGCCCGATCACGGAGGAAAATGCGAACGACCACCTTCAAACGCTCACAATGATGGGCAAGGAAGTCTTCAAACACGCTGTGACCCGCATGAAGGAAGCTGCAGAAAAAGTCATCGACCGCGCCGGCCTCAAGCCAGAAGACATCGCTTGCGTCATTCCCCATCAGGCAAATTTACGGATCATCGACGCCATCGCCGACCGCCTCGCCGTGCCTAACGAGCGAGTCTTCGTCAACCTCGATAAATACGGCAATACCTCCGCCGCCGCCGTCGCCATCGCGCTCGACGAAGCGAACCGCAGCGGAGCCTTCAAGCGCGGCGAACACATCGTGCTCGTCGTCTTCGGCGCTGGTCTGACCTGGGCGGCAGCCGCCATCCGCTGGTGAGAGACTCAAGATTTGAAGAATCAAGAATCAAGAGAAGAGCAAACGTCCATCGGTCCCGTCTTTCTTGAGTCTTGAATCTTGAATCTTAAGTCTATGAGCTTCCGCAGCACCCCGCAGGAAACCGATGTGATGCCGCCGGGCATCCCGTTCATCATCGGCAACGAGGCGGCGGAGCGGTTTTCTTTTTATGGCATGCGCACGATTCTCGTCGTGTTCATGGCGCAGTATCTGCACTTCATGGACGGCAGCGGCGGTCGCGCGCTCTCGCCTAACCAAGCGGTGGAGTATTACCACCAATTCGCCAGCTGGGTCTATTTCACGCCGCTGCTAGGAGCGCTGATCGCGGATATTTTCCTCGGGAAATACCGGACGATCCTCTGGCTTTCCATCGTCTATTGCCTGGGCCACGCCGCGCTCGCCTGCATGGGTTCTTATGGAAATTCGCCGTGGTGGCTGGGTGCCGGGCTGCTGCTGATTTGCCTTGGCTCCGGCGGGATCAAGCCCTGCGTCTCCGCCCACGTCGGCGATCAGTTCGGCAAGAAAAATCACCACCTGATTCCCCGGATTTATAACTGGTTTTACTTCTCCATCAACTTCGGCTCGTTTTTCTCCACCCTGCTCACGCCGTGGCTGTTGGAAAAGCACGGGCCGCACTGGGCCTTCGGCGTTCCGGGCGTGTTGATGGCCGTCGCCACTTTCATGTTCTGGCTCGGGCGGCACCGCTTCGTCCATATCCCGCCGTCCGGCAGCGGGTTCTTCAAAGAGGCGTTTTCCCGCGAGGGCATCGTTGCCATTGGCAAGCTACTGCCGCTGTTTGTCTTCATCGCCGTATTCTGGTCGCTCTATGACCAGACCGGCTCCTCCTGGGTGCTGCAAGCCGAGCAGATGAACCTTCATTTCCTCGGCATCCACTGGCTCGAATCCCAAATCCAAGCCGTCAACCCGATCCTGATCCTCGTCTTCATCCCACTCTTCACCTTCGTCATCTATCCGTGGATGCACCGCGTTTTCCGACTCACTCCATTGCGAAAAATCGGCATCGGCATGGCGCTCATCGCCGCGTCCTTCGCCCTCACCACCCTGATCCAAACCTGGATCGACGCCGGCCAGCGACCGTCTATCGGCTGGCAGATCGTCGCCTACGTCATCATCACCGCCGCAGAAATCATGGTCTGCATCGTCGGCCTGGAATTCGCTTACACCCAAGCTCCCAAGGCCATGAAATCCTGGATCATGGCGCTATTCTGGCTGTCCGTCTGGGGCGGCAACCAGTTCACCGCGCAAGTCAACCGCGTGATCGCTATCCCCTCCCCCGGTGTCTCGCAGTTCGAGCAAGCCACCGCCCAACTTCCTGCGAACTGGCAAACCTCGCCGCGCAACATCGTGCTGCCCGGACACGACGGAGCCACCGGCACAGACGACGATTTCATCGCCCGCTGCCAGCAAGGCCGGCTGGAATCGCTTGAAATCCCCGGCCGCGAAATTTTCCTCGCCGCCGCCAGCCGGATCGAAGCGCGCGCCAAAGACGGTTTCCCCTCCCAAGAAGTCGCCCGCAAAATCCTCGGCGACGCCAAGGACCCGTGGGGAAATCCGCTCGTTTACGACCTCATCGACTCGACTCACGCCCGCATTTCCAGCGCCGGCCCCGACCGAGTTTCCAAGACCGAATGGGACCTCGGCGTGATCGTCGAGAAAATCAGCGGCGACGCCCCCTCCTCGCAAGACACCTGGCTGGGCCGCCGCAAGGCAGCGCTCAGCATCCATGAAAAACCCGCTGCTGCCGGCTTCACCCGCACCGAGTTTTGCGGCGGCCAAAGCAAGCTCGAAGGCGCGGCTTACTTCCGCTTCTTCACCTGGCTAGTCCTCGCCACCACCCTGCTATTCATCCCGTTCGCCTGCTTCTATCGCCCGCGGACGTATCTGCACGATTGATTCAGGCCAGCCACTTCATCACCGCGGCGGACAGCAATTTCCCATCCGCCCGGCCTTCCGCGAGTTCCTGCGCGCGCTTCATCACCTTGCCCATGTCCGCCTTGCCGGTGGCTCCGGTGGCGGCCATCGCCTGCTCGATGATGGCCACCAGCTCTTCCTCGCCCAGCGCGGCGGGCAGATAGCGGGAGAGAATTTCAATCTCGGTCTTCTCCGTCGCCGCGAGTTCCGGGCGACCGGCTTTTTCAAACTGCTCGCACGAATCCACCCGCTGCTTGATTTGCTTGCGGATCACCGCCAGCACCTCGGCCTCGTCCAGCACGATGCTGAGGTTGCCCTTTTCGATCGCGGTATTCATCAGCGCGCTTTTCAGGGCGCGCAACGCGTTCAACGCGACGCTGTCTTTCGCCCTCATGGCGGTCTTGATATCTTCGGGAATGCGGGTGGCGGTGTCGCTCATGCCCTGTCCTATCACGGCCACGGACCGAGCCAAGCAAAACCCTTTTGATCCTCCGAAGATCGCCCATTCGAGGCGGAATGCGTTACCGCATCAGTAACGGAATCCGGGAAAGGAACTGGCCCGACGCGATCAGGTTCCGGCAAGTCGTTCGACCAAGTATTCAGGCGCAAGGTCGGCACCATTAGGCCATGCGACGGTACCGCCTTCAAGTCTCACAGTAGCGAATACCTCGCGGTCTAGGAGAGGCTGAAACACGGGCCCATCCAAGTCCGATGAAAGGTCAACTTCCCCGGCGTCCCCGCTGTTGAACTCCAGATAGAGCCGGTAATCGCCCATGTATCGAACGGTCTGTATCCTCAGTATTCTATTCATATTACTCCAAGGGTTCGATTGAATTCAGCGGCTGCTCGAGTCTCGCCAAGTGCCAATCCGCGAGCAAGTCGGCGCGGTGAATGTCAGCCCATTCCAGAACCGCTTTCAGAGCACGCTTGGGGAACTTTCCCTCCACAACCCCGGTCTCGATCTCAACCGTAATCTCGTAATCACCGTATTCCGCGTGAAAATGAGCTGGCGCATGATCACGATAGAACATGCGGATCACAATTCCAAGAAAACGACTGATTTCAGGCATGGGATGATTCTAGCGAATGTTTGAGCGCTGGCACCGGCTAGCAAATATAAAGTGGTTGGTAATGAAATTGAGATGCTTATGGCCGGTTGTCCGGACGCAACTTGTTAGCCTTTGTCTTTTTCTTCGAGGTAGGCTCCTGTGTCAAACTCGCTCACGTCGAACTCGAAAACGGGGCTACCTTGCTGGTAAACGGGGACTGAGATCCGAACCAGCTTCGACTTCAGCATCCGCGACACGAATCCTTGGTAGTCCCTGAAAAACACTGTGGTTGTGCTGTGATCCTCTGCGCCAACGACTTTGTAGGTGATCGGGTCGCCATCGTCGAAGCGAACAAGAGCCGTCGAGTCTTCGTAACTGCGAACTAGGAACTGCCCTCGCTCAATACTCAGAAGGATGTTCTTACCATACTTGGGGTGAGTCCGAAGAAACAGAGTTCCGTGCTGGGAGCCGCCATACGGAAACCCGAAATCAACGGTGTTGAAACTCACTGTGGTCGCATGGTGTATCCGCCCCTTGCTCATCTCATAGTCGCTGTGGCTGTAACGCCAGTTTGCGGGCCGAGGTGAAACTGTAGTAGTCGATGGGGCGTCGCTAGGCTCCGATGCCGACTCTGTATTCTTGTGACGTAGCTGTAGGATTCTGGCTCTGTCATTGCCAGAGATCAAAAACTCAACATCCCCAAAACTAGTCTTGGCTCCGATATTGCTGATGTTCTTCTCGACCCACTTCCGGGCCTCCTCTGGATTCGACCCCGTGTAAGGCAAAGTTGCGAGAAAGCCAAAAAATGGCTTGGCGAAAGGGTCGGCCTGCTTCTCGCCGGAACGCAAAAGCGTGCCGGAGACGTAGATGACCTTCGATGGCGTTCTGGCCGTCACATCAACCCGGTAGGAGGCGAGTGGATTCGAACTCTCGCAGGTCCAAAAGACAGAATTCTTGCCAAAGTCTCGCTTAACGCTGAAACCACGGTCCTTCAGATTGCCGTGAATATCAACACCTGCAATCCCGGGAATATAGTGTTCGGACTGGACAGGCTGAGCCGACGGCTCTGTCTGTGCTCGAACAGGGGAAGTGATATTGCTCGACCCAGTCGACCCAGTCGACCCAGTCGATCCAGTCGATCCAGCATCCCTGCCGAGTAAGGCAATGAAGAAGGGAACGCAAAAGATCAGCAGGAGAATGGCAACCAATGAACCCAGACAACTGCTCTTGCGCTTAATTATCGCACCGCATTGAGGACAAGATGGCGCGCTCTTGCTCACGGCAGCGCCGCAGTCCTTGCATTGTTTCAGTTTGGGAGGCATTTTTCTTGGCGAACTTTGTAATTCGTTCCGTCGGAGGGTGGGTGATATCGGGCGGGTTTGGCGAGGTGTTTCTGACGGAGATTCGTGGAACATGGCGTTTTCCAGCGATTTAGAGAGGAAGTAACCGATGCTTGA
>JBEGUC010000118.1:0-5400 GCA_041179105.1 Verrucomicrobiota bacterium | reverse complement strand
TGCGTCCGGTTTGATCGGATTTGACGATGACGCCGGCGGCGGGGTCGATATTGGTTTCCATAGGGCGGGCATCCTACGCCCAAACAGCCGCCGCCGGATAGTGGGGTTCTGTTGACCGCTTACCCACGAGACGGCACTTCTTGCCTTGTTTCCCGACGATGGCATCGATGTCGATGATGTCTCCCTTTGAACTTTTGAGCAATTTTTCCAGGGTGCATCCATCCGCTAACACGACGCCGGTGGTGAGTGGCAGGCGGGTGAGCCATCAAGCTTTCAGCTGCTCAATGGCGGTGAACTCGCTGAGGCTGAAGTAGCCCATGTCGCGCAAAACCAGATCGCCGCGCCGGACTTCGATGACGAACTCCTTGCCGATGGTTTTGTCCTGCTCGGTGGCGGCGTATAGGCCGTGGGATACGATAGAACCGGTTAGCAGATTGTAGGCGAGGTCGATCTTCACCCCGGCGGTCTTTCCATAGTGGTTGCCGTGCACGGGGAATGCGTCCGCGTTGGACTTTGGCATGACTTGGCTAGAAGCGTCTTCAATGAGGATGCGTTGGATTCCGCTGCTCCCGATCGCAGTGGCGGCGGTGCTGTAGCGTTGTTCCATGAGATCCCCGAGAACCCTCATGAGGAAGGCGGTGGAGCGGATGTCGAAGCGTTGGTGAAGGGACTGGCGCGCCATGCCCGGATGGTCCCTGTCCTTGAGGTCGCCTGCGATTTGGTTCAACGACGCCAGGCCGGTGGCCACGGAGTTGAGCAGGGATTGGAGGAATCCGGCGGCGGTGAATTTGCGGGAATTGCGGATGATCAACCGGGTTTGTCTGGCGATCAGATCGAGGTCGGGCAGGCTCGGCCACGAGCGGCCGGCGGGTAAGGCTTTTGACATACCGAGCTTGCCGGCCCGCTTGCCTTGTCAAGATTTCATTGTGATTATTTTTATCTAAATCGCTGATTATCAGTTATTTGCGCACTAGGCTGACGCGAATGGCCATGAGTCTAGACGCAATGGTGGACTTGTACTGCAGGTGCCACCGCCTAGCCCCTTTCATTAACTACAATGGCTGCACCCTTTCTGCCATCGCTCGTTCGGTGATCGGGGTAATGGAACTCCCGAAGAACACGGATTCACTCGCCCGCAGCTTTGTCGGCCACATTGTTGCTGGAGTCGCAAGTGAAGAAGAGGTGCTGGCTTTCCTGAAGTTTTGCGTTTGACTGGAATGAGTTTCGCCGCGTTGGTGACTGCGGTTTCCCGTTACCCCACACGATTGAGAGCAGTGAGTTGTAGATTGAAAAGATGTGCATAGAGGAACGGGACACTTTTCCTCCAAGGAGTGGAGCACTCCGATCCCGCATATCCATGAAAAGCCAATGGGCAAAGTATATCGATTTTGATTGGCTTTTCATGGAACTGGGCGATTCGGAGATCACCTCTTCTTGTCAAGAGGCTTCTCCGGCACTTCGCTCCGCGTCTATCACCGCTTACCCATTCCGGCGGCGGCGCAGGAGCGCAAGCGCACCGATGCTACCCAGAATCGCGGCACCCGGTTCCGGGATCGCGTGCAGAGCGTAGCCATTGAAGTTGATTTCATCACCCGTTCTATTGAGGACGATGTTGGCCGTCGTGTCACCGGCGATCCAGTCGGCAGTGAACAGGGAATTGGCGTTGTTCCATACCGCCGAGTCGCCCTCGACGATGACCCCTGCACCCGACGAGCCGAACGAGATCATTTGTAGGCGATATTCTTGGCCGATTGTCAGTCCAGGAATCGTGATCGTGGAGCTCGAGTTGGAGTAGGCGATCCAGATGTAGGTGCTAGCAAACGCGTCAAAATTCGAGTTCGTAACAGCGGGAGTGAAGCCTTTGGAATCCGTAGAGGTCGCGTTCTGGATCCCGCCGATATTGATGTTCGTCGTGCTATTTCCGAAGGTCAGGCCGTTGTCCAGTGTCACTGGACCCGCGGCCGCCAAGGAGGTGGAAGGGGTGCCGAAGTGGTTCGCCTCGACCAAGATGCCGTTATTCAGAATTTCTGCGCCGGTGCCAGTGGCGGTGATATTCATGGTGGATTGAGTGAAGGTCACGGCGGCGAGGGTAGGCTGCACAAGGACCAGTGCCGTGACTGCGGTGAGGCACTGAAAAGAACGCTTCATTTCGTGGGTGAGTTTCATAGTATGTTATTTGGTTAGGAGACTTAGAATCGGAAAAAACATATGTGTTTTCTCCAACGGGTGATTAGTAACAGAATGCAGAAAACGAATCCAAGATTTTTCTTCAGGGTGTCTAGTATCAAGAACAGCCTAGTTTCAGCGAGCGAGGATCTTCATGATTGCAGTCCAATACCCCGTCTTTACTCGATGAAATTCAGCGATACTCTGCTCGAAATCGATTTCGAACCACCGGTTTGCTGGGCTAACGGGCGGTGGCCAAGAAGTCGTTAGTCACTGTATCTCAAAGGGACGGGCCTAAATGAGGCAAGCAAGATGGCTAGGGGCATGGCGGAACGCTGCTAGGAAACCCGTGTTGTATCATGTGCTTTCACGGGTGGTGGATCGGCGGTTTGTGCTGGGGACGGAGGAAAAGGAGAAATTCCGGGCCTTGATGCGCATGCAGGAGAATTTCACGGGGTGTCGGTCGCTTTCTTACTGCCTGATGGACAACCACTTCCATATCCTGCTGGAGGTTCCGCCAATGGTGGAAAGCGGGCTTTCGGATGAGGAATTGCTGAAGCGACTGTCGGCGATTTACGGCGAGGCTTTCGTGGCTGGAGTGGAGAAGGAATTGATGGATGCTAGGACGGCAGTTTACTCGAACGAGGGTGGAATGGGTGAGGCGGTGGCGGCGATCCACAAGCGATTCACCTACCGCATGCAGGATTTGGGCGAATTCATGAAGGGCCTGCTGCAACGCTTTAGTCAGTGGTTCAACCGCGCGCATGCGCGCACGGGGACGCTGTGGGAGGACCGATTCAAGAGCGTGATCGTGGAAGATGGCGTCGCGGCGAGAACGATTTCGGCCTACATCGACTTGAATCCGGTGCGCGCTGGGATGGTGGCTGACCCGGCCGATTACCGCTGGAGCAGCTATGGCGAATCGGTCGGCGGCGGAAAGAAGGGCAATGGCAAAAAGGCGCGGGAAGGCTTGGTGCGGGCGTATTTTTGCGATCAGGGTGTGGGATTGGATGCTGGGAAATGGGAGGAAGTTTCGCGGTTGTATCGGCGCTTGATGGGCCTCGCGGTCAGTCGGAAACCCGGGCGGGCAGAGATTCAGCGACGCTCGCAGACTGTTGCTACAGTGACCCAGAACACGGCGGAGCTGCTGGAGAGTGAAGACAACGAAACCGTTTTGAAGGATCTGGGAACCGCGAAAATGTTACGCTGCTGCATCCGCTATTTCACGGATGGTGCCGTGATCGGCAGCAAGGAGTTTGTGAACGAGGCATTCGCGAGTGCTCGAGATCGATTCGGGCCGAAGCGCAAAGACGGTGCGAGGAAGCTGAAAGGCGATGGCGCGGCAGCAAGTGGGACGCTTTGGAGTCTGAGAGACTTGCGGAAGGGAATCGCTTGAATGGATGGAGTGTGTTCTCGATCCCGTGAATATTGAAATGGCGCGGAAACGCGTCAAACCCAACAAGGGCGCACCATGCATTGATGGCATGGCTGTCGGGGATTTGAGGTCTTTGAGAGATAATGCACAACAGAATCTCGCAATTCCCAGTTCTCTAAAAGAATTTCTACTCAGTCGTCCTTAGCGCAGCATTGCTTGAATTTCTTACCGGAGCCGCAAGGGCAGGGGAGGTTGCGGCCGGAGTTCTCGATGGAGAAACTCGGTTTGCGTTTCGGCAGGTTGAGCTTGAGGGTGGTGCCTTCTGGGGAGGGCAGGGCGGCTGGGTCGATGTTCGCGGAGCTGCCGGTGGTGGCTATGTTATCCTGGGTGAGCGCGGCTTCGCCACCGTGGAGTTGTTGCGGCGCGCTATGGAGCTGTTGGAGGAAGGCTTCAAGATTCGTGGCGGAGCGGAAGAGGTTTTGTAGGGCCTCTTGTTTGATGGAATCCATCAAGGTGACAAAGAGGTTGTAGGCCTCGTTCTTATATTCGACGAGCGGGTCCTTCTGGCCCTGGGCGCGCAGGCCTACGCCTTCGCGGAGGGCGTCCATGTTATAGAGATGCGCCTGCCATTGCTTGTCGATGGCGACGAGCACCATGCGGCGTTCTTCCTGGTCAAGCACTTCCATAGGCAGGTCGCCGACGCGGATTTGATAGGCTTGTTTGACCTTGTCCACGAGCATGGCGGAGATGGCTTCTTCGTTGTGGGCGTTGAGAAAATCCTCGGCGGTGACGCTGACGGGCAGGGTGGCGTTCACCCAATGAAGGAGCTCGTTGTAGTCGGGCTGGTTGTTGTCGCGGTCGGCGAGGTATTCGTGGACCTTGGCGGGGATGGTCTCGTCGATGATTTCGCTCACGAGGTCGCGCGGAACTTCGGTGGTGAGGACTTCGTTGCGGTAGCCGTAAACGACTTCGCGCTGCATGTTCATGACATCGTCGAAGTCGAGCACGCGCTTGCGGCCTGTGTAGTCACGTTGTTCAACGCGCTTCTGGGCAGTTTCCACGGAGCGGTTGAGCCACGAGTGTTCGAGGGCTTCACCTTCTTTCATGCCGAAGCGCTCCATCATCTGAGTCATGCGGTCGGCGGCGGCGAAATTCCGCATGAGATCGTCTTCGAAAGAAATGAAGAACTGGGAGCGGCCGGGGTCGCCTTGGCGGGAGCAACGGCCGCGGAGCTGGCGGTCGATCCGGCGCGATTGGTGGCGCTCGGTGCCGATGACGAAAAGTCCGCCTGCTTCGGGGACGCCGGGGGCGAGTTTGATGTCGGTGCCACGGCCTGCCATGTTGGTGGAGACGGTGACGGCTCCGAGGTGACCGGCACGGGAGATAATTTCGGCTTCCTGTTGGTGGAATTTTGCGTTGAGGACCGAGTGCGGAATTTTGGCGCGCTTGAGCATGCGGGCGAGGGTTTCCGAGGCTTCGACGGAGGCGGTGCCGCAGAGGACTGGCTGGCCTTTGGCATGGGCTTCTTCGATTTTTGCGATGACGGCGTTGAATTTCTCGCGGCGGGTTTTGAAGACTTGGTCGTTCTCGTCGATGCGGATGTTCGAGGTGTTGGTCGGGATCGGCAGGACGTCGAGGCGGTAGATGTCGTGGAACTCGGCGGCTTCCGTTTCGGCGGTGCCGGTCATGCCTGCAAGTTTTTGGTAGAGACGGAAATAGTTCTGAATGGTGATGGTGGCGAAGGTTTGGGTTTCCTTCTCGATGGAGACGTCTTCCTTGGCTTCGACGGCTTGGTGGAGTCCGTCTGACCAACGGCGACCAGGCATTTCGCGGCCGGTGTTTTCATCGACGATGATGAC
>JBEGUC010000117.1:0-5441 GCA_041179105.1 Verrucomicrobiota bacterium | reverse complement strand
TGCTGGAAATGGCGCTCATCGAGAATCTCCAGCGCGAGGATCTCAACCCGATGGAAGAAGCCGCCGGCTACGTCCGCCTCGCCGAGGAATTCACTCTCAAGCAGGACGAGATCGCCGCCCGCGTCGGCAAGTCCCGCGCCAGCGTCGCCAACGCCATGCGCCTGCTCGGCTTGCACCTCGACGTGCAAATGCTCGTCGCCCAGGCCCGCCTCACCGTCGGCCACGCCAAGGCGATTCTTGCCATCAAAGACCACGACACCCAACTCCTCGCCGCCGACCAGATCATCCGCCGCCAGCTCACCGTCCGCGCCACCGAAAAGCTCGCCCAATCCCTCCTTAACACTGATTCCAACGAGCCCGGCGAGGCGAAAAAAGGCCCGGTCACCCGCGAGGTGGACATCCACGTCCGCGCCATCACCAACCGCCTCCGCGCGCACCTCGCCACCCACGTCGCCATCCAGCATTCCTCGAAAAAAGGCAAAATTGAAATCGAGTATTACGGTGACGACGACCTACAACGCCTCATCGAGCTACTCGGCTTGCCAGGCGGCGATTGATTCACGGACCGCGAATCCAGAGCCTGAGATAGCACGCATTGGAACGAATGCTAAACGCTGGCCCCAGCCTTGTTGGCAGATGAAGGCCTGCGGGTCCTTGGCGATGAATTCCAGCAGCTCGATGTCTCTGCGGTAGCCTCTTCCTTTTCAGCTCTTAAGCCTTTGAGTTTTTCAGCATTTACCACCTCCGCTTCTTCCAAAGCTGCCTGAGCCGCGCGGCCTCGTCGTCGTTGAGTTCCCGTTTCCCCTTGAGCGCGGAGGCGGTGGGAAACTGCCGGATTTTGTCTCGCTTGACGGATCTCTGGTTTGGAACGAATTATACCTAAATTGAAGGTAACCCACCTCATCCCACCTGCCATCGCGCTGGTCGCCGTCTGTGTTTGGAATATGTCGGAGCTACGCAACCGCTCCGCCATGGATCAGCAGATCTCCGCCTTGCAGGGTGAAGTAGGCACCGCCTCCACCACTACTGCTGCCACCACCTCCGCTGATGCCGGGAATTTCTCGTCCCGTCCGCGGCCTGCCCAGGCGAGTGTGCAAATCGCACCCACCACCGCCGTGGCTGAGATCAACTGGAAGACCATCCCCGGCCTCATGGACGACTCCCTCCCCGACAATATGGCCCGGATGCTGGCGTTGGCGGAGTTCCATCAAAAGTTAGGAACCATTTCCCGTACGGAATTGGTCACCGCGCTAGATAATCTCGACAGCTTCGAGCTCTCGCCCGAAGTCCGCCGCAAACTCGAGTCCGCCATCCTCGATCCGCTGATCGTGAAGGACCCCGAGTATGCGCTGTCTCGCTTCGCCGACCGCATCGACAGCGACCCTGACGGCATCGGCCGGCAGCTCGCCGCGGCGCTCAGAGAGTGGGTAAAAAAAGATCCAACAGCCGCATCTGACTGGCTCGACCGCCAAATCGCCGAGGGGAAATTCTTGAGCAAAACGCTCGATGGTAAAAGTGAGATCCTTGGCCGATATGAGGCCTTCTTGATGGAGAGTCTGATGAGTGAAGACCCTGCCGCTGCGGCTCGGCGCTTAGCGGGGGTCCCGGAAGACCAGCGCCTCGAGTCCCTCCAGCAGCTCTCATTTGAAGACCTCGGTGAGCCTGAGCAGCAGGTCTATATCGACCTCGTGCGGAGACTCGTCCCTGAGGCCGAGCGGCAAGGCACCTTCGCTCACATCGGGGAGCAACTCGTCTTCAGCGGCGGCTACGACAAGGTCTCCGCTTTCCTAGATGCTTCGAAAGCCACCCCCACTGAGCGTGCCGCCGCCGCCGCACAAGCGGTTAACTCCAGGCTAAGTTATAGCGCCCAGATCCAAGATATTTCCCCACAGGATCTCGCCGAAATCGAATCTTGGCTCGGCACCCAAGCCCCGCAGAGCGTCGGAAAAATCATTGGTAAAGCACTCGCAGAAGCGGCGCAAATCGGCGGCAAGTTGAGCTACGAAGACGCATCCAAGTTCATTCTCATAGATCAGAAAACTCACGGTACGGATGACGGGTTGGTGGCCTTTCTCAAAAGCTACTCAGCCAGCTCCAATCTCGAACAAGCCGCCGACTTGATCGAGCGAGTTTCAGATCCCGCACAGCGCGAGATTTTCCGGCAATCCCTCAAGTGACCTCACCATGAAATTCTCCCTTATCGCCACATTCCTCATTCTCGCCATCGGCGGGATCTATGGCCTCATGAATCGCCGTGAAACCACCGCGCGGCTCGACATCAAGCAACAGTTAGGTGACCGGACCCGCAAGCTTGGGATCACCCCGACAGACCCGCGCCGCCCGCGGCCCTTGGGAGAGGTCACTACCGATGCATTCCGCATTATTGCCAGCGACTTCGTCGTCTTTGGAGCAGAGGTGGAGCAGAGCTTTAGACCCGTTGTCAAGACGGATGCCGCCTATATCCGCCGCCTCATGGAGATCAAGGGCCACCTTGTTTCGCTGGATGCTGCGCAGCTCAAGTCCCTCATCGACATTCTCAGGGCGGAAAAAAAGCTTACCGCTGAGACCCGTGGCAATTTGGTTACTGTCGCCATGTCACTCCTTACGGAAAAGCGCCCCAGCAATGCACTTAGTCTCTACACCGGGTCCTTGGATTTGTTAAAAAATAACATCATGGCCCAGCAAGTCGCTCACTCAGCACTGCGCGAATGGGCCGCACATGACCCAACGGCGGCCCTCGCTTGGGCGAAAAATAATGGCCAGGAACTCCCAGACGGCATGATGGATGAGCTCAATGATTGCGTCATCGTCGGCATCGCAGAGGCGGATCCCAAGCTCGCTTTCAAGCTCCTCGGAGAAACCGACCCGGACGATGCTGCTGCCACCATCCAATCCTTCATTGTTGCCTCCAAGACCCCCTCGCAGCGGACCGCAGTCCTCGCTGCCCTGCGCGAACACCTCGCCAAGCTGCCAGCCGGTGCAGAGCGGGATGAACTACTCCATGAATCGCTCGAAACCATGGGGGAAGGTTTAAGAAATGAAACCTTCGCCACCGCCAGCACTTGGCTGGATGCCGCGAAACTCAGCCCCACGGAATCCGTGCGGATTGCCGCTGGGCTCTCGTATTTCTACACCAAGGAAGACACCGGCCTCTGGATCGACTGGATGGCGCAGACCTTACCTAAGGGCACCTCCGCGAAGTATGTCGATACGCTCGTCGGCCGGTGGACCCAGCAAGATTACCTCGCCGCTGGCAAATGGCTCAACGCCACACCCGCCGGTGAGACCAAGGACGCCGCCGTCCAGACGTATGCCAAAACCGTCGCCGAATACGAACCCCAAACAGCCGTGCAATGGGCGCTCACCCTCCCAGCCGGCCCCCAGCGCCAAAGCACGATGGAGTCGATCTATCGGAATTGGCCGCCCGCACAAAAAGATGCCGCTGCGGAATTTGCCAACCAATACGGCATCGATCCCACCCTCAAGCCCTGAGCACAAGGCGCACTGGCGCGTCACCCAGCGCAGCTTCGCCGAGCTGCTGCGCGGGTTTTGATGGCGCTCCTCAGCGCCACGACTGCGGGACGGGCCTTTAGTCAGTCTGGCTGCGTCCTGCGAGCCACCGACGCAGCCGCCCGCGAAGCGCTTCTTTCGGGTGACGGCTTTCCCCGCGATGATAGGGGCATGAACTGCGGTGGCAGAGCGAAGCGCCGACACCGCTTTGGATTCTTCGTGAGCCGACGCCGATTCACACTGAAACAACCAAGGCGGTGTGGCGCTTCGCTTCCCACTGCAGTCTATGGGACTCGCATCACTTGACGCCCTACCCGTCACGGGTTAGCAAACAGCATCAAACGACGTTCCTTCAGCCTTCTCCTCGCCCGGCGGTATCTCAATCCTCGCCGCTCGATGCTCTCCTCGTTCAGTCTCATTTCGCTGGTCGGCGTAATGTTAGGCGTGCTCGCCTTGGTCGTCGTGATGGCCGTCTTCGGCGGTCTCGAGCGCAATGTGAAGCAGCGCTACCTGGACTCCGTGCCACACGTCCTGCTGATGCGCGATGGCCCGATGGATCGCATGGAAGCGGACGAGATCATCGCCAGGACGAAAGATTTTCCCGACGTCGAGTCCGCCACGGCTTACGTCGCGGACAACGTGGTGATCGATGCTCCCATCGACCAACGCCCCGTTGATTTCCGCGGCATCGACACCACCGACCCCGCCCAAATGGCGGGAATCGAGAAAATGCTCGATAAGGAATCCTACCCCGGCTCCTCGGCCGACCTCGGGATCGACGACCGGGTGATCATTTCCTCACAAGTCGCCGATTTGTTAAAACTCCAGGTGGGCGACAAGATCCGCCTCGTTTCCACCCGCAACGTCCGCGAGGTCATGCGGGTTTTCAAAAGCACGGAAAAGCCACCCGTGCGCGAGGCCTACGCCAAGGATTGGAAAACTAACACCGAACAAACCCACGCGGATTGGAAAGCCGAGGGCGAAGGATTCACCCTACCCCTCGCCACTTGGCGCGCGCTCTACGGTATGCTCCGAACCATTTACAAAGACGACATCCGCCAGACCGAGCATGAGTTGGTGGAGTCCATCCTGCTGACGCTCGACGACTCGGAAATCGACGAAGCCGCCGGAGTTTTCCGCCTCACCGCTGCGGCCAAGGTCACGATCGAAAAAGCCATTGCTGACCTCAATGCCACCGACGCAGAGACAATGAACTCGGAGGCTCTCAAGGGACTCAAGTCGCTCGTCCTGCCCAAGGAAGTCGAAGTAATGGGCGTCTATCGGGCGTCGCAAATGGCCGTCACCCCCGCACTCTACCTGCCGCTCCCGCTCGCCCAGAGCCTCGCCGGCCTCGGCGACTCGGTGCAGGGAATTTCGCTCCGCCTCGAAGATCCCTACCAAGCCGAATCTTTTAAAACCAAGGTCGGTGAAATCATGGGACCGGAGTGGCGCCTCCACACCTGGGGTGAAGCCTACGAGCCATTCTTCCGCCTCATCGCCCAGCAGCGGGTCATGATGTATTTCGTCCTCGTGTTCATCATGCTCGTCTCCGCGTTCTCGATCATGGCGGTCATGTTCACCATCACCATTCAGAAGCGGCGGGAAATCGGCGTCATGAAATCCCTAGGTGCTTCGTCCGGCCAGATCGTCCGCGTCTTCCTCTATCAGGGAATGATTCTCGGCACGCTCGGTGCGGTCCTCGGCGTCATCCTCGGCCGCATCGTCATCCACTTCCGCGGCGATCTGCAGAACGTCCTCCGCGCCTTCGGCTTCGATCCGTTTTCCGCCCAATTCATCGGCTTCAACACCCTGCCCGCCGACAACAACCCGTGGGAACAAGGCTCGTTCGCCCTCATGGCCTTCATCCTCTGCTCCCTCGCCGCCCTCGTCCCCGCCTTCTTCGCCGCCCGCAGCGACGCGGCTAAATCCCT
>JBEGUC010000116.1:0-5468 GCA_041179105.1 Verrucomicrobiota bacterium | reverse complement strand
CGAAAAACACCGACCGCTTCATTTCCCGCGAGGCGGAAAACTACTGGACCAGCGACAAACCTGGCATGGTCGATCTTTACGTCGGCGGCACCGAGCACGCCGTGCTCCACCTGCTCTACGCCCGCTTTTGGCACAAGGTCCTCTTTGATCTCGGCCACGTCCGCACGCCAGAGCCATTCCAAAAACTCGTCAACCAAGGACTCATCCTCGGCGAGGACGGCCAGAAAATGTCCAAATCCCGCGGCAACGTCGTGAACCCGGACGACGTCGTTTCCGAATACGGAGCCGACGCGCTGCGCCTCTACGAAATGTTCATGGGCCCGCTCGAACAAGTGAAGCCCTGGCAAATGAAAGGCGTCGAGGGCGTTTCCCGCTTCCTCGCCCGCGTCTGGCGCGTCGCTTTCGAAGAACTCGATGGCGAATGGAAACTCTCTCCGAAAATCCAAGACGTCCCGTGCCTCGATAAAGCGCTGCTCCGCGTCGTCCACGAAACGATCAAAAAAGTCGGCGAAGACATCGAGAAACTCAGCTTCAACACCGCCATCTCGCAAATGATGATTTGCACCAACGCCTTCACCCAAGCCGAGGTCGTGCCGTTGCTAGAATTCACTCAGCTCCTCACCGTGCTCAATCCCTTCGCCCCACACCTCACCGAGGAAATCCACGCCCGCGTGGCGGCGATCACCGGTCGGCCAGCTTCTCTTCTCTCCGAAACTCCCTGGCCAATCCACGACCCGGAAGCCCTCGTCAGAAACGAAATCGAACTCGTCGTCCAAGTGAACGGCAAGCTCCGCGACCGCTTCATGATCTCCAAGGACGCCGACGAGGAAGCCGCCAAAACCGCCGCCTTCGCCAGCCCCAAGGTCACCGAGCACCTCGAAGGCAAGACCGTCCGCAAAATCATCTTCATCCCCGGCAAGATCTTCAACATCGTCGCAAACTAATACTCCGAAGCCTTCCAAATTCACTGCGAAGCCCTGATTCCCCACCTCAAACCCCAATTTTCTCCCGAAACAAGCGCGGTTTCATTCGAAAGTGCAGCAGTGAGAGGGAAGAGATTTTCACCGCCAAGCCGCCAAGGATGACTTGGGTTTAAAGCGAAACGCAGAGGGCGGGGAGAACGCGGAGGGAGGAGGGGCCTTGGCGCTCTTGGCGTCTTGGCGTCTTGGCGTCTTGGCGGGTCATACTTTCAGAGCACCTGACCTCGATGAGGTTTTCGGTGATTTTAAAATGATGCCGATTTGAAAATCATCCGCAGGTCAGCTCCCGGATAAGTCGTCTCGGTGGCGTTGAGTTCGATGCAGAAGTGCGCGATGATCTTGATGGTGTCGATGAAGTGCTTGCTGCGGGTGGCGGCCACCACCCGCACCTGTCTCCACCTTCCGTCCCGGAAGCCAGCATCCCACGAGGTCAAGAAACAGGATGAGTCGTTAGCGTGCTTTCGACGCATTGAAGCGGTCGCGGAGCCTGATCACGCCCTGGTTCACGCCGCTGCGGACGGCCGCCCATGAGGTATTCTCGGTTGCCTCGCGCTTCGATCCGAGACGATGATCGACCAGCGCCACCAGCCGCTCGCCGGTCATGGAGTTGAGGATTTCTCCCTCGAACGCCACGTTAGAAACGAGGTTTGCCACGGCGGCGGAACCCAGATTACCGGATAAGGTGGCGCGTGGCGCGGCATGCGCTGTCGTCACGCCTTTACCGGCTTGTGCGGCGCTGATCACATCGGTCAAGCCTGTGCGGAGCCGGAGGGTCTTGGGTCCGGGAGTGCTAACGATTTTCAAGTCGGTCATCTGGCTGCGCAGCGACTCGCTCAGGTAGGCCGCGAGTTGCTCCGTCACTGCGGGACTCACGCCCGGGGAAGCGACGACGGTCGTCACTGGATCGATCATCACGCTGTCATATTGCTTGAGTTCCGCGCCCGGCTTGAGGTAGGAGGAAACCGCGTTTTCCGTGCCATAGCCAGCGTCTAGCTGTGAGAAATTCGATAGAATTCCGGAAGGCGATTTACCGCCAGTGGCGCATGATGAAAGCGCGAGTGCGGCTCCAGCGGTGGCAAACATGCCAAGTCGTGTGATGATGTTCATGAGATCGTTGGTTGGTTTTGAAATCGGCGGCTCAGTGAATGCGCCCGCTCTGTGGGTTTTCTGTCACGCATCCAGCCGGAGGTCAAGGCCCCAGCGATCCCCAGCGATTCCGAAACCTTTGTCGAGACAGCCCGCCGGAAACACCATCTAGCAAGGCATTTACCAGACCGATTCCGAGGATGAATTCCCCCGTGCTTTGTGCCGTCCTCGAATCATGCGGCTCTTTTTTGGACTGCGTGGGACATGTCGGAGCAGTCCACCCCAACGATCATTTCCACGGCCTCGCCGATGGCAGCGTCCAGCACCGCATCGTCCTCCGGCAGGTAATGAGGGCGGAGTCTGATGCGCGGGCAATGTCATGGGATTTTTGCTGGATACCGGGGGGCTGTTTTAACGTCCCGCCAGTTGAATGAATCAGAATTCCTATCTCGCCCCAGACGTGGCTGAAATTCACGAAACCTGCTGCTTGCTGCCGCTGGCTACGTGGTTTCCTTTGATTTCGCCCTCACAAGGGCGATTCTGGGAGGTTGAACCCGCGAGGCCCTCCGGGCCGGTGACCGGAATCCCATTTAGGTTCACACTACGGCCGTAACTGTCCCGGTTCCTCACCTCTGTAAAGCGCCGCCAAAGGCCAAAATTATGGAGTTGCCAGTAAAAGCGAAGATCGATCCCTCTCCATGGCCATCACCCACCAATGTCTGTTATTTGGGACCCCGAAGCCATTGAGCAGCTCAAACCCGTCCACAGCAAAACCCACCCGGCAGAGCGCCCCAAAAATCCTGACTCGTAAAACGGCGGCAAGCCCTTATCGTAGAGCCATGACAGCGGAAGTGATTTTACAAAAAAGCGTTCGGTATGACCGGGGCGGCAAGCCGCTTGAAGTGGTCATTCCGTATGAAGAATTCGTGGATTTTATTGAGACCAACGGGCTTGACCTGACCGATGAGGAAAAAGACAGCATCCGCGAAGCAAAAGCCGACCGTGAAGCGGGGCGGATGGAAAAATTTGTGAGTCTCGAAGACCTTGAAAAGGAACTTGGGATCTGATGCGGAGCATTGTTTTTCATCGCCGTGCCGCTAGCTATCTCAGCCGGATGCCGCGTGACCGCGCGGCCCAGGTGCGCGATGCGCTCGTGGAAGTTGCCGGGCCATCATGCAAGTGACCGTAATCGAGACTGGAGAAGTGCTGTATGTCGATGCCATCGGGCCACGTGGCGACATTTACAAAGGCTGAAAATCCTCATTCCTTTAGCCGCCAAAATGGCTCGCCGACCAAACTCCTAAAAGATGGTTCAAGTTTCAAAGAACGCCAGTGACGACCGGGTTGAGTTGGGTAGTTGAAAAAATTGAGTTGAATTTTGAGGACTGCGACTGCGGGCCTGGACCCGAAAATGCTTCTCCGCCTGCGACGAGCGGTCAATCGATGAGAATACCACTCAATTTGTTGAAATGCGTAACCCGACCCTATTTACCCGACCCTATTTACTTCAATCAGTTTGTGAGATTGAGGGTGCTCTAACGATTCCTGCCCTCGTCACCGGTTCAAGAACCCGATCACCGCCCGGCTTAACCGCTGGTCCAGTATCACATCCGCCGCAGCAAGCTGGTAGAGCAGGACAATTGTCCAGAAACCCATCTGATAGCCCGGCTTCGAACATTTGTGGCGAAGCCTCCTCTGGGCAAGAAACGCCCCGGGCCAGCCACCGAGAAACTCGGCGAGGTGCAAGGACCCCTCCGACACCCGCCATCCTTTCGACACCGCCTGCTGTTTGTCATAGGCATACATGCGGTCGGTGACCCACGAGGCAACCAACACCCAAAGGACTCCCAGCCACCATGGCAGCGGCAGCCAAACCAGTGCCAGCAACGGCAGTGCCAACATCAGGCACAAGCGGATCCAGCCACCCGATCCTCTGGAGTGTGCCCTGGCATGATTGGCCTTGTCGACCTTCACGAAAGTCACTCGTTTCGCACAAGCTCGCCCTTTCGGATCAACGCCCTGAATGAAGCGCACCTCCTCGCCCGCCTGTGGCCTGCGCTGCCCCCGGTCGAAGTCTTTGATGTGCGCGAAAAACCGCTTCCCACTCGACTCCACCCACCCAAATCCCTTCTCATCCACCCATTGCGTGATGATCCCGACTCGCGGGGAGTCGGATTGATAGGGCTGAAAGTCTCCTGCGGGGGGCATGCTTACAAAAATTGATTAATCGGTGCAGAGGGACAGTCAATCTGCATTATGCCACTGTGCGAACCCCAGAGATTTGAGGCGGGTGTGGATGAATCACTCATTCCATTATCTTTTGGAAATCACTGGGGTCCCCGCAGTCTCACAGGAACGGGAAACCGTGGGTTTTGGCGGTTAGAGAAATTTTCAGAACGGGAACTTGCCGCCGCCGAGGCCTTTCATCATTTCCTTCATGCCACCCGCGCCGCCCATTTGCTTCATCATGGCGTTCATTTTGTTGGGCGATTTCATCATCTTGCGCATCTCGCCGAATTGTTTGATGAGTTGATTGACCTCCATGATGGAGGTGCCGGAACCGGCGGCGATGCGCTGGCGGCGCGAGCCTTTGATGATCTCGGGTCGCGTGCGCTCGACGAGTGTCATTGAGAGCACGATGGCTTCGGTGCGCTTGAGTTTTTTGGTGTCGAATGCGCCGGCAGGAAGCTGTTTCTTGATCTTGCTGAAGCCGGGCATCAGGCCGAGCAGTCCTTCGAGTGGGCCGAGATTCTGGATCATTTTCATCTGATCGAGGAAGTCGGTGAAATCGAATTTACCTTCCTTCATCCGCTCCATGGAGCGCATGGCGTCCGCCTCGTTCACCTTGCCGGCGACTTGCTCGACCATGCCGACGATGTCGCCCATGCCGAGGATACGGTCGGCCATGCGGCTCGGGTGGAATTCAAAGAGTTGGTCTAATTTTTCCCCCTCGCCGGCGTATTTAATGGGCTTGCCAGTGACCGCGCGCATCGAGAGAGCCGCTCCGCCGCGGGCGTCGCCGTCGAGCTTGGTGAGGATGATGCCAGTGATGCCGACGGCTTTATCAAAGTGCTCGGCGACGGAGACGGCTTGCTGGCCGGTGGCGGAGTCGGCGACTAGCAAGGTTTCCTTGGGGTTGAGGAAGGAGTGCAGGCGCTTGAGCTCGGCGATGAGGCGCTCGTCGATTTCTTGGCGGCCGGCGGTGTCGAAGATGAGCACGGTGCCTTGTTGTTTCTCGGCCCAAGCAAGCGCGTCCTTGGCGACCTTGACGACGTCTGTCTCGCTCGCTTCCGGCGTGTAGCAGGGGACGTCGATCTGCTTCGCGAGCATGGCGAGCTGGTCGATGGCGGCGGGTCGATAGAGGTCGCAGGCGATCAGAAGTGGGCGACGGCCTTCCTTTTT
>JBEGUC010000115.1:0-5528 GCA_041179105.1 Verrucomicrobiota bacterium | reverse complement strand
TGATTTCTATCGAACCCGGCTGACGCATTCGCTCGAAGTCGCCCAGATCGGCAAATCGATTTCCTACTGGCTGAAAAGCCAGCCCGACGGCCCGCTGGGCGATGATTTTTTCCTCGATCCAGATTTGGTTGAGGCCATTTGCCTTTCGCACGATCTCGGACATCCGCCCTTCGGCCACGCCGGCGAGCGGACTTTGAACTATCTGATGCGCGGGCACGGCGGCTTCGAGGGCAATGCGCAAACGCTGCGACTTCTCACCGAGCGGATTTTCTCCGCGAAACGCGCCGGCATGGACCCGACGCGCGCGTTTCTCGACGGCGTGCTGAAATATAAATCGCTGTGGACCGAGCTCGGAAACCAACCGGAGCACCACTTTATCTACGACTCGCAGCACGCGTATCTCGACTGGGCGATGGGCGGAAACGACTTCCCACTCGAACTCACGCCCGGCAAGACGCGCGACAAGTTCAAGTCCATCGAGTGCCAGGTGATGGATTGGGCGGACGACACCGCCTACTCGCTCAATGATCTATCTGACAGCGTGCGCGCCGGATTTCTCAACATCGAAAAAATCGAAGCATGGGCCGAGAAACACGGTGAGTCCATTGGAGATTCGACTCCGTTAGGCGATCTCATGAAAGCGATCCGTAGGAAGCGCGTCGATCCCTTCGTCGGCAAACGCATCGGTAAATATATCCAGTCCACCCACTTGGAAACGGACGTCAACTTCCTGAGCGGCACGACCAACCGCTACCGCTTCCGGCTAGCCATCGACGAGTCGGTGAAGGCCGAGTCCAGGATGTTCAAGTGCCTCGCATTCGAAGTGGTGTTCCTGTCACCGCAGCTCAAACAGCTCGAACACAAGGGCAGCCGGATGCTACGACAGTTATGGGAAGTGCTCGGCGAGCGCTACATTTCCCAACAGAGGATCGACGGTCAGGATTTCCAACTCCTCCCTGCGGACACCGCTGCGGAAATCGCCGCAGCCCCGGACGAATCAACGCGGGCGCGGTTGGTCTGCGATTTTCTCTCCGGCATGACAGACGGCTACGCTGCGCGGACCTACAAGCGGCTGTTCTCCCCAGACTTCGGCTCGATCGGTGACTTGGTCGGTTAGTCCGTGGCCGACCACGAACTTGTCACCGATTTCAAAGCCCACATCGTCGTCGGTGAACTTTTGGGCGATCAAAACCCGCTCGATATTGTTGCGCATGGACACGGGATTAACGCGGATCCGGTGGCAAAGCTGAAAAAACGTGCATCAACGATCGCTCTCAAACTTCAAGATCCGCTCGCCCGTGCGGTAGTAATCCAAGCGGTCGCGGGCGTGGATTTCCAAAAATGCGGGATCTTCGCGCAAGGCCCGGTGCTCAATCTGATGGTGTTCGCGATCGGCCAGAATCTTTTCCTCGCGCTCTTTGGCCAGTTTCAGCTTCGCCTCCAGCTTTTCTAACTCGCGTCGCTGCGGGAAGGCCGTTGCCACCACCACGAAGCCGATCGCCATGCAAAATACCACGAACACGATGTTTCCGGCCCTCCGGATGACCCGTGTCCGGGCCTCCAGTCGCGTCAACTTGACACTTGCCATTGGTCGTTTCTCCATCGTTTGCCTTCAGAAACCCTTTATTGACCAAGACTGTCAAGCCGACGATATAGGTGGAGTGCTACGGAATGCGGCGGACGAGAGCCTTGATCCTTCTCCGAATTGATTTTCCGGTTTTTGCAACTGCGGTCCGTCATGTAGTCTGCTGCCAGCCGTGAAACCCGAGTCCATTCTCCAAATCCTGCTCGTCCGTGCCGCCGAGGAAGCCGATCCGCGCGGTGAGTCGGTGCCATGGACCGAGCGCGAGCAGGCGGCCCGCCAGGCGATCGCCCTCGCCGGCGAGCCGGAGTCCGCCGCAGACAGCGCTCCGCTGGATTCCCGCTTGTGGCGGTTTCTTTCTATCCGCGCAGGGCTGCTGGGGGATCGCGCACTAGCTGAGGTCGGCCCGGTCCCTGCGATTTGGGATTTGAAATGGCCGGGCATCGGCTTGTGCCTAGCTGCCTTCGTCATCGGCTGGGCGTCTCACGGCGCGGGTCTTTCCCGCTCATTTGATCTGCTGGCAGGGCCGTTTCTGCTGGTCCTGATTTGGAATACTGTCGTTTATATTTTGCTAGTCGCGGAGCGTTTTCACCAGCGGGGGGAAACATCGAAGCGCGGGATCATCGCCACCCTTGCCGACCGCCTTCAAGGCGGCATGGCCGGTAAGCATTTTGCTAACAAATCCGCCGAAGCCTACGCCCTTGCGGTTGCTGCGTGGATGCGATCCTGGTGCGCGTCCGCCATCGTCTCGTGGTTTCACGCCGGCAGCGCCTGCTTCACGCTCGGTCTGCTCGCCGCACTCTATTTTCGCGGCCTCTTCACCGGCTATCTCGCCGGCTGGGAAAGCACTTGGCTTGATGCACGCGGCGTGGGCGCGTTTTTGGAAATTCTCCTCGGCCCCGCCTCGCGGATCACCGGCATCCCGCTGCCCGGCTCTAACGAAGCGTGGGAATTGCTGCGACGCACAGCCTCCCGCGAGGGCTCACCCGCGGGGCCATGGATTCATCTTTACGCGGTCACCCTGTGCGGATGGATCGTCCTGCCGCGCTTGATTCTCGCCTTCGTTTCCGGCATCCGCTCCGCCCGCAAGCGCACCACGCCGCCGCCATGGACGCGCAAGGATCCCTACCTGCGGCGGACGCTCTCCCTCGCCAAACACGGCACCAATCTCGGAATCGCCGTGCTGCCATTCGGTTTCAAAAATCCCGCCACCATCACGGCCGGCCCGAGCCACGACGCCGTCGAGCGCCTCGTCCGTGAAGCATGGGGACAAAACGCTCGCGCCTGTTGGATGCCGTGCGGCGCCTATGGCGACGAGGACGCGGTCTGGGACGGCCTCTGGTCACGGGCCGCAGATTGTGGCGGTGCGGTGCTGGTTTTCGATGCGCACGCCACTCCGGAAAACGAGGTGCACGGCGCGCTGCTAGACTCTGTCTGGGCGCGGTTTTCCAACGAGCCCGGCGGCCTGCTCGTTGCTCTCGAGTGCGCGAAGTTCGACGCCCGCCGCTTGGATGCCCGCATCTGCGCCTGGTCCGAACTCGCGCATGCCCGGAAATTTTCGCTCCTTCCGCTGCAAGACGGTGCAGCTGCGGACCCGTCCCTCGCGCCGCCCGACTTCTTGCGCCGGATCGAATGATTTTCCTAACTTCCTCAATCCTATGCAACGCATCGCGCTCAGTCTGGCAGGTCACACGAACCTCGGCAAAACCACGCTCGCCCGCACGCTGTTGCGCCGCGACATCGGCGTGGTCGATGATCGCCCGCATGTCACCGACATCGCGGACGGCCACGTCATGGCCAAGGACGAGCAGGCGGAAGTGGTATTATGGGACTTGCCCGGCTTCGGCGATTCGGTGCGTCTCAAACAGCGGCTCCAGCGCACGGGCATCGTCGCCTGGCTGCTAGGTGCCTTTGACCGCTGGGCCGATAGGCCGGTCTGGTGCAGCCAGCAATGCCTGCTCAACGCGAAAAACGACGCCGATGTCGTGCTCTATCTGCTCGACGCCCATGCCGACCCTGCTGGCAGTCCGGAAGTGCGCGCGGAAATGGAAATTCTCGGCTGCATCGGCAAGCCCGTCTTCCTGCTCCTCAATCAAACCGGCCTGCCCGACGACAAGCGCGACAGCGTGCTCGTCCAGGGTTGGCGCGCCGCCCTCGCGGAATTTCCCTTCGTCCACGACGCCATGCCGCTCGACGGCTGGATGCGTTGCTGGGTGCAGGAATCCATCCTCTTCCAGCGCATCGCCCCACTGCTAACGGCTGAAAAGCGCCCGCACTTCGAGCGCCTCGTTTCCTCCTGGAAACAAGTCCACCACGACGCAGTTTTCACGAACACGATCCATCTGCTAGCCAAAGCCCTCGCCGCCACCTCCACCGACCGCGCGGTGGTGGACAAGGAATCGCTGGTGGAACAAGCAGTCGCCCTCGCCACCCGCAAGCCCACTCCGCAAAACGAGCGCGCCCGCGCCGCGCTCACCGCCTCGCTCGTCGAGCGTAGCCATCAGACGATGGTCCAACTGCTCGCCGCGCACGGACTGGAAGGCCTGCCCCGCGACCGCGTGGAATCGATGGTGGACGGCCTCCGCGACCGCCAACCCGACGCTCCGCCGGAAGTCTGGGCCATCCTCGGCGGTATCGGCTCCGGCGCGATCGGCGGACTCATCGCAGATGTCCACGCAGGCGGCCTCAGCTTCGGCGGCGGCACCGTGGCGGGCGCGTTCATCGGTGGACTCGCCGCCTACGCGCTCGGATATGGTTACCAAAAAATGAAGGGCGACGACGGCGTGAACCGCCTGCAATGGAGCGAAAAGTTCTTGCTAGACGAATGGACGGCCTCCGCCCTGCGTTACCTCATGATCGCTCACGTCGGTCGCGGCCAAGGCCACTGGGAAGAGCCGATCCCCTCCACATGGCCCGCGCGGTGGAAGAAATTCATCGACGACTGGACCACAAATCACAGCAAGGAAATCTCCGCGGCCCTCGCTGCTGGCGGACTCGATGCCATCCAGTCACTCATGGAAACTCAGCTCCGCGAAATTTTGGATCACCTCTATCCGAAGAAAAGCTGAAGCTGGTGGCGCGACAGGGGTTGCACATTTCGCGTATTTGCGTCAATTTCACGCCGTGTCCCAATCCGTTCGTGCCGATCTATGGCTGTGGTCCACCCGGTTTTTCAAAACCCGAAGGCTGGCTGGGGATGCGTGTGCGACGGGCAAGCTCAAGCGCAACGGGCATCCGCTGAAGCCGGCCTCGCCGGTGCATTCGGGAGATCTGTTGGAAGTCCCCTTCGTCGAAGGGCCGGGAGTGCGGCAAATTTCGGTGAAGACGGTGATTGTCAAGCGGGTGGCAGCTCCTGAGGCGCAGGCTTGTTACGAGGATCTGACGAAACCGGAAATTTACGAGGCTTTGAAGCTCTGGCAGATCGCCAAACAGGAGGCGGCCAAGGGACGGCCGACGAAGCGCGATCGCCGGGAGATCGACAAGATCCACGGGTTCTGGGATTGATGGTGTTTGGGAACCCGTCTTCGCGGATTGGTCAAGCCGTGCGAATGTCATCAATCGCATCGGATGCCTAGGAGTTGACCGCGTTCATTGATGAGATTCTCGCGGACACATGACCGGCAATTGAGCGGAACTGATCTCCAGATGGCTTCAATGCGAGGCTGGGGTCAAAGATTGATGGCAGCGAAAGCCTTCGTGGAAGATATTGAGGCAGCGCGTATCCAATAATCTCATCTTATAATCAACGAGTTGTGATTGTTTCTGCAAAAATTTTCAAAAAACATCACAAAATGGATTGACCGGAGACGGGTGAGGGGGATAGGTTCCGCCCGTCGCCACGACGGAGGGCGACCGAGAGACAAAGCGTCGATCGAGGTGCTCACTGAAGTGAACTTACCCGATCGGCTTTTTAGTCCCCTCGAAACAAGCTCTTTGACAGTATGGC
>JBEGUC010000114.1:0-5627 GCA_041179105.1 Verrucomicrobiota bacterium | reverse complement strand
CGCCGCGCCGTGGTGCCGCAGAAACAGGGCGGCCCGCCATTCATCGCCACCTTTGATTTCGAGCAAGCCGCCACCTGGGACGCCAAGGGAGCCAAGACCGGCACCGCCAATACTAACGCCCAAGAACTCGAAGCCCTGCTCAACGCCACCATCGACAAGCTGCTGGCGGAACCTGTTAAAAACTGATGAAACGCACCACCACCATCGCCCTCTTCTACACCGGTGTCGCCGCGATTTGCGTCGGCATCATCAGCCTCGCCATGTGGCTCCGGCCAGGGCTGAACACGCCCTATCAAGCACCCGTGGTCGTCAACACCGGCAAGGAGACCGCGCCGCAGTGGTTTGAAATTTCCAAAGATCTATCCGCCGTCAATCAGGACAACCAACCGGTGAAACTCTCCGACCTCCGCGGCAAGGTGTGGATCGTCGCCGAGTTCTTCGCGATCTGCCCGCACTGCGCCGTCCGCAACGGCGAGGAGCTGCGGAAACTCTACGACGAATTCGGCAAGCACCCGGATTTCCACATCACCTGCATTTCCGTGGACCCGGAAAACGACAAGCAGGAGAAACTCGCCGACTACGCCAAGGCGCTCAGCGCCGACAGCAAGAACTGGTGGTTCCTCAATGCCGGCGACGCCAAATCCACTCATGAGTATCTCGAAAAGGAACTCAAATTCTTCGGCATCCGCCAGCGCACCGATCCGCTCGATATCGAGGCGAACGGCAAATACGCCCACGACCTCGGCTTCATCCTGGTGGACCGCGATTTCAAGGTCATCGGCAAGTGGCCGCTCGCCGACGCCCGCTCCGAGGAAGGCAAGAAGCTCGACCCAAATCTCTACCAGAAGCTCAAGGACGAGCTCTTCGCCCGCATCCGCGCGGAGCTTGAGAAAAACGAAACCCCCGGCATCTGATGGACGATGAACGCAAGCAATGGCTCGCCCGCCCGCCGCAGGAAGAGCTTTCGAAGAAACTCGGCGTCGCTGCCTGGATTCTATCCGCGCTGGTGCTTGGGCTAGTCGTCGCCATGCGCGGCGCAAAGATTCCGCTGCCGGACGGCTGGTCATTCGCCTTCCTGCCGCCCGTCCACGCTTTGCTCAACTCGCTCGTCGCCATCGCGCTGGTCGCCGCCATCGTCGCCGTGAAGAACGGCAAAATCGCACTGCACCGCAATCTGATTCTCACGGCGATGGGACTCTCGGTGTTATTCTTGCTCTGCTACGTCGCCTATCATTTCACCACCGTGGAAACCAGATTCCCGAAAGGCGCGCCGCTGCGGGGACTTTATTTGATCCTGCTCATTTCCCACATCACGCTGGCGGCGGTCAGCCTGCCATTCATCCTCTTCACTTTCATCGCCGGCTGGACGAACCGCTTCGCCGCGCATCGCCGGCTCGCCCACTGGGTGTTCCCGCTTTGGCTTTACGTCGCCGTCACCGGCCCGGTCTGTTACTGGATGCTCAAGCCGTATTATTGAGGCGAAGGCGCAGAATCAACTCCGCGCTCCCGTTCACCGCCGGTAAAGCGCGTCGCTCCGCCGGTTATTATACGGCGTGATGTCCTGCGCCATCGCACCGAAATCCAGCGTGGAGCTGACTTTCACGGGCTCGTTTTTCGGCAGGCCGCCGAGTCGGATCGGCATGGAAAAAGTTTGCACCGCTCCGGGCGCGAGGGTCGTCGCGTTGAACTGGCGGCTGCCGACGGGCGTGATGATTTCAACGAGCGTGTTGACAAGGATCGTGGTGCCGCGGTTTTGCACCGTGACCTGAATTTCATCGTTGCCGGCCGGATCGCTGGATTTCAAAATCCGCTGCTGGGTGATGGCGGCATCGACAATCCCCGGAATGCTGCGGCTCATGACGCGGCCCATGTCGATGATGCCGACGCCGTATTCGGAATCCGGCCCTGGGATGCCGGCTTCGTTCGAGTGATTCATGACGATTTCCGCCGCCTGGCTGGCGCTCATCGTGACGCCGAAGCCGTTCGACATGGTCGCGGCGATGGCACCGGTGACGATGGGCGCGCTGGCCGAGGTTCCGCTGATCCGGGCGAAACGGTTCCCCGGCCACGCCACATTGAGCGCATGGCCGGGCGCGGTGATCGAGAGATAGGTGCCGTAGTTGGAAAACTCGAGGTGCTCGCCGCGCGCGTCCACGGCACCGACGCTGATGACACTCGGATAGGCGGCAGGATAGGAAGCGTCGGATTGCTCGGAATTTCCCGATGCCGCGACGATCAGAACCTGTTGGCACTGGGCGTAGAGCACGGCTTCCTCGATGAGCGGATTGTTCTCGGTGGTCCCCATCGAAATATTGATAATTTGCGCGCCGGCGTCGATGGCGGCGAGAATGCCGGCGGCGAGCGCAAAGGAATCGGCTTTTCCCGACTCGTCGGCGACCCGGATGGAGATGATTTCCGCCGCCGGAGCGACTCCGGGCGCGGACGGGTCATTGCCCGCGATGAGCGAGGCGACCGCCGTGCCGTGGCCGCGAGTGTCCGCCAAATCCAGCGGAAACGGCGTGATGGCGATGGATTTGGAAAGCCCCGGCAGCGCGGGATGCGGGACCACGCCGGTGTCGAGAATCGCAATTTTCACACCCGCTCCCCACTGGGAATTGTCCGAGGTGATGCCGAGCCACGGCAGCAGGCCGTCGCCGAATCCGACGAGTCCGTCCTGATAGCCGCCGCCCACCGGAGTCGGGGCAGGCACGGAGGGCAGAGAATCATAAGCGATGATATTCTCCCCGGCCAACAAGTCCGAGAGATCCGCCCACTCGTCGTAGCTGAGACGGATGGCTCTGAGCGGGTCCAGCCGGGCGACCAAGCGGGTCTTGCCGCCGCCCTCGAGCGCGAACAGGAAGTTGCCGTAAGTTTCCTCCGAGGGAAAACGCAGAATCACCTCGCCCGGCTCACTGCTGGCAAAAATCTCCACCGTCGTGCCGTCCCGGAACTCGTCGCGAACGAGGTGCTTCGTGAGCCGCTGAGCCTTGGACCTAGCAGCGGCAGAAATTCCCCGCAGCGGTCGCTCCGGCTGGCGGAGCACCTGATTTCCCCCAACCTGCGAAAACACCCACCACCCGAGAAGGCCGCAGAACGCGACGATCCCGAAGGTAATGACAGGCCGTAAATTTCGTTTCATGAAGCAGTCTGATACCGGAGAAGCCACCCGGATGAATTTACCGCAGGCATTTCATTCCACAAAAAAGGTGGCACGGAAAGCAGGAATCCGACCCGCGCCGCGAAATGCGCCGAGGAACCAGAGGTGCCTGCTGATTGCTGGAACAAGACGCCTACGCCGTGTCACCCTGATGAAATAGTGAGAAGCCAAACTGCCTGAATTGGAGCCCGGAATTCATTCCGCTAACCCGGCCGCGCCCGTTTCTCGGCCTTCAGCATCCCGCAACCGGCCGCCACGTCGATGCCGCGGCGCTGCCGAAAGGTGCATGGGAATCCGCCGGCGATTAGGATTTTCTGAAATGCGTGCCCGGATTCGCTTTGCTTCCCCGCGAAGCCGCCGGTCGGGTTGAGCGGGATTAAATTGATGTGCGCGTCGATCCCGCGCAGCAGCTCGACGAGGCGGCGGGCGGTTTCGGGAGAATCATTTTTCCCGGCGATCAAGGTCCACTCGAAGAAGATCCGCTTGCCGGTGATCTCGCCGTATTTCCGGCAGGCGTCTATCAACATCGCCAGCGACCAACGCTTGCTGGCGGGCACCAATGCCGCGCGTTCCTCCTCCGTCGAGCCGTGCAAGCTAACGGCCAGACGGTAGGGCCGCTGCTCGTCGGCTAACCGCAGGATGCTCGGGACGACTCCCACCGTGCTGATCGCGATCTTCGTCGGCCCGATGCCGGGGCCGCGCACGTCGGAAATAGTTTCCAGCGCGAGCATCACCGAGTCGTAATTGTGCAGCGGCTCGCCCATGCCCATGAGCACCATGTTGCGCAGCCGCTTTTTTGGATCAATCGATTTCAAAACCCGCCGGGCGTGCAGCACTTGCGCCACGATTTCCCCCGGCCGCAGGTGGCGGACGAAGCCCATTTGCCCGGTCGCGCAGAACACGCACCCCATCGCGCAACCCGCCTGCGTGCTCACGCAAACCGTCTGGCGACCGGCGTAGCCCATCAGCACGGTCTCGATCGTTTGGCCATCGCGCAGGCGCAGGAGAAACTTGCGGGTCAGCCCGTCCGAGCTGTGGATTTCATCGACGACCTCGGGCGCATCCAGGAAAAACGCTTTTCCCTCGCCCACGGATTTCTCCACCCAGCGCTTGAGCGGCGGCAAAAACGCCCGCCCTGCCAGATCCAGCTCGCCCTCGCCATGGATCGCCCGCCACAGCACCTTGGCGTGATGCAGGATCACGCCGTCCGCAGCCAGAGCGGCCACCAGCTCGGAAAATCCGAGATCGTGCAAAGAGCGGGCAGGCAGAGAATTCACGGCCGGAATGCAACCCCGCAGGCGGTGACGTTCAAGCGCGATTTTCAGCCAGAGCCGCTTTCCAAAAACGAATTGTCAGAAGAAGAGTCCCCATCAAACCTCGGAAAACAACGCGTCCACCATTTCCAGGCACTTCACGCCGGGCATCACGCTCAGGTCCATTTGGTTCATCACATAGGCGAAGGAAATTCCGGTCGCGGGATCGCCGAGTGCGTGGCTGCCACCTGCACCCGGATGGCCGAAGGCTGCAAGCGACGGGCCGTAAATGTGCCGGATCTTGCCGCCGGATTGATCCAGCGGATCCTGCTGCGCGCCACAGGTGAACGTGGTGGGCCGCAGCAGCACGCGGTCGTCGCCAGAAATTTGCGCCGTCGCGAGCGCCTGCCGGACCGCCGGGGAAAGCGGGCTCTCGATGGAGCCGATGGCCGCTTGGTAGAACTTCGCCAACGCCGAGGCCGTGCCCACCCCGCCGAGCGCGGGCAGGCCAGCTGCCCAAGCGAGGGGCTCGTTCATTTCATGGATCGCGTGCAGCCCACGCGGCGACGAGAATGCGCGCCGAGTGAAGGTGCCGGAAGTGGTGAGTTGTTTGTAAAAGGCATCTACCAGATCGTCCTTGCCGGCCTTACCCGGATAGAGCCGGGCCACCCGCGGCCACTCGCTATCCGGCAGACCGATCCAGAAATCCAGGCCGAGCGGCTCGGCGATTTTTTCCCGCCAGAAACTGCCGAGCGGCTGCCCGGTCAGGCGGCGCACCGGCTCGTCCACCAGCGCCCCGAAGGTCCGCGGGTGATAGCCTTGGCCATCGCCGAGGTTCCACGCCGGAGCCTGTGCCTCGATGGCGGCGACCACCTCCGCATGCTCCAAGACCCCTGCCTTCTGGTCCAGCGCGGCCAGCCCGCATTGATGCGAGAGCAGATGGGAAAACCGCGCGCTCTCCACAGGAAATGCCGGCCAAACCTCGCGCACCAGAGTTTCCGCGCAAAGCCCGCAGCTCTCCAAGGCCAGCAGTAAACTCGCCGCCGCCGGGACTTTCGTCGCCGAATAGACAGGCACTAGCGTGTCCACAGTCCACTCGCGGAGTTGCTCCCGCTCGCACCAGCCATGACCGCAGGAAATCATTTCGGTGCCATTCCACCAGATGCTAATCGACGCGCCTAACTCGCCCCGATCGCGGAAATTCCGCTCGAAGACTT
>JBEGUC010000113.1:0-5696 GCA_041179105.1 Verrucomicrobiota bacterium | reverse complement strand
GCGCGCTCATCGATACCGAAGCCGCCATCACCGCCATCAAGTCCGGCCGCATCGGCGGCTTAGCGCTCGATGTCTATGAAGAAGAATCCGCGCTGTTCTTCGAGGACCTTTCCTTCCGCATCATCCAAGACGACGTCTTCATGCGCCTAACCACCTTTCCCAACGTCCTCGTCACCGGCCACCAAGCCTTCTTCACCCGCGAAGCGATGACGAACATTTCCAAAACGACGCTCTCCAATCTAGCGGACTTCGAAGCCGACCGCGTTTGCCCGAACCTGGTCAAACTCGATTAAAACCCTGAGACCGCGGCCTTCTTGATTCCGCCGCCGCGCCCCCTACACTCGCGACCATGTTCACCAAGCGCCACGGCCCGCCAGGATCGCCACCCGCCACCCTCTCGCCACATCTGGTGGATGGCCAAAGCCGCAAACCCGGAATCCAAATCATCGAATACAACAAGGACAGTCTCGATGAACGCGAAATCACCGACCTCTCCGAACTCGCCGACCATCTCGACAACCGCAAGGTCACCTGGATCAACATCGACGGCCTCGGCGACGTGGAAGCCCTCGGAATCCTCGGTCAAAAATTCAACCTCCACCCGCTCGCCCTTGAAGACGTCCTCAACACCGGCCAGCGCCCGAAGGTCGAGCAAGCGCCCGACTACCTCTTCATCGTCGCCCAGATGGTCTATCAGGATAACAGCCACACCATCTGTGGCGAGCAGGTGAGCTTGTTTCTCGGGAAAAACTTCGTCATCACCGTGCAGGAAGAGGGCGAGTATGACGTGTTCGATCCCATCCGCGCCCGCATCCGCTCCGGCCGCGGATCGATCCGCAAGCTCAAGGCGGACTACCTCGCCTACGCCCTGCTCGACTCGATCATCGACCATTACTACCCGGTGCTCGAAAGCCTTGGCGAAGTCATCGAGGAACTCGAAGACGAGTTGTTGGAAAGGCCGTCCCGCGAGATGGTCCACCAGCTGCACGAATACAAGCGGAGCCTCAACCAGATGCGCCGCTTCGTCTGGCCGCTGCGAGATGTCATCAACGGCCTGCTCCACGACTCCTCCGGCTACATCACCTCCCCCACCAAGATCTTCCTGCGCGACTGCTACGACCACACCGTCCAACTGATGGACCTGGTGGAAAGCTACAAGGAACTCACCGCTTCACTGATGGAACTCTATCATTCCAGCGTCGGCCTGCGCACCAACGAGGTGATGCGCGTGCTCACCGTCATCACTTCCATTTTCATCCCGCTGACCTTCATCGTCGGCGTTTACGGCATGAACTTCGCCCCCGCATCCCCCTCCGGCGAAAAGCTTCCGCTCAACATGCCCGAACTCTATCACCCGCACGGCTACCTCGGCTTGATGGCCATCATGGCCGCCATCGCCGTGATCCAGTTGATCATCTTCAAAAGGATGAAATGGCTGTGATCCACGAGCGAGAACACCTGACCTCGGCGGGCTTTTGGGTGGGGTTAGGATGATACCGATTTGAAAACCATCCGTAAATCCGTGCCTGGATAAACCTAGTATCTCGTATAATAAATTCTGGCGGACGATGTCCTGATAGGTGAATCATTCGTTTTCTTACAAACAAAGAGGAAGGCACCGCGAATCTGGCGAATTCAACGAATCTTGAAGACGATTCATGCTGAAGCTGAGAAGTTCCCCCTCTTTACTCTGAGTGATTCGTCAGATTCGCAAGATTCGCGGTGCCTAAACTCTTTGATCTGCAGCAATCAAGTGTCGCAATCCATCCGCCAAAATGAATTTCACAGGACACTAGAGGAAATCTTCCCGACTCCGCGCCAAACCTCCAAAACAGACTCATCCAAAGCGACCGCATCCTCGAAGTCGGTAGTCTGCGGCTATTCCTATCTGGACTGCTCCGACATGTCGGAGCTTTCCCGCTGGCCGACATGTCGGCCAGCGGGAAAGCGGGGTCATGCCCCCGCACTCCGCACTCCGGTCCGCCGCTTCACCTTCCCGCCGCAGGCGAACTCTCCACTTCAATGTTCGATGTTCCCTCGCCTGCCGCCACCCTCAAAACCCGCCCCTCGCGATCCATTCTCAAAGTTTATTCTCTTCACCATCCGCCAAAGCCCGGCGGCATCGCGTAGTCTTTAGGAAAAATCTTCCCGTCGCCGCGCCGGACAACCTCCAACACATGCTCATCCAAAGCGACCGCATCATCGAAGTCCCGTTCCCCGTCGATAAACTCCTCAAGCTTGCTCATCATCCGATCCGCCATCTCCATCTGGGCCTCCCGCTCCGTCGGGAACAAAAGAGGTTCGAAAGGCGAATCCCCCTCAGAAACCATCACTGTCGGCTGGAGACCCTCCACAACGCTTTCTCCGACGATCATATAAAACGCCTCATTCATGCGGCACGCTTCTTCCCCACTTCCTCCTCCGCTGCAAGTCATCGCCTGCGAGTCGCGCTGCTCCATGAGTATCCCGATGATCCTGCCATAGTCCGCCGCTATCGCCTCCGCTTCGTCCTCGTCGCTGCATTCCTCGATTATGAAAAATTCTCCATCCGGCATGTCTCCCGCCCGCAGGTATTCCGCAGTGCGTCGCCATGAGTCCGCGCGGATCTCCAATCCGTCGAGAAGCTGTCCCAAGTCATGTTCATCGAGCTCGATCCTGTATATTTTTGCCATAGTTGGCAAAAATACCTGGCCAGGCTGGACGCCGGAAGCAAGGGCAATTTTCTGCTTCTGTCCGGACACCACAAGTTGATAGGTTCATTCATGGCAGCCGGAAATCGATGGACCAAAGACCAACTTCTCATCGTCCTCAATCTCTATCACAAGCTCCGCTTCGGGCAGTTGGATTCACGGCAGCCAGTCATTATCGATCTTGCAAACCGCATGGGACGGACGCCGGGCAGCGTCGCAATGAAGCTCAACAATCTCGCATCGCTTGACCCCTCTCTTAAACTGCGTGGCATCCGGGGGCTTGAAGGTGCGAGTAATCTGGATCGTGCGACATGGGAGGAATTTCACGCTTCTCCCGCTGAGCTTGCCCCCCTCAGTCAGGAGCTCTTCGACGCGTTGTTCACCGAATCCGAAAACGAATCCACCGAAGTCATCCCCGGCACCGGCATCCGCCGAATCAAACGCCCGCCAAGCGGCGAAACCGAAATCATCCGGCCCACCAAGCAACGCCGCGGGCAGGATTACTTCCGCGAGATCGTTCTCAACAACTACGGCAACCGCTGCGCCATCACCGGCCTTCCCATCCGCGAGCTCCTCATCGCCTCCCACATCCTGCCATGGAGCAGCAACGAAGGCCAACGCCTCGACGTCCGCAACGGCATCGCCCTCAACCGTCTCCACGACGCCGCCTTCGACCAAGGGTTGATCAGTTTTGATGACGATCTGCGTCTCGTGCTTTCCTCTCACCTCAAGGCGCGTCTCTCCCACGAGTCCGTGAAATCCAGCTTTGAGACGTTGAAGGGAAAGCCACTGGACCTCCCCGCAGATGGGATCCCACCGGCTGCCGAATTCCTTGCGAAGCACCGGCTGAAATTCATGATCGCCTAATAAAACAGCCGCCTCACACTCCATCTGCGACCCAGCAATATTGCCTCATGAACGCCCTCCTATTTCTTAGTCCACTTCTTGCCAATTGGTCGACCTTTCTCGTGTTATTCGGCTTTTACATACTATTTAAAATTCTCGCCTCTCGGAGAATTAAGGGACGTATCGGCGAGGCCGTCGTCAAGCGGACAGTCTTGGACAGGCTCGATCCCGCGCTCTATCGACATTTTCACGATCTCTATCTACCCCGACCGGACGGACAGGGCAGCACGCAGGTCGACCATGTCATCGTCTCCCCCTTCGGGATTTTCGTCATCGAGACCAAAAACTACAACGGCTGGATATTCGGCTCCGAAACACAACGCCAGTGGACGCAGCAAATCTACCGAACCAAACACCGCTTTCAAAATCCGCTCCATCAGAATCATCTGCACGTCAAAGCCCTGATACAATTCCTCGGCCTGCGGGAAAAAGCCTTCCATTCGCTCGTCTACTTCATCGGCGGAGCGGAGTTCAAAACCCCAATGCCGGGCAATGTCCTCAACCATGGCCTGCTGTCGTGGATTAAAAAACACTCTACTCCCCTCCTCAATTTCGATGCCATACAGATCGCGACCTCCCTCCTCGAGTCCCTCAACCAGTCCACTGATCGAAAGACTGCCGCCCGTGATCACTCCAAGGCATTGGCGGCACGCAACGCATGATCCCATGAACGCCGAAACTGAACTACAAGCTGCTTGCGACGAGGTCTTCAAAAAGATCGGCAGGAACCTGTTGTCGTTCCAACTGGCGGAGCAAATCCTCAAGGAACTCCTGAGGTTGGGTGGTTTGGCAATCCGCTCAGGCGCGCCGGAAGAGCCCTTTGGAGAAATCGCGAAGCGCGCCCAGAAAATGACTCTGGGTGGACTCACGACTTTGTTCACGGAAACTCATTGCTCGGGCAATGAGCCAGCGTTTCCCGAGCTGCCCGAGGATTCCACCGAAGGCATGATCGCAATAAGCTTCGCCTTCAACCTTGGCGGAACTGGTTTGGTGCAACGGCAGGAATCCCTCGCGAACCTAGTGATGGAACGCAACAAGCTGGTGCATCACTTTCTGCCGGAATTCGATCGCGATTCGTTGGATAGCTGTCGCGCGCTGGCGGTCGACCTCGATCGGCAACGGGAAGCGGTGCTCCCCGAAATCAAGCGCTTGCAGCAGGACTTCCGCTTTGTATCGGAGGAACTGAGCCAGCTCCTCGCGTTAATGACATCACCCGAGGGCATAAGTATTCTGAGAATTTCCCGAATTCAACAACACCCTCTCATCGAGCAGTTCGTCACCATCGCACGAAATAGCGAGACCCCGGATGCGTGGATCTCATTGAACGCGGCGGCGGGGAGCATCACTGACTATCCGCGCGGTGAGATGTCAGAAATCTGCGAGAGTTTCGGCCATAAGTCCCTCACCGCCCTGATGATCGCCAGCCAGCTCTTCCACATCGAACTGCAACCTGCCGGAAGCGACCGTAACCGGGTTCTTTATCGGCTCAAACTAGACGCCGGCCCACCCGCTCCAAGTCATCTCCGGTAGGAAGGTGGGAATGCTGATAGGTGGCCAGGAAAAAGAAATCGGTCGAAATGAAGCCTCGACTGCCAAATGTAGAGAGTTCAGTCCCCACATTGCGAAGTGGCCGTTGCGAAGGCCGAAGCGGTCATTGCGAATGCCGAAACGGTCGTTGCGAAGGCCGAAGCGGTCATTGCGAAGGCCGAAGTGGTCATTGCGAAGGCCGAAGTGGTCGTTGCGAAGGCCGAAGCGGGCGGTTGCGAGGAATCTGGATGAATGAGCCTCCGGCGGCAGAAGGTGAAGTGGGCGGCGCGGGCCGGAGCCGCCCTACCGGCGGGACTGAGACGGGGCTTCGAGTTTGAGGTTTCAAGAACGATCCGGTCGTGCTTGTGATGCCGATTTCCGATCCCAATCGAATTTGGTGATCAGTCCATTGAAGCTGGACCACTTTTGGGTGAGGAATTGGAATCTTGAGGTGCAACTGATTTCTGGACCAAATTTTGATTAATTGTTAGGGGCGGTTTTGGCCTCGAATTGGGCCGGGGTTTGGTAGCCGAGGGCGGAGTGTTTGCGGTGATGGTTGTAGTAGGATTCGAT
>JBEGUC010000112.1:0-5805 GCA_041179105.1 Verrucomicrobiota bacterium | reverse complement strand
GAAGGTTGCTAAATCGATCTGATGGCGTTCTTGGATCGTGGTGGCGAGGCTTTCGAGGCGCAGGTCGAGCTTGGTGCAGGCGATTTCTTCGCGGCCTTTTTGCTCATTCACTTTCGAGTGATCTCGGCGGAGAGCGGCGAGTATGGTTTCGGCGGTTTCGATGGCTTCAAGCAGGGTGGCACGGCCTGCGGCGCGGGTGTTGATTTCCACTTGGAGGTCTTCGACTTCGGCGCGGTGAGATTCGCATTCCTCGGAAAGGCGGGCGTTTTCACCCAGGGCGGCTTCGATTCGTTGGTCGAAGGCTTCAATCTCGGTTTCTCGGCGGATTGCTACGTCGCGGAGTTCTGAGAGACGGGCTTCCATCGGTTTTTGCTGTTCCTCGGCGGATTGCTTGGCGCGTCGCTCGACGGCGAGCTCGGTGCGCAGTTCGTTGAGAGCTTCGACTATGTCTTGCTCGCGGCGGACGATGCCGTCCGATTCGGATTGCAAGCGGCGGTTCTCGTTTTCAAGGGCTTCGAGGCGTTCGCGGGCGGAGGCGAGTTCGCCTTCCATGTGTTCGCGGCCTTCGGAGGCGGCGCGCTCGCGGTTTTCGAGTTCACCGCGCTCCCAGGTGACGTTTTCGAGTTTAGTTTCGAAATTCTCGACCTCGCGGGTGGCGAGGCTGAGCTGGCCTTGGAGGGTGGATAGATCGACCTTCTGGCGCTGGAGGCGCTCGCGAGAAACTTCGACTTCTTCGCGGAGTTGTTCGAGGCGTGATTCTAAATCGCTCACACGAGTGCGAGCAGTCTCGTCGGCTGCCGCTAAGGTTTCGACCTCCGCAGCGAGTGTGCGGACTTCGTTCTGAAGTTCGAGCACCGAGGTGCTGCCTTCTGTGCCAGCGCCGCCGCGAAGCATACCTTCGCCGGACAGGATCACTCCGGCTAGGGTGACGAAGGTGACGCCGGGATGCACCGTGCGGAGGCGGAGCGCGGTCGCTTGATTCGGGACGATGAGGACTTTTTCCAACAGGCTCTCGATGACGTTGGAAATGCGCTTGTCGGATTTCACCCGGTCGAGCGCCCAAGCAATGGCTCCTTCTGGCAGGGCTTCTATTTGGGTGCTGGCGGGATGGCTGACGAAGGTCTCAGGAATGACTGCTGCGATGCCGAGCTGTTTTTCTGTCAGGCGGCTGATGATGGCCTCTGCCATTGCTTGATCTTGGACGAGCACGGCTTGGAGATGGTTACCAAGTGCGGTCTCGATGGCGCGCGCGCACGTGTTGTCCACCTCGATGAAGGAGGCGAGTACGCCGTGGATGCCGGGCTTGAATTGGTCCGGATTCCCGAGGCCTTTGAGCACGTTGCGGGTGCCTTTTTCAAATCCCTCGCCGCTCTCGACAAGCTGGCGCACGGCGTCAAAACGGGCGGAGCGCTGGGCGAGGATTTTGTTCGATTCGACGGCTGCGGTGCGTGCGGCGTCGAGGTCGCCGCGGGTGTGCTGGTAGGTGCGCTCGGAGAATTGAAATCCTTCTTCAAGCTCGCCAAGCATCGAGCCGGTCGCTTCGACTTCGCCGGCGATGCGTACCTGCTCGGCGCGGAATTCTTCGAGTTCGAGGGTGAGCCGTTGTTGCTCGTCTCCAAGTTGGCGCGAGCGTTCGCGGTTGCCTTCGAGTTGGGCGAGGGCGCTCTCGATTTTCGCCTGCATGGTGGCGATGATTGTCTGGGTGCGGTTCGCCTCGCCGCGGGTTTCGCGGAGGGCGGCCTCGATTCGTTCGCGCTCCTCGCGGGTGCCTTTGGTGCGGGTTTCTTGGTCGGCGAGCTGGATTTCTTTCTCGGCGATGATGCGGCTGAGTTGGTCGAGTGATTCGTTAGCAGCGATAAAATCGAACTCTTGTTTGGCAAGTTTTTCTCGGGTTTCGGCGATTTCCTCGTGGTTCTGGCGGATGCGGGATTCAAGTTCTGACTTGCGCTCGTCATTGAAGGAAATGCGGCCTGCAGCGGAGTTCATTGCATTCCGGTGTTCGTTGAGGCGCTGGCGGAGTTCTGCGAGTTCGCCCTCAAAAATCCGCGCTGCGGTGCGGGCTTCGGTGACGACTTCTTCTTTGGCGGGAAGCTGCATTTCTAACTCGGTGTCGCGCACTTCCAGCCCACGGATGGAAACTACCAGCTCATCGCGCTCAGCGGTGAGCTCCACGAATTTCTTGTGGCCTAGATGGCTGTCTAGCACCCGGGTGTCTGCGGCGAGTGTCTGATAGCGGCGGGCTTTCGCGACTTGGCGGCGAAGCGAATTCATCCGGCGTTCTTGCTCGGCGAGCACGTCGGAAACGCGCAGCAAGTTGGCCTCGGTGAATTCGAGTTTACGTAGGGCTTCTTTTTTCTCCTTTTTGAATTTCGTGATTCCGGCGGCTTCCTCGAACACAGCGCGACGCTCTTCTGGCTTGGAGGAAAGAATTTGGTCGATTTGCCCCTGCGCCATGATCGAGTAGGCGGTCCGGCCGATTCCCGTGTCCATCAGTAGATCGTGGATGTCCTTCAAACGGCAGAGTGTGCCGTTGATCCGGTATTCAGAGCGCCCGTCGCGGAACACCCGGCGGGTCAGTGCGACTTCGTTAAAATCCACCTTCAGCGGGCCTTCGCAATCCGCCATGGTGAGTGTGACCTCGGCCATTCCGAGCGGCTTGCGCTTTTCGGTCCCGTTGAAAATGACGTCCGCCATTTCTCCGCCACGGAGGGCTTTGGCAGAAGTTTCGCCGAGCACCCAGCGGATGGCATCGACCACGTTGGACTTGCCACAGCCATTTGGGCCGACGATGCCGGTCACGCCTTTTGCGAATTCGAATACGGTTTTATCCGCGAAGGATTTGAAGCCGTGGATTTCGAGAGTTTTGAGATACATTCAGACAGGAGTGGCTTGAGGGTGACGCGGGAGAGGGAAGTGAACTGTGCGGAGAGTAACCAAGACCCGCCGATCTGCAATCCATGAAACTGGATTAGCACTGGATATGGTGCTCGGATCACCGGCAAGACGCAATATGCGGTGCTTTCGGGTGTTTCGTATCCCCGAAGTAATTTGCAGAATCCGTGGGATCATTCAAGGCTCGTTCACCTTTCGTCCTTCCTCTCTTCATGCATACCGTAGCAGCGCGTTTCATGGATTGAGGGTCTTCTTGCCCATGGCGGGAATTTTGATGGAGAGGGACGGTGAAGGGAAGGAAAGCCTTAGATCGCCGAAGGGTTGATAGGTTTTTTGTCCGAGCGGGACACTTATGAATTCCTTGCGCCCGATGTCCTCGGCTTGCTTTTGTTTTGCCTTGGCTTCGTTCCTTTTTTCGTTGGCGGCAGTCTGATTGTTGTCTTTGGAAAATTGGTCAGCTTGGATGTCGAGTTGGCGGCTTTGGTTGCAGAGATCGCGGAGGATAGGTAGAAATTTAACAGCTCCCTCATGCTGGTATTCGTGGGGTTTGCCGGTCCAGACGGTGCTTTCGTTGAACTGGATTTGTTCCTCGGCGATTCCGCCGTAGATCATGGCTCCCATGTGGCCGTTGCCGATGGGCAGGGCTTCGGCCCATTTGGTGGCCGGTTGCTGATACCAAAGTTCCGCTTTGCCGGCCGCGCCGGCGTGGATGCTGATTGCGAGTGACAGGGTGATGAGGCGGAGGGCCATGTGATAGGCAAGTTAGGAAGTGATGGCCGGGTAGCCGAAGTGGGTGAGTTGGTTTGTGTAAAACGACTTGTATCCCTAGAAGTCGGCAAAGAGGTCCATCTGGGGGGCGTTCGGTCGTGGGAGGGAGGGTTGGTCGGTATTTTTGGCTTTGGGGCCTTGGGTTTTGGCCTCGGGTTTGACGGAGTGGAGTTCGAGGTGGGAGAGGATGGATTTGGCGCGCTCGACGACGACTTTTGGCAAACCGGCGAGGCGCGCGACTTGGATGCCGTAGGATTTGTCGGCAGCGCCGGGGAGAATCTTGTGGAGGAAGATAATTTCCTCATTCCACTCGCGGACGGCGACGTTGTAGTTTGCGACGGCGCTCTTGGTATTCGCGAGGTCGGTTAGCTCGTGATAGTGGGTGGCGAAAAGGGTGCGGCAGCCGATGGTGTCGTGCAGGTGCTCGGCGACTGCCCAGGCGATGGAGAGGCCGTCGAAGGTGGCGGTGCCGCGGCCGATTTCGTCAAGGATGACGAGCGAGCGGTCAGTGGCGTGATTGAGAATGAGGGCGGTTTCGCTCATTTCGACCATGAAGGTGGATTGGCCGCGTGAGAGGTCGTCGGAGGCTCCGACGCGGCAGAAGATGCGATCGACGAGGCCGAGTGTGGCGGACTCGGCGGGGACGTAGGCGCCGATCTGGGCCATCACGGCGATGAGCGCGATCTGGCGGATGTAGGTGGATTTACCGGCCATGTTGGGGCCGGTGAGGATTTGGAGGCGGGCGGTTTCGGGATCAAGCTCGGTGTCGTTGGGGACGAATTTGACGTCGGTGAGGGTTTGCTCGAGGACGGGGTGACGGCCATTGGTGACGAAGAATCCGTTGCTCTGATTTAAGACGGGGCGGCAGTGGCGGTGGTATTGGGCAACCTCGGATAGAGCGCAGAGCACGTCGATTTCCGCGACGGCGGCGGCAGTTTCTTGAAGCGTGGGCAGGTGAGTGATGACGCGGGCGCGGAGTTCGAGGAAGAGCTCGTTTTCAAGCTGTTTGGAGCGTTCTTCGGCCCCGAGAACTTTGTTTTCCATTTCCTTGAGCGCGGGGGTGATGTAGCGCTCGGCGTTGGACATGGTTTGCTTGCGGGTGTAGTCGGCGGGGACTTTGGCAAGATGGCTGGTGGTGATTTCGATGAAGTAGCCGAAGACGTTGTTGAATTTAATTTTAAGCGAGTCGATGCCGGTGCGTTTGCGTTCGTCTTCTTGGAGGCGGGCGATCCAGTCCTTGCCGCCTCGCGAGGCGTCGCGGAGTTCATCGAGTGCGGGCGACCAGCCGTCGCGGATGACGCCGCCGTCGCGGAGGTGGGCGGGTGGCTCGTCGTTGAGGGCGAGGGCTAGCATGGCGGTGAGTTCGTGGAACTCGTGGAGGCGGGAGCAAAGATGCGGCTGGAGGGTAGGGGAGTTGGGAAGCGATGCCAGGTCTTCCTTGAGCGCGGGAATGTGGGAGAGGGAGATGGAAAGTGATTGGAGATCGCGGGCATTTCCGGAGCCTTGGGAGAGGCGGGAAGTGGTGCGCTCGATGTCGCGGATGCCTTTGAGGGAGTCGTGACATTTGGAGAGGAGGAAGGGCTCGGCGAGAAATGAAGCGATGAGATCCTGGCGGGCGGTGAGGGCTGTGAGGTCGCGCAGCGGGTGGAGAATCCAGTCGCGGAGGAGACGCGCGCCCATGGGGGTGGCGGTCCGGTCGAGCACGCCGAGCAGGGTGTGGGATTTTCCGGAGCGGGAATCGACGAGGTCGAGATTGCGTTGGGAGGCGGCGTCGATGAGGACGTGGTCGGCACTTTCCCGGACATGCGGCGGGTGGAGGTGGGTGCAGTTTCTTCGGAGCTGGTGGATGAGGTAGTGGAGCACGGCACCGCCGGCGCCGCTCGCGGCGTGGAGATTTGCGCAGCCGAAGCCGTCGAGCGAGTGGACGTTGAAATGGTCCTTGAGGAGCTGGTTCGCGTGCTCGGGGAGAAAGGTGTAGCCTTCATAAATCAGGCAATTCGTGAGTTTTCCAAACTCGGCGGTCTGATGGTCTGGAATGAGGAGCTCGGAGGGGGAAATGCGGGCGAGTTCGTCTTCCAGCAGGCCGAAATCGGGGAATTCTGCGATGGTGAACTCGCCGGTGGTGTGGTCGATGCAGGCGAGGCC
>JBEGUC010000111.1:0-5859 GCA_041179105.1 Verrucomicrobiota bacterium | reverse complement strand
GTGAGGAAAGTCCGGACACCACAGGGCAACGCGCCTCATGAAAGTGAGGGACGGGAACCGCGAGGAACTCGGACAGACAGTGCAGCAGAAAGATACCGCCGATGGCCCGCAAGGGCACAGGCAAGGGTGAAATGGTGGAGTAAGAGCCCACCGCGAATCCGGGTAACCGGACGGCACGGCAAACCTCGCGTGGTGCAAGACAGAACAGGGGAAGGGCGGCCCGCCCGTTTTAATCTCCGGGTATTAGTCGCACTCTGCGCAAGCAGGGCGCTCCGCTTCGGCGGGGTGAGAGAAATGGCCGTCCAGCCTCGCAAGAGGGGGACAGAATCCGGCTTACAGGGGAGCGGCACTCCCTTTTTCTCTGCGGTCGGTATCTCGTAAAATGGATTCTGGCGGATAATGTCCTGATAGGAGGATGATCCGTGTTCTTACAAACGAAGAGGCAGGCACCGCGAATCTGGCGAATTCAGCGAATCTTGAAGACGATTAATGCTGAAGCTGAGAGGTTCCCCCTCTTTACTCTGAGTGATTCGTCAGATTCGCAAGATTCGCGGTGCCTAAACTCTTTGATCTGCAGCAACCAAGTGTCGTAATGCATCCGCCAAAATGAATTTTACCGGACACTAAGGGCCGTCGATTTTTATCACTCATCCAAATAAGATTTCCCCCTGTTGACTTGCTGGCACGATCCTTCCCCGCCTAATCTCGCGGCATGCCGCAGCCACCCCGCCGACCGTTCCGCGCCCAACAGGGCCGGAAACCCGTGCCGCCAGCCGGAAACAAGCCGCCTTCCGCCAAGGATCGCGGCTGGGACCCCGTGGCCGCTTGGTATGACAAGCTTGTCGGCGAGTCCGGCTCGGACTATCACCAAAACGTTATTCTCCCCGCCGCTCTGCGGATGCTCGCGCCTCAACCCGGGGAGTCGGTCATCGACGTCTGCTGTGGCCAAGGCGTGCTGATCCGCCCGCTGCTCGAAGCGAAAATCGGGAAATTCACCGGTGTGGATGCCAGTCCGCGGTTGGTCGAATCCGCGAAATCCCGCCACGGCGCGGACCCGCGGGTTTCGTTGATCGTCGCCGACGCCTGCCAGCCCGGACCGTGGGCCGATGGCAGCCACGACGCCGCCACCTGCATCATGGCCGTCCACGACGTGCCGGATCTAGTCGGCATGTTTTCCAACGTCGCCCGCGCCCTCAAGCCCGGCGGCCGTGCGGTGATGGTGTTCATGCACCCGTGTTTTCGAATCCCTCGCAAATCGCATTGGGGCTGGGACGCCGATCAGAAAATCCAGTATCGCAGGCTCGACAGCTATGGCACGCCGCTGGAAATCCCCATCACCACCCATCCGGGAAAGGGCACGGGTGAGCAGACGCAATTCCATCACCGCCCGTTGGCAGATTTACTAACGGCCATGGGAAAAGGCGGCCTCGCTGTGGTCGCTTGCGAGGAGCTTTACAGCCACCGGCGTTCGCAAGCGTCCGGGCCATTCAGCAAGGCCGAGCACGCCGCGGCGGAGGAATTCCCCATGTTCATCGCGCTCAAAGCGCTCAGGATTTAGCGGGGAATTTACCCTCAAGCGCCCCCGCTGCCATTCCCGCCATCAGGCCGGAGCCGAAACCGAAAACATGGCCGAGCACATCGGTGCGTGGGTCATGACCACCGCCCAGCAGGCCTAGCAGGATGACGCCGCCCAGCACCGGAGCGGCGATCTTTGCCCACGGCAGCCGCGCGCGCGAACGCAGGGTTTCGAGAATGCCGATACCCGATAGAATTCCCAACGCCGCGAAGACTGCCGTGGACGCGCCGAGCGAGACGAACGTCTCCGGATAGGTCAGCCGCGAGGTCAGCGCGTTGCCGAGCGTGCCGCAGGCGAGGATCAGCGCCCAGCCTTTCAGCGCGCCCACCGACCTTGCCACCAGCGTTCCAAAAATTGTCCCGATCACCAAATTTCCCACCAGATGCGGGACGTCTGCATGCAGGAAAAGCCCGGTGAATGGCCGCCACCATTCGCCGCGTTCGATCAGCCCCACGCTCGACGACGCCGCGCGCCCGGCGAGTGACGCGTCTTCTCCCTGCCAGTAAAAAACCGCGATCAACGCCGCGATCCAGATCCCACAAAGCCACCCGCCCGCCGGATGCCTCGCCCAATCACTAACCGTCATTGGCTTCTCGACGGGCAGCGCGATTTCCCGGCCGTAGGCGTCGAGCTCTTCCGAAATTTTTACGGCTGGCAGACACTCGGCATGCAGTTCGAAAGCCCCGGAGCTTTCAGCCGGCTCCACCCGGCAGGCCTCGCCCATTGCCAAGATCACTAAGCCGTGATCATACGCCTGCTCCAGCGTCGGGTAGTGACCGACTTGGACCCAGTTTTCATCAGTCTCAAGGCTCGGGTCCGTTTCGGTGGAGGCGTTCATCAGTTGTACCCGCCAACATTCACCCGCAAACCGATCCGTCAATCGCCAGATAATTCAGCGCTGCGGCAGCTCGCCGCAGGACTCGCGAGAAATGCCCCATTTCCTCGTCCACCACCAGCTCCGGCCATGAATCCAGCGTCCGCCCCGGCTCGAATGTCGAGCGCCCCATCCCCCGGCTGGTCCATCGCCACGATCTGCAAGCCGCGTTCGAGAGCGAGGTGGTGTGCTAATCCATCATTGACAGTTAGTGATTCAAAATCACCAAAATACGACTTTTTTTGCCTATTTTCATGACGTAACTCGCTCATGATCAGTGATCTAATATTTCGGGCGTCAAATGTAGTGCCCGAGCCGACCTTGAAGTGATGTAAATCATTTAATATCAGACGCTTAATATCTTGAGTGTTAAAGATGGGCTAAGCTGCTTCTTCCTCATCTCGCAGCTCTGTTTACACAACTTTTACAAAACTATTGCATGGCGTTCACTCACCGGTGTCGGCAGGGTGACAGGATAACGCCGCTATGAAACAAAACACATCCAATCGTCGCCCAGCCTTGCTGGCCTTATTGTCCATCACCTTCGCGACTTGCTCGGCTCTGGCGCAGAAGCCGGAATCGCCAAGTCCCACCGTCGATATCGAAAAATCAGACCCGTTCCTGAAGTCCACGACTGATGCCGCGTCAAGTTCCACCACAGAGACGTCTGTGGAAATGCTCAATGCCCAAGCTCAAGTCCTCTTCGCCCGCGGTGAAACGGAAAAGGCGATCCAACTCCAGAACGAGGCCGTTGCAAAGGCAGAGAAGACTCTCGCCAAGAGTCTCGAGAACCTTGCCAAATACCAAGGACGGCCGGGCATCAATGAACCCATCGCCCGCAAGCTGCGGGCTCATCTCTGTCCGCCTTGCTCGCTTTCGCGCAGCATCAAGGAAACCATCGAGCGCAAACTGCGTGAGATCATCATTCCTGGGCTCGACTTTGAAAACACATCACTCGAAGAAGCGATAGATTTCCTCCAAGTGCGTTGCAGTGAGCTGGATATTAACGAACCGAATCCAGCCAAGAAGGGACTGAGTTTCGTGGTGGTTAAGTCGCGAGAGCTCACTAAGGTGGCTCCTATCCCTGAAGGGACGCCTGATACGGGAACTAAAGAGCTGCAAATAGAGAGCCTTCGACTCCGCAATATACCGCTTGGCGAGGCGCTCAAGCATATTTGCGAAGCTACCGGAACACGCTTTGAAATCGACGGCCAGGCTGTGAAAATCGTGATAGGCGCACCTTGAAACGCGGTGGAGAACGCAAGCGCCGCAGATAAATCCCATGCATGCTCCGAGCCCACGAAAGACGCTGCTACTGCTCTGGGGAACTGCGGCGGTGGTTATTATAGGCGGTTCGATGTTGGCTCGTCAGGAGCGACAGATCCGCTCGGATCGGGACCGTGCGCCTCTCCGCAGATTCGCAGCCGAAGCCCAGTCCCGGCTTCAGCGACTGGAGGATCTCTACCAAGATCATCTGGTGCAACTCGGGCGGGAATTGGTTCCTAACGCGCTAGAGGCCGGGCGTGCCGCTGATGAAATCAGCGGCATCTTGCAAGTTTCCCTGCTGACATCGGGTGCCAGTGGCATCCGGCCCTTTCACACCGTCATCAACGCATCTGCAGATGGACCAGTGCCCCTGCCCGCTTTTTTCACCGGTCCAGATCCTCGAGATGCCGCAAAAGCTGTGGTCCTGCTCGACGAATCCCGTCTTTTCAGTCGCTACAGCGGCTGGATCGACGAACTCGGGAAGCCGTTGATGTTCTGTGTCAGACGAAATGACGCTGAGGTCGCGGTCATCACCGTTTCTCGCCCCATAGTCGCCAGATCCATCGCAAACTGGCTGCGCGCGTGGGCGGCGACGTCGTTCGAGACCGTCCGGATCAGCGGTGGCCCGGATCAATTGCGGGTCGGCGGCGAAATCCTTGCTGAAGTAGGGACTCCTGCATCGGACCAGCCCGACCTACTAATACCGCTACGCAGTCGCTTCGGTAATTTGGAACTCGCATCGTGGGACAAACGGAAAACACAAATCCATTATCATTTCGCAACGCTTGCCATTTCTGCCACGCTGGCCGCCGCCATCGCTGTGCTGGGCGTGGTAATTTTTCTCACCCAGCAGCGGGAGGGCGTCATCGCCGCGCGGCGCGTGTCTTTCGTCAACCGGGTTTCCCACGAACTGCGAACTCCACTGACTAATATTTTACTCAACATTGATCTCGCCACCGATTTAGCAGAAGACGAGCCGGAAGAATCGAAGCACCGCCTCGAATTGGTCCGCATTGAGGCCCGTCGCCTCGGGCGGTTGATTGAAAATGTCCTGACTTTTTCCCGCACTGAGGAAGGGAAGATGGAGATACGGGCCATGCCCTGCATCCCGGCCGAGATCGTCACTTCTGTCATCGTTTCGTTCCTTGCCAGCTTCGAACGCCGCGGGTTGAAGATCGAACGCACCGACGAGAATGCGACTGCACTCTGCGTTTTCGATTCCGATGCCTTAGCGCAGATCCTCGGTAATCTGCTCTCCAATGTGGAGAAATATGTGCCCGGAGGAGTCGTCGGTATCAGCACCCGTGTCGCCATGGGGCAATTGACCATCCGCGTGACTGATGAGGGCCCCGGCATTCCTCATGAAGCCGCAGAGCGCATTTTCCGTCCCTTCGAGCGCATCCACTCCGTCGTCAACGAAGGGTCCAGTGGCACTGGCCTCGGCCTCGCCATCGCCCGTGATTTGGCCCGACGTCTCGGCGGTCAGCTCACGCTTCTCTCCAGTGGGCCGGATGGCGGAGCGTGCTTTGAGCTTCGCATTTCTGTAGAGCCTGCCCACCAGATTTCCCTATGAAAATCCTTATTGCCGACGACGATCCAGTCATGCTCGACACCCTCCGGCTCTGTCTAGCCACTGAGGGTTTCGACACATTAATGGCAGCCGATGGCGAGGAAGCCCTCACGTTGTGGGATCGCCACCGGCCGGACCTTCTCTGTCTGGACATCATGATGCCGAAGCTCGATGGCTATGAAGTTTGCCGTCGTATCCGCGCTATCGATCCCACAGTTCCGATCCTTTTTCTCTCCGCAAAAAGCGAGGAGATCGATGTAGTGGTAGGCTTCCAACTCGGTGCCGACGACTTCGTCCGCAAGCCCTTCGGCAAGCACGAACTCATCGCCCGAGTCCGTGCCGTGCTGCGGCGCGCCAATTCGGTTCCTGGGCGTTCCAGCAGTTTTTCAATGAACGATCTCACCGTTTGGCCGGCAGAACTCCGGGCTGAGCGTGGTGGTAATTCTATCGATCTATCACCGCGCGAAACCGCCATCCTCCGGCTCCTTCACGAGCGCTCTGGACAGGTGGTTGATCGCAATACCATCCTCGATCAATGCTGGGGTATTGACTATTTCCCAGAGTCCCGAACGC
>JBEGUC010000110.1:0-5903 GCA_041179105.1 Verrucomicrobiota bacterium | reverse complement strand
ACGGCGTCGGTGAAAACGGCAGCGAAGGCTCGTGGTTCTGGGATCCAGCCGCCGGAAAAGCCCGCCGCGCACCCGGCCAATACCACTATCCGCAGGCCAGCGCGTGCTTCATCCAAGGCGTGAAGGACAACATGGAAGACATCATGCGCCTCGCCACTTCAGAGGCCATGCTCTTCAAATACGGCTCCGGCTCCGGCTCGGATCTATCCACCCTACGCTCGTCCCGCGAGAAACTATCCGGCGGTGGAAAGCCGTCCGGGCCCATGTCATTCCTGAGAATTTATGACCAAGTCGCCAACGCCGTGAAGTCTGGCGGCAAGACCCGCCGCGCGGCTAAGATGAACACGCTCAAGGACTGGCATCCAGACATTGAGGATTTCATCGAGGCCAAAACCATCGAGGAAAAGAAAGCTTGGGCACTCATCGAGCAAGGCTACGACGGCAGCTACAACGGCGACGCCTACGGCTCAGTGATGTTTCAAAACGAAAATTTATCCGTCCGCGCCAGCGACGAATTCATGCAAGCCGCCGCCAATGGTAGCGACTGGTGGACCCGCCGCGTCACCGACGGCGAGCCCTGCGAGAAAAAAGACGCCCGCGAGCTGTTGCGAAAAATTTCCCTCGGCACTTGGACTTGCGGCGACCCCGGCATGCAATTCGACTCGACCATTCACCACTGGCACACCTGCAAGGGCAGCGGCCGCCAGCACTCGACCAATCCCTGCTCGGAATATCTTTTCCTCAACGACACCGCCTGCAATCTCGCCTCCCTCAACCTCGTTCATTTCCAGAAATCCGACGGCGCATTCGACACCGCACGCTTCCAAGCCGCCATCCGGCTCTTCATCGTCGCCCAAGAAATCCTCGTCGATCGCGCCAGCTACCCGACCCAGCCGATCGCGGAAAACTCTCACGCCTTCCGCACCCTCGGTCTCGGCTACGCCAATCTCGGCGCGCTCATCATGAGCCGCGGACTCGGCTATCACAGCGACGAAGGGCGGACTTTCGCCGCAGCCATCACCGCGTTGATGACCGGCCATGCCTACGAAGTCAGCGCCGAGCTCGCCTCAGTGAAAGGCGCATTTCCATCCTATCACGATGCTCGCTACGGCGAGATCACCCACCCACCCGAGGCATCCAACGAAGCATCCATGCGAGAAGTCATCGAGCGCCATCAAGACAGCGCCGGAAAACTTGAAGGCCACGGCGATTGCGTGCCGATCATCGACAGCGCCCGCGCCGCCTGGCAGCGCGCCTTGCTCGCAGGGCGCAGTCACGGTTACCGCAACGCCCAAGTCACGGTGCTCGCGCCCACCGGCACGATCGGATTTCTCATGGATTGCGACACCACCGGCATCGAGCCAGACATCGCGCTGGTGAAATACAAACTCCTCGCCGGCGGTGGGATGTTGAAAATCGTCAACCGCACCGTGCCCCCTGCCCTCACGCGACTGGGATACTCGCTGGATGAAATTGCGGCCATCCTCGGCCACATCGAGCAATACGACACCATCGAGGACATCACCGACGAAGCCACCGGCGCGCCCGTCCTCAGCGGCCTGAAGCACGAGCATCTGCCAGTTTTCGACTGCGCCTTCAAGCCCTACCAAGGCAGCCGCAGCCTGCACTATCGGGGCCACTTGCTGATGATGGCCGCCGCCCAGCCATTTCTATCGGGAGCCATTTCCAAGACCGTCAATCTGCCGGAAAATGCCACCGTCGAGGACATCATGCAGACCTACTCCGAAGCCTGGCAGCTCGGACTCAAGGCCGTCGCCATCTACCGGGACGGCTCGAAACGCAGCGCCCCGCTCAACACCCGCAAGACCACCGGCATGGGCGGCAGCGCCGACGATACCACCACTCCGGCCGACGTGTTCGCCGCAAAAATCGAAGAACTCACCCGTGAAAATGAAGCGCTCCGCCAGCGCCTTCAAGCCCCCACCCGCCAGCCGATGACCGACACCCGCATGTCACTCACTCATAAATTTGAGATCGCCGGCCACAAGGGCTACCTCACCGTCGGCTTCTATCCGGACCGCCGCCCGGGCGAAATTTTCATCCAAATGTCCAAAGAAGGCAGCACCATCGGCGGCCTCATGGACACCGTCGCCACGCTCACTTCCATCGCGCTGCAATACGGCGTCCCGCTGGAGCAGTTGGTGAATAAATTCGCCTATCAGCGCTTCGAGCCCAGCGGTTTCACCAAGAACCCGGACATCCGCACCGCCTTCAGCATCACCGACTACGTCTTCCGCTGGATGGGCTGCGAATTCATCCAAGGCTATCGAAAAGCCACCTCCACCGACCACAGCCAAGGCGAGCTGCCGCTGCCAGAAATCGCCGAGATGGAACAATCCGCGCTCAACCGCCCGGTCCGCGAGCTCAATCTCGACAGCAGCCAGAACCGCGTCAAACGCGCGCTCGGCACCGCCTACATGGGCATCATTTGCTCGCACTGCGGCTCGGATAAAGTCATCCGCGCCGGTGCCTGCGGCGTCTGCACCCAGTGCGGCACCAGCCAAGGATGCAGTTGAGGGAGTCCGACGATTCGGACTGGCCCACGGCGGTTGTTTCAAATATCCCTGTCGCCAGCCTATCATCCCCTTGCAGGCAACCTCACCTCATGGCCGACGACACCAAGAAGATCCTCCAAACCCAGCTCTGGAACATTGCCAACACCCTGCGCGGCAAGATGGGCGCGGATGAGTTCCGGGACTACATCCTCGGCTTCATCTTCTACAAATACCTCTCCGAGCGGATGCACCTGTTCGCGGACGAGATCCTGAAACACGACGGCATCCAGTTCGACTTCATCGACGACACCACGAAAAAGGGCAGGGAATTACTCGCCGCCATCCAAGAGGAAGCCATCGAGCGCCTCGGCTATTTCCTAAAACCCACCGAGCTCTTCCACAAGATCGCCGAAAAGGGCGCGCGCAAGACGGACAACTTCATTCTCGAAGACCTCACCGCCGTGCTCAAGCACATCGAGGCCAGCACCATGGGCCACGCCAGCGAGGACGACTTCGAGGGCCTGTTCGAGGATCTCGATCTCGGCTCCTCCAAGCTCCTCCAAGCTCGGCAAGACCGAGAGCCAGAAAAACGAACTCATCGCCAAGGTGCTCGCCCACCTCGACAAGATCGACTTCCGCCTCGCGGATACCGAGGCCGACGTGCTGGGCGATGCCTATGAATACCTCATCGGCCAGTTCGCCAGCGGCGCGGGGAAAAAGGCCGGCGAATTCTACACCCCGCAGGAGGTCAGCACCATCCTCGCCAAGATCGTCACCACCGGGAAAAAGAAGCTCAAGAGCGTCTATGACCCCACCTGCGGCTCCGGTTCCCTGCTGCTGCGCGTGGCGAAGGAGGTGGACGACGTCGGCAGCTTCTACGGGCAGGAAATGAACCCCACCACCTACAACCTCGCCCGCATGAACATGATCCTGCACGGCGTCCACTACCAACGCTTCGACCTAAAGAACGAGGACACCCTGGAGCATCCCGCCCCCGAGCATGCCGACCTGCGCTTCGAGGCCATCGTCGCCAATCCGCCCTTCTCCGCCAACTGGTCCGCCAGCGCCATCCATGAGAGCGACGACCGCTTCAGCGCCTACGGCAAACTCGCGCCGAAAACCAAGGCCGACTTCGCCTTCGTCCAGCACATGGTCCACCACTTGGCACCCGGAGCCACCATGGCCTGCGTCCTGCCGCACGGCGTGCTCTTCCGAGGCGCGGCGGAAGGCCACATCCGGAAATACCTCATCGAGGATTGCAACTACCTTGATGCCGTCATCGGCCTCCCCGCCAACATCTTTTACGGCACCGGCATCCCCACCTGCATTTTGGTTCTGAAAAAGCAGCGCAAGAACCCCGACGACATCCTCTTCATCGACGCCAGCCAGGGCTTTGAAAAAGTCGGCAATCAAAATCACCTCCGCCCCGAGGACATTGAGCAAATCGTCGGCACCTACCGGAAACGGGCGAGCATCACCAAGTTCAGCCATGTCGCCGAGCGAGGCGAGGTTGAAGGGAATGACTACAACCTGAACATCCCTCGTTACGTGGATACCTTCGACGAGGAGGAAAAAATCGACCTCGCCACCGTTTCCGCCAAGCTCACTGCGCTGGAAAGCGAGATGACCGTCACCAACAAGGAACTCACCAGTTTCTGCAAGGAACTCGAAATCGCCCCACCTTTCTGAGCCATGAAAGACGATCTCACCATCATCCAAAGCCCCGCCGGAGTCACCGCCGACGTGCGGAGCATGATCCAGCAGACGCGGACCGCTGTCGCTCGCACCGTCAACGCTGGCCTGACTCTTCTCTACTGGCGCATTGGAAAACGGATCCAGACGGAGGTGCTTGGAAAGCAGCGGGCTGAATACGGCAAGGAAATTGTCGCCGCACTGGGGCGACAATTGGAAGCCGAGTTTGGTCAAGGGTTCGGAGAAAAAAACCTGCGTCGCATGGTGCAGTTTGCCCAGGTCTTCCCCGACCTTCAGATTGTGCATGCACTGAATGCACAATTGGGCTGGACTCATTTTAAGGCCATCATTCCCCTCAAAGACGAACTCCAGCGCGACTTCTACGCCGAGATGTGCCGCATCGAACGCTGGAGCACCCGGACTCTCGCTAAAAAAATCGACTCCATGCTGTTCGAGCGCACCGCCATCTCCAAGCAGCCGGAGGAAGTGGCCAAGGCCGAACTCGCCGCCCTGCGTGACGAGGATCTGCTCACTCCCGCCCTCGTCTTTCGCGATCCTTACATCCTCGACTTCCTTGGGCTGAAAGACCGCTATCTGGAGAAGGACTTGGAAGACGCCATCCTCCGCGAGCTGGAAAATTTCCTGCTCGAGCTGGGCGATGGCTTCACCTTCCAAGCACGCCAATACCGGATGCAGATCGACACGGATGACTTCTACCTCGACCTCCTCTTCTACCACCGCCGCCTTCAGCGCCTCATCGCCATCGACCTCAAGCTCGGTGACTTCAAAGCCGAATACAAAGGCCAGATGGAGCTCTACCTCCGCTGGCTGGCGAAGCATGAGCAACAGCCCGGCGAGCAGTCACCGCTCGGCCTCATCCTCTGTGCTGGGAAGAAGCAGGAGCAAATCGAGTTGCTCGAACTCGGCACCTCCGGCATCCACATCGCCGACTACCTCACCGGCCTGCCGGACCGGAAATTGTTAGCGCAAAAACTCCACGCCGCCATCGAGATTTCCAAAGCACGCTTCGCAAATAAAGAGGAGGATGCGGAATGAAAACGAAACCGAAGACCGTGCCAGAGCTGAGGTTTCCTGCTTTCAAAGATAGTTGGAAGCTTTGGCTTCTCAATGAGTTCGCCACCCGTGGGTCTGGACATACACCAAGCAAAAGTCATCCGGAATATTATGGCGGAGATATTGATTGGATTTCGTTGGCCGACTCCAATCGGTTGGATAATGGCTATATCGATAAGACCAAAACCAAGATTACTAATGCAGGGCTCAGGCATTCTTCCGCTGTCCTTCATCCCGCTGGTACTGTGATTTTGTCGCGGGACGCAGGTGTTGGTAAAAGTGCCGTGATGAAGCACTCGATGGCAGTCAGTCAGCACTTCATGGTGTGGCGAGCCTCAGGAGGCATATCGGTGGATTGGTTCATTTACTATTGGCTTCAGATTATGAAGCCGGAGTTCGAGAGGATCGCGATTGGCAGCACGATCAAAACGATAGGGCTGCCGTATTTCAAGAAGTTGAAGATCTCCGCCCCATCGCTCACCGCGCAGCGGAAAATCGCGGAATTCCTGACGGCGGTGGATGGGCGGATTGGGCAACTGAGCCAAAAGAAAGCCCTGCTGGAGGACTACAAGAAGGGCGTGATGCAACAGCTCTTCACCCAAGCCCTCCGCTTCAAAGACG
>JBEGUC010000109.1:0-6062 GCA_041179105.1 Verrucomicrobiota bacterium | reverse complement strand
GGGTCTCGGCGATGAGTTGGTCGAGCTGCTCCACGCAGCGGAGCGTGTGCTCGTCTGCGGTGTAGCGGTGGAAGAATTCGTGCTGGACGAGGCAGTCGAGCGCGCCGAATTCCGGCAAGTAGCGACCCAAGAAACCGATGCGATGCATCAAGCGCAAAGTGCGCGCCACGTCGCCCTTGCGTTCGAGAATAGCTTGGAAGACTTCGCGGTTGGTTTTTGAATAACGGAATGGGCGGTCGATGTCTTCCCAATGGCTGGCGATGAGGCGGCGGATCTGTGGGCTGAGTTCGAGGTCGCGGACTTGGCAATGCTGGAAAAGCCGCATGAGACGCTGGGGGTCATCTTTGAAAATGTCCTGATTGGCGGGGAAGAGCCGGCCATCCCGGGCGATGAAGCCGTCGAATTCCTCCCTATTTTTTTTGCGGAATGTCAGGAATGAGCGGATGCCGGACTCGGCGCGGGATTCTTCCTCGATTTGGAAGGCCTCCATCAGCGAGGTCGCATGTTGATAGAGGTGGCGTGTGTGGCGGTAGTAGTCGCGCATGAAGGCTTCCGTGCTCCGCAGGATGTTGCGCTGCGGGTAGTTAAACGCCGTGGCGACCACGCCCTGAAGCTGGAGTGTGAGTTGGTCGGTGGCTCTGCCAGTGTGATAGTGAAGTTCGTTGCGGACGTGATGGAGGAAATCATAGGCTTCCTCGATTTCCTTCAAAGCGGAGGCGGTGAGCAGTTTTTTTTCCACCAATTCCTGAAGTTTTGCGCTGCCGGTTTTGACGCGGGCGACCCATTCGATGTTATGATAGTCGCGCATACCGCCGCAGCTTTCTTTGACGTTAGGCTCTTGGAGGAAAACGGTGCGGGAGTATTTTTCGTGGCGGCTGCGAAGGTCTTTCCGGCGGAGGTCAAAAAATTCGGTTTGCCCTTTGCTGATGCATTCTTTGGCGAAGCGGGATTGGAATTGGGTGAAAAGTGCCGCGTCGCCAGCAATGAGGCGGGCGTCCATGAGCGACGTCTTATTTTCCTGGTCCGCCTTGGCTTGTTCGATGCACTCGGGGATCGAGCGACAGGCATGGCCGACTTTGAATCCAACGTCCCAGAGGAGGTAGAGCACGTTTTGAACGAGTTCTTGGAGCTGAGGTGGTAGCTTGGTGGAGGCGCGTGGTAGGAGAAATAGGATATCGATGTCTGAGCGCGGATTGAGTATGCCCCGGCCGTAGCCACCGGTGGCGACGAGGGCGATGGGCAGCATTTTTCCTTGGCCGGCGCGGAGCGAGGCTTCGAGGATGGAGTTGAGAACAATATCCAGAAGTGACGCGCGAGCGTGAGCGATTTGGAGTCCCCCGGCCCCGGCGCGGTGCTGGAGCTGGATGCGGTGCTCTTCGATTTTTAAAAACCTCTGATACAGCGCGATTCGCTCGGCAGGGGAGAGCTGGCCTTCCAGTGCCGGCTTGAGCGCTTCCATGGCGTGTTCCTTCAAAGTTTTAAGGGGATTCTGCATCTTCTTGAATGAAATTTTTTGAGTTCCCTTATCTGGAGCAGCCCATGCGGCTACCGATGCGGGCGTAGAGTTCGATTTGCTGGTGCGAATTTTCTAAAAGATCTGCCTCTAACCGCAGCACTCCCGGCTCGAAAAGGGTGAGCGTGGAAGAACCGCCAAAGGCGAAATAACCCTTCTCCGCACCCTTTGCCACCTGCTGCCCGGGCGTGAATGTCTGGCGGATCGTGCCCACGCATGTCGCGCCGATTTCTAGGCAAAGCACCGTGCCGAAGCGCTCGGTCTTGAGCTCGGTGATCGTCCGCTTATTCGTCCATAAATAGGCGAGGCGCTGCCGCAGGGCGATGGGAGACACGGAAAATAGTGGCCCCTCGATCGTGCGCGTCTCGCCCGGAATGCCCGCGACGGGGAAATGGAAACGATGGTAATCCACCGGGCAAAGCCGCGAGAGAATCAGCGCGCCGTCCGCATAGCGTGCCGCGAGTTCCCGGTCGCCAAGCAGCGCAGGCAGGTCGAATTTCTGGCCTTTGACGAAAACTCCCCCGATTTCCGAAGCCCGCTCGAACCCGAGATGCCGCCCGTCCGCTGGGAATACCACGCTGTCCTCGTCCGCATCGATCGGTCGCGCGGTGGGCTTGAGTTTTCGAAAGAAAAATTCATTGAAGCTGCCGTAGGAATCCGCCGCTTCCAAGAAATCCGTGGGATCAAGACCGTATTGCGCGATGAACGGCGCCACCCGGGATGCCGATTCCGGCGTGCTCATACGGCGGCCATACCATTTCGAAAAAAACGGACGTTTCACGAATGCGTTCAGCGAGATCGCTCCGAGCGGATGCCCGTAAGTCCAGCGCAAGAATCCCTCGCCATAAACTTGTTCGGTTTCGAGAGTCTGCGAATGGCGGTTGAAGTAGCGGATCGGTTCCACGTCAGGCTTGTAGTCGCACATTTCCAAGACGGCAAGGACAGGCCATCGGATCTTGCCGGGGCGCATTCCAGCCGGTAGCGATATCACCGAGTTCTGATGAAATCTTTCCTAGTAATTCTCATGATCACCACTTTTCTGACGGGCGCAGGCCTCGGCGGGCCGCCACAGCCCGATCCCTACGATGACGCGATGGCCGGACAGTTATACTCGCTGGAATCCGAAGCGGACTCCGCCGCTAAGGCGCTCGTCGCATTCGAGAAAGCCCAAGCTGCGGAACAGGAGGATGTCTTCAAGTTCTACCGGCTGGACAAGCTGGCTGCGGAATATCTGCTAAAAGCCGGCGCGACTTCGGGCTCGCCGCAGCTCGACTCATTCGGGCCGAACATGAGTCTCGCCAAAGATCTGCTGGGAAAAGACCAGCGGGAAAGTGGGGACATGTCCTGCGCAGTCCAAAAAGAAGAGCCGCATGGACACCGTGCGGTCATTGACATGACTGGACGGCGCGGCGGACGGCTCCTACAGCGGCTGCCGGGCTGTACATGCCGAAGGCTCCAAGCCGCTAATCAATTACCATGAAGTGAATGGGAAGGCGGCGGAAATGGCGCTCATTTCGCCGCGCGGAGGCAGGGTGACGAATCCGTCGCTGTTGAGCAAGCCGATGAAATCGCCGCTGTTGCCGGTGACCGCGGGTTCCGCCCGGCCATCGGCGCGGAGTGTGACGGGCAGATGGCGCGTGAAGCCGGGAAGCTGCATCGCGCGGTCGTCCATGACCACGCGGCGAGCGGATCGGCGCGGCAGGCCAGCCGCCACAGCGAGCGCCGGAAATACGAACGCGTGCAGTCCGGTCAGCGCCGAGACCGGATTTCCCGGCAGCGCCATGATCACCTGCCGGCCCGGACCGATCCAACAGCCGGCGGGTTTCCCCGGTCGCTGAGCCACGCCGTGGAAAATCTCGCGACAGCCGAGATCCGCGAGAAGCGAGGGCACGAAATCGCGTGCGCCTTTGGAGACAGCGCCCGTTAGGATCAGCCAGTCGTGACTGGCAAGGAGCTCCACGATGACCGGGCGGGCCGCGGAAATTTCGTCATTCAACACCCCGACGTGTCGCGGCGGATAGCCGCCGAGTTTCAGAGCAGCGGCGAGCGAGTGGGCGTTGGATTGGCGGATCTGATGGGGAGCTGGAAATTCGTCCACGCCGACGAGTTCGTCGCCGGTCGCGACCACTGCGATTTTTGGGACGCGTGAAACTTCGAGCCAGGCCGCGCCGCAGGACGCCGCCACGCCGATTTCCCGCGAGCCCAGCAAGACGCCGGACTCCAACAGAATTTGCCCTGCCGCCGCATCGCTGCCCGCGCGATGGATGAAGCGTCCCGCGACCGGATCTGCGGATTCTGCAAATTCCACGCAGCCCGGATCGCCGCCGCCGACCTCTTCCACCGGCACGATGCCGTCCGCTCCGGACGGGCAAGGCGCGCCAGTCATCACTTCCACGCAGGTGCCGATTTCCGCCGAAAGGGCGACCGCCGCGCGCCCCGCAGGCGCGGAATCCGTCACCCGGAATGAGCGGTGGCCCGCTTGCCAATCGGCAATTCGCAGCGCGTAGCCGTCCATCATCACTCGGTCGTAAGCGGGGACCGCGCGGTCCGCCGCCACGTTTTCCCGCAGCACCCGGCCGCTCGCATCCTCCAAGCGACAGCGCTCTGTCGCCATCAATGGCGGGCATTTCAAAAGAAGCTCCAGCGCCTCGTGGAATGAAATCATGAGCGGATCTTCCTTCTCCCGCCCTGTCCGCCAAGCGAAATTCGCGCCATCCATGAAACTCAATCCCTGTCGGTTGACTTTTCCGTCACCGCCCGCCATACCCCGCGCATGTCGACAGCGTTGCCGCCCAAACCCAGGACGATCGGACCCAAAGTCCGGATCTGTATCGTCGCGTCGAAATACAACGAGCCGTTCACCGACGCACTGGTGGAAAACGCGATCCAGGAGCTCGGTGAGCTGGTGCCCCAAGGCCGCGTCGATCTCATCCGCGTGCCCGGCGCATTTGAAATTCCGGTCATCGTCGCCACCCTGCTTGAGCGCGATCCGCCGGCCTGCATCATCGCGCTCGGCCTGATCATTCGCGGTGCGACCGAACACGCCGATTTGGTGGCCAGCTCGGTGACAGACGCACTCCAACAGCTCGCCATCAAATCGTTGCGACCCGTAATTCATGAAGTTTTGCTGGTCGAAGACGAGAAGCAAGCCTACGCACGCTGCATCGGAGCGCAGCTCAACCGCGGCAAGGAAGCCGCGCGAGCCGCTGCGTCGATGATAGATATTTTCCAAGAACTCGACCGATCCATGCCTCGAAACTCCAGCCATCAAAAGCACCGTCATGCCTAGCCGCCGCCACATCCGCGAGGCGGTCATTCAGTTTCTCTACTGCGCCGATCTTGAGGGCGGTGCCGATCCCGCCGCCCTGCGCGGGCCATTCTGGGATTTCGTCACCGAGTCAGACCGCCGCAGCCTCCAACTGGCCACATTCCGGACCGTCCATCACCTGGCCCACGGGCGGGAAGGACGCTTGGCGGAGTTTGTGGAGCGCCAGTCGCTGGCGAGCACGCTGCTTTCTGCTTGGCCAAAGGCGGAGAGTTTGAAAATCGATCTCAAACAAATCGCCGAGCTTGAATCCGGCTGGAGCACGGCTTTCGCAAAGCTCGTCCGACTGCCGAAAGACGACGACGATGCCTCCGTGGCGGAAAGCTTCGGCGATGCGCTGGCCGTCCTTTTTAAAATCGACCGGAACCTCGCCACCGCGCGTTGCCGGTTTCTTCAAGGCATCGAAGATTTCCCCGTCTTACGCGGCCAGTTGGAGGCCGTGGCGGCGACGATCCGGCGGTTGCAGCGGATTTCCGATCGAATGCGGATGGTCGAAGCTCCCGAGAATTTCCCGGAGCAAGCGGATCTCGCACGGCTTCGCGACTCAAAAGCCGACATCCTCACGCTGCAAAAAAAGGCGGACGAACTGGTGGATTTGGTGCTTTCGAAAAAGGAGGAAATCGACGCGACCCTCGCCGCCGTGGTTGAAAATTTCGCGCCCGAACGGATCGATCCGGTGGACCGCGCGATTTTGCGACTCGGCACTTACGAGATTTTGCACGCGACCATTCCGCCGAAAGTGGCGATGAATGAGGCCATCGAGCTGGCCAAGCGATTCGGCACGACCGACTCTCGGCGCTTCGTCAACGGGGTGTTGGACAAGATCGCCAAGCAAGCAGCAGGAACGTCCGAAAGTCAGGATGTTTTGTAATTGGTAAGTCGCGCCGCAGTCTTCATAACAGCGCGCGAGACTTTCCGAATAATGCGCTACCCAACTCCCTTTCAGCAGAAAACCCTTTGGAACGCCGCCACAGGCGTCTCCATCCTCATCCTCGGCGCGTTGGTTGTTAGCTTCGTTTGGTTGGCCGGGTATGTCTTTGGATTTCTCCAACCCGTGCTCATCCCGCTGGTTGTGGCCGGGATCGTGGCTTACGTGCTCGATCCGGTGGTGAAGTTTCTGGAAGGGCGCGGGCTCAGCCGCGTATGGTCGGTCATCACGCTTTTCCTCGCGATTTTGCTAGGAACGACCCTTCTGGTTGCGGCCGTCTTGCCGGGAATCCAGCG
>JBEGUC010000108.1:0-6443 GCA_041179105.1 Verrucomicrobiota bacterium | reverse complement strand
CAACTCCGGCAGCAGCAACTCCAGCAGCCTTGCCTCTCGGCCCGGTCGCCGGCTCCGGCTATCAAGGTAACCGCGGTCAAGGCGGCGGCTACCAAGGTGGCGGCGGTGGCGGTGGCTATCAAGGCGGCGGCCAAGGCGGTCGCGGTCGTGGCGGCCCACGTCGTGAAGAGCGCGCTGCTCCGACCGATGCGGAAGGCAACGAGCTTTCCGAAAAAGTCGTCTTCATCAACCGATGCGCCAAGGTCGTCAAGGGCGGCCGTCGCTTCAGTTTCTCCGCTCTCGTCGTCACCGGCAACAAGCTCGGCAAGGTCGGTCTCGGCTACGGCAAGGCGAACGAAGTGGCTGACGCCATCAAGAAAGCCAGCGACGGTGCCCGCAAGGTGCTCGTCTCGATGAGCATCGTCGATGGCACGATCCCTCACGAAATCTACGCCGAATTCGGCGGTGGCAAGGTCCTTCTCAAGCCCGCGTCACCGGGAACGGGCATCATCGCCGGTGGCGGTGTGCGCGCCGTTTGCGAAGCCGTCGGCATCCGCGACATCCTCGCGAAATCGATGGGTTCCTCGAATCACGCCAACGTGGTGAAAGCCACCCTCAAGGCACTCTCTCAGCTCCGCACCCGTGACCAAATCCTCGGTGCTCGCGGCAAGAAAAAGCGCGAAAAGGCGATCTGACCTCGTTAATGGTTATTCGTTAAAAGTTATTGGGAACCCCAATGCTTTTCACTTCTAACCTATAACTCTTAACCAATAACTTTTAAAGAATATGGAACTTCATTCATTCAGCCCGAATCCGGGATCCAAGCACCGGAACAAGCGTCTCGGTTGCGGCGAAAGCTCCGGCCGTGGCAAAACCGCCGGCAAGGGAAACAAGGGGCAGAAAGCCCGCTCCGGTTCCGGCACCCGTGTCGGTTTCGAAGGCGGCCAGATGCCACTTCATCGTCGTCTCCCCAAGCGTGGTTTCAACAACTACGACTTCCGCGACAAGTTCTGCGTCTTCAACGTCGGAGAACTCGACGATCTGTTCGACGCCGGAGCCACCATTGACGAAGCCGCCCTCAAGGGCCAAGGCCTCGTCAACGGCACCTACGACAAGATCAAGGTTCTTGGCATTGGCGAAGTCACCAAGCCGTTTCACCTCGTGGTGAACAATGCCAGTGCTTCCGCCCGTGAAAAGATCGAAAAAGCAGGTGGCACGGTCACCGAACCTACTGCTTGATCACTTCATTTGATTTCTGATTTCCGATGAGGAAGCGCATTCCGCGCTTCCTCATCGTGTTTATAGCTCAAGCTTCACTTTTCCCACCACTCAACCATGATTTCTGCGTTCACCAACACTTGGAAAATCCCCGAACTGCGGGACCGGATTCTTTTCACCCTCGCCCTGATCGTAATCATTCGCCTAGGGGTTCATATCACGCTTCCAGGTGTCGATGCCACCGTCATCAAGGCGTGGATGGACAGCATGAAAAATCAAGACCCGGCATCCGGCGGCGGCATCACTGCCTTGCTCACGGTGTTCTCCGGTGGTGGTCTCCAACAGGCCGGCATCTTGGCGCTGGGAATCATGCCCTACATTTCTGCGTCGATCATGGTGCAGCTAATGACCGCAGTCGTGCCCAAGCTTTCGCGCCTCGCCCGTGAGGACGGTGGTCGCCAGAAGATCACGCAATACACCCGTTACATCACCATCGGCATTGCCGTGGTCCAAGGGTTCTTCGTCGCGAAATCCCTTACGAATCCCGGAAACATCCCCTACATGAGCGGGATTGAAAAATTCGGCAATCTGGTTCCTAACCCCGACTACATCTGGATGACGCTCACCGTCATCACGATCGTCGCCGGCACCGTCCTGCTGATGTGGATCGGTGACCAAATCACCGAAAAAGGAATCGGTAACGGCACTTCCATCATCATCACGGTCAACATCATTTCCGCGCTGCCGGGTGCGTTGGTTCAGGCATGGAAATTCTTTGTTCCTTCTCAGGGTGATGTGAATGCTTTCAATGCCATGTGGATGGTCGTCATGATCGGTCTTCTGCTTGTCGTTATCGCGGCGACCATCGCGATCACCCAAGCCCAGCGCCGGATCGCTGTGCAATACGCCAAGCGCGTCGTCGGCCGGAAACAGTTCGGCGGTCAAACCCAGTATCTGCCCCTCAAGGTCAATTACGCCGGCGTCATGCCGATCATCTTCGCCTCCGCAGTGCTGTCGCTTCCGCCGCTGATGCTGCAATGGATTCCCGGTGTCGCAGGCCAGCCATGGGCGGTGAAGCTTTACGATCAGTTTTCCCAGGGCGGCACCTTATTCTATGTCGCGGGCGGCATCGGCATCTTCCTCTTTTCGTATTTCTGGGTGGCGATGATGTTCCAGCCCTCGCAAATCGCCGAGGATCTCAAGCGCAACGGCGGCTACATCCCCGGCATCCGTCCGGGCAAGCCGACTGCCGATTTCCTGGACTTCACCATGACCCGTCTCACCTTCGCCGGTGCATTCTTCATGGTGGCATTGTTTGTCCTGCCTGTGCTAACGGGCAAGGTCGTCGGTCTTCCACCCGGCTCGCTCGTCCTCCAGTTCTTCGGCGGCACTTCGCTGTTGATCATGGTTGGCGTGGTGCTCGATGTGATGCGCCAAGTCGAAACCCAGCTTCTTCAAAAGCATTATGACGGTTTCCTCCGCAAAGGAAAACTCAAGGGGCGCTATGACCGTCTCAGCCAGACCAGCGGTGCGGCTCCACGCTCGGCGATTCTTTATCTCTGGATCGTGATCGGTATCCTGATCGTCATCGGTAGCGCCGCCTATATCTGTAACAGCGCCAGTTGATGGCTCCCGCCGCCACACCGCTCCGCGTTGTCCTGCTAGGGCCTCCGGCTTCCGGTAAGGGCACCCAGGGAAGACGGCTCGCGGCGAGTCTCGGCCTCGGCTACCTCAGCACCGGAGCCGTGCTCCGGGAGCAGATGGAGACGGGAACGGACTTGGGAAAACAAGCCGAGCCCATCCTCGCTCGCGGGGAATATTTACCGGACGACTTGATGTGCCCGATCCTCGCCGACTGGCTTTCCCGCCAAGCCGGCGGCTGGGTGCTCGACGGCTTCCCTCGCAGTGTGCCACAGGCGGTTTTCCTCGACGACTGGCTGGCGCGGCACGGATTAAAACTCGACGCGGCGGTCTCATTGGAAGTGCCATTTGAGCAGCTTCTCGCCCGCATTCACAACCGTGTGGAGTGCCCGGAATGTCGCTGGTCCGGCCAGCTAACTCATGAAGCCAAGTGCCCGGTTTGCGGCGGTTCTGCCAGCCCGCGCGCCGACGATAGCGAGGAAAACTTCCGCAGCCGTCATGCGGAGTTTGTGAGTCTCACCCAGCCAGTGATCGCGCACTATCGGCAAGCGGGGCTTCTTTCTTCTTGCGAGGCGACGCCTCCCGAGAGTGAAGTCGCGGCCCGGTTGCTCCAACTTTTCCCGCCCCGGCCCGTCCCGCTTGAAATCCTCAATTCTCAATTTCTGTTTTAACATCGTGTCCCGCAGAATCCGTATTCCTATCAAATCGCCGCGCGAAATCGACTTCATGCGCAAAGCCGGTGCCATCGCTTCCACCATCTTGCAGGCGCTTGCCAAGGAGGTCGCGCCCGGTCGCACCACCGGCGAGATCGACCAGTTGGCCGCAGAATTGATGCGCCAGCACGACTGCAAAAGCGCCTTTCTCGGCTACCGCGGCTTTCCCGGCTACACCTGCATTTCCGTCAACGAAGAAGTCGTCCACGGCATCGGCGGAGCACGCAGGATTTTGCCCGGCGACATCGTGAAGATCGATGTCGGGATCGTGAAAAGCGGCTTCATTGGCGACAACGCGACCACCGTGGCTGCGGGCGACATCTCGCTGGAAACGAAGAGGCTTCTTGCCGTCACTGAGCAATCCTTGTTTGAAGCGATCAGCCACGCCCGCGCTGGGCGAAAGCTCGCGGACCTTTGTGGCTCCGTAGAAGCGTTTGCCAAGCCCCACGGCTTCACCATCGTCCGCGAGTTTGTGGGCCACGGAGTCGGCCGCCGTTTGCACGAGGAGCCGCAGGTTCCTAACTACCGCCCGCAAGGGAAATCTCCAACTCTCATGCCGGGCATGACCTTGGCCATCGAGCCGATGATCAACGCCGGCGTGCCATCTGTCAGAATCTTGGATGACGGCTGGACGGTCATCACCGATGACCGGAAGCCTTCCGCCCACTTCGAGCACACGGTTTTGATCACTTCCGGCGATCCGGAAATCCTGACTTGGCGGCCGAGAGAAGCGCTGCCAGAAATGCTGGGTCTGCCACCGTGGTAAACGGCGCGCGCGAGAAATTCAGAACGGGCTTTCGTCGTCATCGAAATCATCATTGCCACGGAGATCGGCAGCGGATGGCTCGCTGCTGCTCGTTGCGGAGCTCTGCTGGGCCGACGACTCCCGCGCTCCAACGGATGGCTTCGCCGAGGCACCGCTGCCGCCTTGGATTTTCCAACACGCTAAGTTGACGAAATATTTGCCGTTATACTCGTTGCCACGGATGTCGAAGCTGACCTGCACGTCTTGGCCGAGTTCGAATGGATCGAGCACGGAGCACTTGTCTTTCACCACCTCGAATTTGAGATCCTGAGGATATTTGTCAGCCGCCGTGGTGACCACGAACTCGCGCTTGGTGAAGCCGCTTGCGAAGCTCTGGGTGGTGCCGATCCATTTCAATTTGCCTGAAGCTTCATACATGGCCGGAGTTTCCAAAACCGCGCGGCGATGTCAAACGCGCAGGGTCAACTTTTGAACGCGGCGTTAGGGGGCAGGGCGGATCTCGATTTCGGAGGCGTGCGCTTGGCGGAGAGAATTACGGAAATTCGCGGTGGCTTGGCGGCGTTTGATGGCTTCGAGGGCGGCTAGGATTTCGGGTTTCGCTTGTTCGAATGTGCGCGGCTCGGCGGGTTTGCGGGCGGTGACTTCGACGAGATGCCAGCCGAGTTTGGTGCGGACGAGCGTGGGTTGGTGGGCTTCTAATGAAAAAACAGGCGTCGCGAAATCGGCGGGCAGGCGGTCGCGGCTCATCCAGCCGAGCGTGCCGCCGTTGTCCTTGGTGGCGGGGTCTTGGCTGATTTCCCGAGCAAGGGTGGCAAAGTCTTTTTTCTTTTCGGTGAGTTCGGCGAGCGCGTTCGCGAGCTTTTGCTTCGCTTCTTCCGGCGGGTGGTCGAGCGTGGGGATGAAAATATGCCGGGCTTCGATGCGCGCGGGCAGGGCGATGGATTGCTGGTTTGAATCGAACCAATTCCGCGCTTCCTCGTCGGTGACGCGAATGGACGGGCCGATGCGCAGGGCGATGAGTTTTTCCTGCCGGATTCTAGCAGCGAGACGTTCGCGAAGATCTCGCTCGTGGGGAATGCCCTGGGATTTCATCGCGGTTTCGAGCGCGCCCTTGCTCTCGAAACGGCCGACGAGGCGGCTTAGGCGCTCGTTGATTTCCTCGTCGCTGACGGCGAGTGGCGGGTCGAGTGCCTTGACTTGGAGCCGCAGCAATTCGTGGTCGATGAGTTCTTCCAGCGCGGCGGCGCGGGCGGCGGCCGGATCAGCGGCTGAATTTCCTTCGAGCCAGAGTTTCTCGCTCACTGCGCGATCGAGCTGGCTGCGGGTGATCGGCTGGCCGGCGACGCGGGCGGCGAGCTCCGGCTTTGGCGATTTGTCGCCTCCGATGATTTTGCGGAGCGGGCCGCCGAAAATGAAAAGGTCTGCGACCAAATAGACGAGGATCGCGCCATAGATGGCGAGTCGGAGGGAGGATCTGCCGAGTGGGAGCATGGAAGGTGAGATGGAATTCGGGCTATTTGACGCTGAAAACCCGTGAGGTGGAGAGGGCGAAGTTTTCCGGATCATACATCGACTCGACCTTGGCGGGCGGGGCGGTGGCTTGACCGGCGAGGGTGCAGCGGGCGAGGTAGGTGAGGGTGTAGGTGCCTTTCTGCGAGATTTCATCGAGGAAAAATGCGGCGCGGTCGCTGCGGAGTTCCGAGTGGCTGACCTGCCAATCGTTCTCGTTGGTGCGGATGCCGGCAGCGGCGCGCTGGGATTTGAAGTCGGTGTTGACCGTTTCAAATAGGGCGGGCAGCGGATCCTCGATGACGAGGTAACGGGTGTTGTCCTTGGGCAGCGTGATACGCAGCGAGACGCGGACGAGGTCGCCGACTTGCGGCTCTGTCAGAATTTGCGCGGAGCCGTCGGCGTTGACGCGCTCGTAGGTCCGGTCGATGGAAAGGCCGTTGGTCGCGACCGGCTGGATCGGCGCGATCTGTGGTTTTGCGGCGATTTCCAGGCGGACAAAGGCGCTTTGATCGGCGGTGAGGGCGAGCTTGAGATCCGGCGTGAGCTTGAAGGAACGCGCGGCGGCGGGCTGGTCGCGGGTGAGGGAAATCGTTTCCGTGCCTGCGGCGGTCTCG
>JBEGUC010000107.1:0-6474 GCA_041179105.1 Verrucomicrobiota bacterium | reverse complement strand
GCCCGCCTCGCCATCCGCGAGACGAGCTGCTGTCCCGGCCCCAAATCCCTCAAATCATGAACCTCGCCGAACTCAAATCCCTGCTCACCGCGCACGCCGACCGCCACTTCCGCATCGCCCTGCCCGATGGCAGCGCGGTGCCCGTCTCCTTCCACGTCACCGAAGTCGCCCGACTCCACAAAACCTTCCTCGACTGCGGCGGCAAGCTGCGCGAATCCACCACCTGCCAGCTCCAGATTTGGGTCGGCGAGGATTACGACCATCGCATCGAAACCGGCAAAATGGCGTCCATCCTCGAAAAGGCGACATCGTTGCTGCCCGACGATTCCATACCCGTGGAAATCGAATACGAGGACCGCGTGATTTCCCAATACACCCTCACCGGCCACGAATTAACCGACGACGCCGTCGTCCTCCAGCTCGCCCACAAACACACCGAGTGCCTCGCGCCCGAGCTTTGCGGACTGCCCGCCATCGGCGGAAAATGCGGACCCGCCGGCTGCTGCTAACATCCCGCCGCCATGTCCGACGCTGTCGCCAAAAACATGTCCTTCACCGACCGCTACCTCACGGTCTGGATCTTCGCCGCCATGGGGCTGGGAGTGCTGTTGGGGAATTTCGTCATCCACGATCCCGCCGCGTTTTTCGCGCCGATGACCGTCGGCACGACCAACCTGCCGCTCGCCATCGGCCTGATCATCATGATGTATCCGCCGCTCGCGAAGGTCCGCTACGCCGAGCTGCCGAAGGTCTTCGCGAACAAGCGCATTCTCGGGCTTTCCCTTTTCCAGAACTGGGTCATCGGCCCGGTGCTGATGTGGGTGTTAGCGATTCTCCTGCTGCGCGATCAGCCGGAATACATGGTAGGGCTGATTCTGGTAGGCCTCGCTCGCTGCATCGCGATGGTGCTCGTCTGGAATGATCTCGCAAAAGGCAGCAGCGAATACGCCGCCGGCCTGGTCGCGCTCAACAGCATCGCGCAGATCCTTTTTTACAGCGCCTACGCCTGGCTCTTCATCACCGTGCTGCCGCCCTACGTCGGGCTCAAAGGCATGGCGGTGAATGTCTCGATGGCGGAAATTTTCCACAGCGTGCTCGTCTATCTAGGCATTCCGTTCGCCGCAGGCATCATCAGCCGCGTGGTGTTGGTGAAGTTCAAGAGCGAGGCTTGGTATGAAAGCGTCTTCATCCCGAAAATCTCCCCGCTCACCCTTGTCGCGCTGCTTTTCACCATCGTCGTCATGTTCACTTACAAGGGCGACGCCATCGTCCGGCTGCCGCTCGACGTGGTGCGGATCGCCATCCCGCTGCTCATTTATTTCGCAATCATGTTCTTGGTCAGCTTCGCGATGGCGGCGAAGTTAGGTGCCGACTATCCTCGCTCGGCCAGCGTCGCCTTCACCTCGGCGGGAAATAATTTCGAGCTCGCCATCGCCGTGGCCATCGCGGTGTTTGGCTTGGAATCCGGTGTCGCCTTCGCGGCGGTGGTCGGCCCTTTGATCGAGGTGCCCGCGCTGATCGGGCTCGTCCACGTCTCCTTCTGGCTGAAGCACAAATTTTTCCCGATCCCATGAAACCACCTGCCATTCTCATCCTCTGCACGGGTAATAGCTGCCGCTCGCACCTCGCCGAAGGCATCCTCCGCGCCGCTCTCAACGACGATTTCCGCGTCGCCAGTGCGGGTTCGAAACCCGCCGGCTACGTCCACCCGCTCGCCATCCGGGCGATGGCGGAAATCGGCATCGACATCAGCAACCATCATTCGAAGCATCTCGACGAATTTCTAGCGGACGACGTCAAGACAGTCATCACCGTCTGCGGCAACGCCGACCAAGTTTGCCCGATTTTCCCTGGCCAGATGAACCGCCACCACTGGGGCTTCGACGATCCGGCGCACGCCACCGGCAGTGAGGACGAGCAAATGGCCGTTTTCCGCCGCGTGCGAGACGAGATTTCCCGCGTGTTCCAAGCTTACGCCGCAGGGCTGTTGGATTCGCAGAAATAACTGCGGAGCTTGCGTCTATCCTCTCCTGCATATTTCCTCCGCCCATGGAAACACCGAACCCCTACGCGTCGCCCGCCATTCCCTCAATTCCGGCGACCGACGACATTTCCCGCCAGCTCCACGGCATCCAGTATCCGCTCACGCTGTCCTTCAAGGTGCTTGCCCTCGCCAGCCAGGCGACGGTGACCGACACCACCGGCCGCACGATCCTCTACACCAAGCAGAAACTCTTTAAATTCCGCGAGCACGTGGAAATCTGGACCAACAAATCCCAAGGCACGCGCCTCGCCGAGATCAAGGCGAACAAGATGATCGACTGGTCCGCCCGCTACCATTCCACGGACGCTGCGGGCGAGGCGATCGGCAGCGTCGGCCGCCGCGGCTGGCGCTCGATGTGGAAGGCGCATTACGAGACGTTCAACCCCGGCGACAACTCGCCGGACTTCTCGATCCAAGAGGAAAACGCCTGGATCAAAGTGGCGGATTCAATCGTCAGCGACATTCCGATCGTGGGCATGTTTAGCGGTTACTTCCTGCACCCGAGCTATCTGGCCAGCCGCAGCAACGGAGCCCCGGCCATGCGACTGACCAAGCAGGCGGCGTTCTGGGAGGGCCGCTTCCAAATCGAAAAACTCGGCGAAATGACCGCCCGCGAGGAGCTGAATTTGTTCCTATCCTTCATGATGCTCGTCTTGTTGGAGCGGAAACGCGGATAGGCGATTTTCACATTTCCACGCTGCCGAAGAGCTCGCGGGAATCCACGCCGGAGCCAGTTTCAACGATTTTCCACTGGCGATCCATGTTGAGCCGGACTGTGGCGAGATGCTTCTGCGCCCACTCGTCCGGGGAGATCATGGAAAGCATTTTACGCCCCCGTATCTCGTAGAGGTGATAGGTTCCGCCGATGATAGGCTCGAACTGGATCTCTGCCTCATAGACGAGCTTGTTCCAATTGAAGTGGTCAATGGTCGCGAGGTAGGTTTCGCGGATTTCCATGAGCTTCTGCTGGAGGTCGCGCTCGACTTGGGAAATGCCGCGGGATTTGAACGAGGTGAGATCGTTCGGGATGATCGGCGGGCTGAGCGTCGATACAGGATATGGCAAAAATGCGCGCGATGGCTTGGTTTCTGAGTCGGACATAGTCGATTTTCACTCATCGTCCACGATTTCCCACCGGGCAACAAAAAAACCGGGCGGCCCCGAAGGAGCGCCCGGCTGGATAAATTTCCCTTGGGTCTATTGGATTATTTGGCAAGCGGATTGACTAGGACGGGCGTGGTATCAGCCCCCCAAACGGTGTCAGTGCCTTGATCGAAGAGCTTCTTGACACCACCAAGAACGGCTTCCCCGTCTTTGTTAATTTGAAGCGAGGTAACGCTGTTGTCCATTTTCAAGACCACCGCCTTGGAGTCATACGCATCTTTATCAAACTGCTTCGCGGCGAATGAACCCGAATATTTGAGCGGAGTCGCAATCAGAACGCGGCCAGAATTGCCGGATGCGCTGAAGGCTTTATTGCCCGTTCCCATCATGTATCCAAAACCGACATCGCCCTTTTTGAGGGCGTCATCTTTTTTGGTGAAAACGTTGTCTGGCTTTAAGGTCGAATAGGCGGTTTTGCAGTAGAACATTTGCTCGGAAGTGGCGATGCCTGCAGCAAGCAGCTGAGTGAACGCGTCATTTGCAGAATCAATAGTGGTGGGCGCAACCAAGTCTCCTCCGACACTGGTGTTGATGGTTTCACCAAGAGCAGCATCCGGGAAGCTGCCGTATTCCGTTTCAAACTCGAACATGGCGAACCCGATTTGGCGGGCATTGCTGACGGCTTCGGTTTGGTTGGCCTTATTCCGCTGTTTGATCACCATGGGAGCGGTGAGGCCGGCGAGTGCCGCGATGATGACGATGACAACGAGGAGCTCCACCAAAGTGAAGCCGCGACGCGGTTTGTAGTTAGTTTTCATGGTTTTATGTATCTGTTTTTAGGGTTGGGGCAAGCGCCCCGGTTTGTATGGAGCCACCGACGTGAGCCGGAGAGAACGCCCAAAACCTATTCTGGCCAAAACCCGAAGCAAGCAGGAACTTCTGTGGATTCCGGCTTACCAACTCACCTTCACACCGAAGATTCCGCTCAGGCCGGCTTCGTTTTGGCCGGAGCCGTGGACGCGGTAAGATTCATCGCTCAGGTTCTCGATGCCGCAGGTGAGATCGAGGTTTTCACGAGCGTGCCAACCGGCCCGCAGCGAGGCGACGACGTAGCCGGGGGTGCCGCCAGTGGGAATGCGTTGGTTGTCGGCGGCTTGATCGTCGGCGGTGATCCGGTCTTCATCGTTGGAGGCTAGAATCCGGCCTTCGACCCAGAATTTCCCGGAAGCATCGTCCCAGCGCAACGCGACGGAGCCGGAAAGCGGCAGTTGGCGGCTATTCGGTTTTTCCTCCACCGTTCCTCCGACGACCGTCGCGGACTCGGTCTTACCTTCCTGCCAAGCGGCGAATCCAGAAAGCGTCCACTGCGGGTGAAAGCGCCACGCTCCTTCGAGTTCGACACCGTAAATGTAACCTTCGCCAGCATTGCTAGCGATGGAGGTCTTTTTAGTGTTGTCGGTGAATGACGAGATAATCAGCTCGTCTGCGGCGGTGTAAAACACGGCGAGATTCATCGACGTGGTTTCCGTTTGCTGCCGGGTACCGAGTTCATAGGTGATAAATTTCTCAGGATTGACATCCGGATCACCAATGATGGGCGCTCCGGATTTCGCGGACAAGTTTCCGGTGAGGTCTTCCAGATTCGGTGCTCGGAAGGCTTGGGAAATACCGCCGTAAATACTCCAGCAATCATTCAAGGAATAAATCCCGCGCAGGGAGCTAACGACGTCATCCCACTCACGACTCTCATCGCTGCCACCCGCGAAACGTCCGAGAGAGGCTTCTGCATAGGTGTAGCGGACACCGGCGGTTAATTCAAACCGATCGATCGGTTTGAAAATATATTGGCTGTAGATACCGAAAAGATCGTAGTCGGAGTCATCAGCGACGGGCAAGAGTTCCGCGCGAGGACCGCCCAAGGCGTTGGATGTGTAACCGGAAGAATCGACATCGTCATGGTAAAAATCAAAGCCATAGACCAGCGCTCCCGGCCCGATCTGAGATTCCAAGACGAGATCGACGCCGGTGGTTTCGACGTGGATGGAGGTGCTACGGAGCACTTTGGAATTGGAGAGATTGCTGTCCGGGAAGCGATTTTGAAATTCAGAATCATCGCTCGCTTGGAATGAAAGTGTGGCGCTCCAGCGTTTGACCGGCACGTTTGCTTCCGAATTTTCTCCAGCATAACGGAGGTAGCTCATTGAGCGCTCTTGATCGTAGGTGTTTTCGGTCCATTTTCCGGGAGCCGCGACGTGGCTGCCGTCGGTCCAGCCCGGATTGTCCAAGGTCCGGTGCCAACGCGAAATTTCGTCTTGGTTCACGTAATTGGAAACAAAAGTGATGGTGGATTCGGGTGAAACCGCCCAGTCGAAACGTAAATCGTAATCCTGCTCCGGGTAGCCAGTATTTTTCATGCGGCCGACGTCGGAGTCCTCGATATCGCCGTAATCTTTGGCGGAGAGGCCGAGTAAAACTCCGAATTTACCACCTACGCCCGTCTCTGTTTCCAATCGGCCAATGTGACTGCCTTCGCCATTGGCGCGGTATTCATAAAAAGCAGAGCCGCCGATATACGCTTGCCCGGCAGTTTCACCCCGGAAGCCGGAAGATTTTGTAAAACTATTCAGAGTGCCGCCGACGGCATCCGAGCCGTAAAGCACGGAGCCTTGGCTTTTGATGAGCTCGATGTGATCGATCGCGAGTGGATCGACGGTGTTCCAATATTGGGTCGGCCCGCCGCGGAAGGTGGAGTTGTTGACGCGCACGCCATCGACGAGCAGCAAATTCTGCCGCCCGGTGAAGCCGCGGATGATGGGCGAACCGTGGCCGTGGGCGGTTTTTTGGACGAGCACGCCGGGGATGTATCGCAAGGCGTCGGGCAGCGTCCGCGGCGCTTGGTCCCGAAGAAACACAGAATCGAGCGAAGCCGTGGTGTAAGGCGCGGTGCTTTCCGTCTGCTCGGTGCGCGTGGCGGTCACGAGCAGCGGATCTAAAAGGTTTTGGGCACACAGCGGGGAAATTCCCGCTAACAACAGAATGGTCGTATTTTTGGACATCTAGGACGGGAGAACGCGCCGGGTGCCCGCGTTCTTAGAAAAAATTTCCAGCGACCTATAAATTTCCAGGTCGGCGACTCGGATCGCGCCGGAATCCGTCCAGCAAGCGGAACTCCCGATCCGTGACCGGATACGGGCCGGCGAATTCCAAGGCCCGCTTGCCTCCCTGGCGGGTCCGGCAGACGTATGCGTGGCGCTCTTTCAGGTAATAGAGGATGAAATAATGCCGCTCGCGGTCGCTCGTTTCCGCGAGGAAATCCGGCAGTCCCT
>JBEGUC010000106.1:0-6482 GCA_041179105.1 Verrucomicrobiota bacterium | reverse complement strand
GGTCAAAACTGGAGCACCCGCGTGCTGGAACGGCAGATCGGCACGTTGTCTTACGAGCGGCTGCTTTCCAGCGGGGACGCAGCCATTTCCCTCGAGCAGGGAGTCAAGGTCACGCCCCGCGATTTCATCCGCGATCCGGTGATGCTGGAGTTTCTGGGCCTGCCGGACACCGGCAAGCTGCTGGAATCGAAGTTGGAAGGCGCACTGATGGACAAGCTGCAACAGTTCCTTCTGGAACTGGGCAAGGGTTTTGCCTTTGTAGCCCGCCAGCAGCGAATCAGCACGGAGACGCAGGATTTCTACATTGACCTCGTCTTTTACAACTACCTTCTCAAATGCTTCGTGCTCATCGACCTGAAAACGGGCCACCTGGAGCATCAGGACATCGGTCAAATGGACATGTATGTGCGGATGTATGACGACCTGCGCCGGGGCGAGGGAGACAACCCCACGGTGGGCATCCTGCTCTGCGGCAGCAAGGATCGCTCGGTGGTGCGCTACTCGGTGCTGAAAGACAGCGAGCAACTCTTTGCCAGCAAATACCGGCTGGTCCTTCCGACTGAGGAGGAATTGCGGCTGGAGCTGGAGCGCGACCGTGAAGAGATCGAAGCCCGCAGAAACCTGGAATCCGAAAGCGAATAAAGCATGACCGACACCAACCAAAAACAACTGGGCAACACCCTCTGGAGCATCGCCGACCAACTGCGCAGGGCAATGGACGCGGACGACTTCCGGGACCTTGCTTTCATAGCGCTCGGGATTGAAGCGAACCATTTTCGTGGCGTCACGAAAATGGTTGCGCCCGGGAAAACCCAGTCAATGCCATGAGCGACCTCATCCTCTACACCACGGACGACGGACGCAGCCAAATCAAGCTCCGGACCAGAGATCAGACGGTTTGGCTTTCCCAGCGCGAAATGGCGGAATTGTTCGCTGTGAGCGCGGACAACATCAGCCTGCACCTGAAAAACCTGTATGAGGACGGGGAACTGAGCCGGGAGGCAACTACCGAGGAATCCTCGGTAGTTCAAATCGAGGGTCCGCGCGAAGTCCAGCGGCCGCTCACGCTCTACAACCTCGACGCCATCTTGGCCGTCGGCTACCGGGTGCGCTCACCGCGTGGCGTGCAATTTCGCCGCTGGGCCTCCACTGTCCTCAAGGAATTTCTGCTCAAGGGCTTCGTGATGGACGACGAGCGCCTGAAGAACCCGGATGGCCGCCCGGATTACTTCGACGAGATGCTGGAGCGCATCCGGGACATCCGGGCCTCCGAGAAGCGCTTTTACCAGAAAGTGCGCGATCTCTTCGCCCTGAGCAGCGACTACGACAAGACCGACAAAGCCACGCAGGTCTTCTTCGCCACGGTGCAGAACCTTCTCATTTTCGCCGTAACGCGGAAAACCGCCGCCGAACTCATCACTGCCCGAGTCAATCCCGCCGATCCGCATTTCGGCCTGTTCGCTTGGAAGGGCGACAAGGTGCGCAAGGCGGACATCGTCGTCGCGAAAAACTACCTGACCGAGGATGAGATCGATACACTGAACCGCCTCGTGGTCATCTTCCTGGAAACCGCCGAATTGCGGACCAAGAGCAAGCAGGAGACGCGCATGGCCTTCTGGAAGCAGAACGTGGACCAGATCATCACCTCTAACGGTTTCCCGCTGCTGGCGCATGCGGGTTCCATCAGCCATGAGCAAATGGAAGAACGAACGGGTGAACTCTACCTCAAGTTTGACCAGGACCGCAAAACGCAGGAAGCCATCAAAGCCGACCAGCAAGACGAGGCCGACCTCAAGGCCTTGGAGAACAAAATCAAGAAAAGGAAGAAGTGAGCAAGAAGATCATCATCATCGCCGGGCCGAACGGTGCTGGGAAAACGACATTTGCCCGCTCGTTCCTGCCGGAGGAGGCGCAATGCCCGCGCTTCATCAATGCGGACCTGATCGCGGCGGGGCTGGCCCCGTTCGCTCCCGAAACCGCCGCGCTCAAGGCCGGGCGGCTGATGCTGGAGGAGATCGCGGACTGCGTGCGCAAGGGAGAGAGCTTTGCCTTTGAGATCACGCTGTCGGGTCTGAGCTACCTGAACCACATCAGGCGGTGGCATTCGCAGGGCTATCACGTCAGCCTATTTTTCCTCTCCCTGCCCGATGCCGACGCAGCCGTCGCCCGCGTGGCCGAACGGGTGCGGCAAGGCGGGCACCACATCCCTGAAAACGTGATCCGCCGCCGGTTCGCCGCCGGGCTGCGAAATCTGGAACGGGCCTACAAGTCCGCTGTGGATGCCTGGGTCAAATATGATAGCGTGGGCGAAAGCCCAACCCTGCTGGAATGGGGAGAGAATCAACGACCATGAAAAACATCCAAGAAGCCAAAGATCCCGATTTGCGTGCCTCCGCCGCCGCGATGAGCCGCGCCGCCGAGGCGGCCCGGAAGACCGCCATCCAGACCGATACGAATCTGATCGTCGTGAAAGACGGCAAGCTCACCCGCATTCCCGCGCAAGCACTGCGAGAGGCGACCCCAAACGCCGACCGCTGATTTTTCATGACCGATACCAACCAAAAACAACTGGGCAACACCCTCTGGAGCATCGCTGACCAACTGCGCGGGGCGATGGATGCGGACGACTTCCGCGACTACATGCTGTCCTTCCTCTTCCTGCGCTACCTCTCCGACAACTACGAAACGGCGGCAAAGAAGGAACTGGGGCGGGATTATCCAGAGTGGCCGGAGCTTCCAGCTCCGGGTTCTGGAAAACACGGGAGCAAGATGCTCCCACCACTGTGTCGCTGGTATGCCAACAACGTGGACGACATTCCGGCGTTCGAGAAGCAGATGCGGCGTAAGGTGCATTACGTTATCCAACCCGGGCACCTCTGGAACAGCATCGCTAACCTAGCCCGCACTCAGAACCCGGAGTTACTCAACACCCTGCAAGCTGGCTTCAAATACATCGAGACGGAATCCTTTGAGAGCACCTTCCAAGGTCTGTTCTCCGAGATCGACCTGAGTTCCCCCAAGCTGGGCAAGAAGTATGAGGACCGGAACACCAAGCTCTGCACCATCATCCAGAAGATCGCCGAAGGGCTGGCGGAGTTCTCCACGGACATCGACGCGCTGGGCGATGCCTATGAATACCTGATTGGCCAGTTTGCCGCCGGGTCCGGCAAGAAGGCGGGCGAGTTCTACACGCCGCAGCAAATTTCCGACATCCTCTCCGCCATCGTCACGCTGGACAGCCAGGAACCGAAGACCGGGACCAAGAAGCGGCTGGACAGTGTGATGGACTTCGCCTGCGGCTCCGGCTCCCTGCTGCTCAACGTCCGTAAGAAGGTGAACAAGGCGGGCGGCACCATCGGTAAAATCTTCGGTCAGGAGAAGAACATCACCACCTACAACCTCGCCCGCATGAACATGCTGCTGCACGGGGTGAAGGACACGGAGTTCGACATCTTCCACGGCGACACCCTGCTCAACGAGTGGGACATGATGCGGGAGCCGAACCCCGCCAAGAAGCCCAGCTTCGACGCCATCGTCGCCAATCCGCCCTTCAGCTACCGCTGGGAACCCACCGACGCGCTGGCCGACGACGTGCGTTTCAAAAGCCACGGCCTCGCCCCCAAGTCCGCCGCCGACTTCGCCTTCCTCCTCCACGGCTTCCATTTCCTCAAAGACGAAGGCGTGATGGCCATCATCCTGCCGCACGGCGTGCTCTTCCGTGGCGGTGCCGAAGAACGCATCCGCACCAAACTGCTCAACGACGGCCACATCGATACCGTCATCGGCCTGCCGGCGAACCTCTTCTACTCCACCGGCATTCCGGTCTGCATCCTCGTGCTTAAGAAATGCAAGAAGCCCAACGACGTTCTCTTCATCAACGCCGCCGAGCACTTCGTGAAAGGCAAGCGCCAGAACCAACTGACGCCTGAGCACATCGCCAAGATCATCGAAACCTATCAGTTTCGAAAGGAGGAGACCCGCTACTCCCGCCGGGTAGAGATGGAAGAGATCAAGAAAAACGACTTCAATCTGAACATCTCCCGCTACATCAGCACGGCAGTGGGCGAGGTGGAGATCGATTTAGCCGTGAATCGTGAGAAGCTCGTGGAGACGGAGGACGCGATCCGAGTGGCAACGACAAAACACAATGGATTCCTGAAAGAGCTAGGCTTGCCACCGTTACCAAAGTGAATGGGAATCACATCGATCAGGGGTTTTTCGTGGCGGGATCGGTGATCGACGTCCAATCCACCGCTCCGTGATCGAGCCGCTGGACCTCGCTGGCGTAAACGGCGTCCTCGTTTTTCGGATCCAGCTCGGCGGCGAGCTGGATGAAGAACCGCGCCAGCCGTTGGTTTTCCTCACCGCCTTGTTTCACGAGCAACTGCCCGCGTGTCAGAATCAGCCGCGCCAACACCGGTTGGCTGTAATTGCCATCGATCCCATCCGGCAGAATCCCCTTGGAAAGTTGGAAATTCACCACCACCGCCCGCTTGTTGCGGGGGGAAAGTTGGAGCGCCAGCGCGAGCAAGCGCCGCGCGTCCGCCAGCGATCCGGGCGATGCCTTGGTCGCCGTCACCAGGTTGGAAGCCTGCGTCGCCAGATTGGTCGCGTATTCCTCGCGCTCGGAATCGAGCATCCCGAGATCCGCCGTGAACACGCTGGCCACGATTTTCGGAGCATCCCAGACGAACGACTTTTTCAATTCCTCCGCGCCGAGAAACGAAGCCGTCGCACAAAAAACTGCCGCTACTTGCCAAAAACGCATCATCGGGCGTAAGGATGGGAGAAGTCCGATTATTGGCAAGTGACAAATCCAGAATCAACTCCTGGCAAATCCCAGCTCCGCAACACCATGCGGCGGCTCCTGCGCGAACAACAACCCGCTTCCGACCAAGCCTGCGCGGCCTTGGGAAAATGCCTGCTCACCCACCCGGCGCTCCGCACCGTCGCCGTCTATTCCCCGCTCCCTGGCGAGGTGGAACTCTCGGCAATCCTGCTCCTGCGCGCCGAAATTCAATGGGTCTATCCGAAAGTCAGCGGTGCTGAGCTAACCTTCCATCGCGGACTTAACCTCGTTTCCGGTGCCTTCGGCATCCTCGAACCCGCCGCCGGCTCGCCCGCAGTCGCATTGGCTGAAATCGACGCTTTCATCTGCCCCGGCCTCGCCTTCGATCCGCGCGGCGGCCGCCTTGGTCGCGGCCGTGGATTCTACGACCGGATGCTTGCCAACGCCCGCCCCGACGCGCTCAAGCTCGGGATCTGCTTCAAAATCCAGTTAGTGCCCGATACCTTCCCCGAACCGCATGACATCCTGATGGACCACGTCATTTCCGGCTGAAAAACCCATCCTCACGCCCAGTTCGGCCAGCGGATTTGTTTGTCGCTGGATTTGTGGTTTTCGTAATTGCCGCTTTGCATGGGGGTGAGATCAAGGTTGCTGCAAAGTCAGAAAATCCGGCGGTGGCGGTCTTGCAGGATCTCCAGGTAGCGGTTTTGGCGGGGGGGATAGGAACGACCGGCGGATGATGGCCTCCCATTTCGGCAGTCCATCGCGCAGATCCGCCAGGATACCAGCGAGGATGGTTTCGTGTAGCCCCAATCTTTCGCGGCAGAAATAATCGATCCATATTGAGAACGCCATGCACTGCTTGCAGATTCCTCCAACTCGCACGTTCCTTTCCTGCCTCCAAATCCTGCACGGCCGGTCGGTTCCCGGATGAATCGCCAGTTTCAGACCAGCACTGAGCCGAGGCCAAGCTTCGACCACCCGCGCCAGCATCTGCCTATAAGAGTCAGAAATCTGTGCGCCTATTTGTGTGCGCACCTCCACCAGCGGATCTGATGGGGATTGATGGTCAATCGCTTGCGACTGAAAATCCGCAGGTTCGAGCCCTGTAGCGTGCACCAGTAAAACAGGGCAGTGACTCACAGAAGATTTCGCGACTCCGGCACTCTGCCTTGCACCCCACCCCGGGGCCATGTTTTCCTTGCCCCTCGCCTGTCACTCACTCTTCACTTTCCCCAATGTTCTACCTCACCACCGCCATCGACTACACCAACGGATCACCCCACATCGGTCACGCCTATGAAAAGGTCCTCGCCGACGTGATCGCCCGTTACCGCCGGCTCCGCGGCGACGAGGTTTTTTTCCTGACAGGCGTGGACCAGCACGGCCAGAAAGTCCAACAGACTGCGGAAAAGGAAGGAGTTTCCCCGGAAGAGTTCGTTAAACGTACGACCCGTAAATTTTCCTCACTCTGGGAGAAACTCGACGTGAAATACGATGGCTGGGCAGAAACCATCGACGCGCGCCACAAGACCTGCGTCCGCAGTATCCTCTCCGAACTCAAGGAACAGGGCCAACTCTACAAGAAAGCGCACGCCGGATTTTACTCGGTCCGCCAAGAGCAATTCCTTCAGGAGCGCGACCGCGACGAAGCCGGGAATTTCGGCCCCGAGTGGGGCGAGGTCGTCGAGAT
>JBEGUC010000105.1:0-6603 GCA_041179105.1 Verrucomicrobiota bacterium | reverse complement strand
ATTGAAACGTCGCTTCCGCGATCCTCACCAACCGGCCCAGCCTGACCACCGAGCCGCGCTCCTTGTCGAAGCCGCCCGAGTGCCCCAGCGAGAACACCCAGTCGCCGAGCTGAGTCGTTTCCGCACGTTCGATTTCCACAAACGGATAGGTTCCCGGCTCGGTGATCCGGATCATCGCCGCGTCCTTGTCCGCCACCAAGCCGAGCGTCTCCGCCTTCAGCCGGGTGCCGTCTTCCAAGATCACCGTGATCTTTTTCTTCACCCCCGTCGCCACGTGTGCCGCTGTTAGAATCAAGCCATCCGCAGAGACGATCACTCCGGTCCCCGAGCCTTCGGAAATCTCGATGCACACCGTCGCCGCCCGCGCCTTGGGCAGTGCGTCACCCACCGCCCTTTGAATCGTTTCCAGATCTTTGCGATTTTCCGGTGCCTTCAGGTCGTTCACATACGGCCTACCTTCTTGGGAAAACGCACACCACGGCAGCAGCGCCAGCATTGGGAAAATCCATAGAAATTTCATCGTGTCGGTTGGGCGGCAAGCTATCGGCATCCTGTCTTTCCCGCAACTCATGGCGACGAGATTTTGCGAAATAATCCGATCCATTCCCGGCCCGCACGGCCCGGAAACGCGGCTTCCGGCACCCAGCCATCCACTCGCTCAAACCATGGAGAAAACCATGCGTCCAACTCCTCCACCGTCACCCCGAACGGCGGCCCGGCCGCCTCCTCGCCCGGATCAAACGGCATCAGAAAAAACACCCCCGCGAGCAACCCACCTTCCCCCAGACAACCCGCCGCCGCCTCCGCGTAGCGCGGGCGATCACCCGGATCGATCGCGCAAAAACACGTGTGCTCCCAGATCGCCGAAAACTCACGCCCCGCCCGCCACGCAGGATCCAGGAAATTTCCCATCTCATAGCTCGCCATTCCGGTTCCCGGAAATTCGCACGCCCGCGCCACCGCCGTCGGAGCCAAATCCAACCCCAGCACCGGGATTCCGAGACTCGCCAACGCCCGCACGTCATGCCCCAGCCCACAGCCCGGCACCAATATCGGCCCGCTTCCCCAATCTTGAAATTTTCCGAGTAGCTCCAACAACGGCGGCGAAGCCTGCCCCTTTTCCCACGGCATATCACCCACCTGATAGCGGCTTTCCCAATCGGTCATGCCCGACCATCCCCCCACAAACCCCGCCATGCAAGCGCCTTGCACCCGGAATCTGTTCCGACACTCTCAATCGGCAGCCACCATTCGTCAGCCCGAGACACGCCCCCCTGAGGGCACGACGCGGATATTTCCCGTTGCGCTTGGCGGATCCCCGCTCAAAATCAGGGGTCCCGCCTGTGGGCTTCCACCTCATGCCCGTCGTCCTCCTCATCATTTTTGGAATCCCGCTGCTGTCGCTGGCGTGGTGGATCTGGGCGGACCGGCGCTTGTCTCAACTCGGTGCGGGCCGTGGCGCTCGGCTCGGCTTGTCGATGGCAGTGCTGCTAATTTTAGCCGGATTCGTGTGGGTCATTTGCGCCCGGCGGGAACTGGTGACGTTGCCGATCCCGGCTGCGCTTTACTCGCTGGTCCTGCTCTGGGGCCTGATTTTCATGCCGATGCTCGGCTTGCCGACGATGATCGGTTGGTCGCTGTGGTCGCTCGGGCGGCGCTTGATTCAAAAAAGCCCTGCGGTCGCGCCGCCGGGCCGAAACTGGACACGGCGTGAGTGGCTGGGCGCGGCGGCGGTGACAATGCCCGTGATGGCGACCTTCGGCACGACGGCTTACGGCATCCCGCAAATGACGCGCTTCCGCGTCCGGGAAATCACGGTTTCTCTCAAAGACTTGCCGCAGGCACTCGACGGGATGCGGATCGCGCACGTGACAGACACCCACGTCGGCAAGTTCACGCGCGGCCGGGTGCTGGATGAAATCGTGGCCGCAACCAACCGACTGGACGCGGATTTAGTCCTGTTCACCGGCGACTTGATCGACAACACGATCCGCGATCTGCCAGACGGCGTGAGAATGCTCCAACAGATGCAGGCGAAGTCGGGCGTGTTCGTGGTGGAGGGAAACCACGATCTATTCGATGATCCGAGGGAATTTGTGAGAAGCGTGCGGGACGGCGGCATCGCCCTGCTCCGGAACCAAGCCGCGACCGTGCAGGTGCGGGGCGTGCCGGTGCAGATTCTCGGGATCGTCTGGAATCATGGTGAGCGGGAAATGGCGCGGAGCGTGGAAACCGTGGCCGCCCTGCGCGACCCGGCCGCATTCCCGATCCTGCTTGCGCACCATCCGCACGCCTTCGACTTCGCGGCCGAGCTTGGCCTTCCGTTGACGCTGGCCGGCCACACCCACGGCGGGCAATTGATGCTCACTTCCGAACTCGGTGCTGGCTCGGCCATGTTTCGTTACTGGTCCGGACTCTATCAAAAAGCCGGCCCCGCGATGGTGGTCAGCAACGGCACCGGCAACTGGTTTCCCGTGCGAGTGAACGCCCCGGCGGAAATCATCCACCTCACACTGCGGCAGGCGTGACGGCATCATCTCCGCCCTCGAAAGCCCGCACATGGAACAAGCGTCGAGGTATCTGCTGGGCTGAATACAAAAACAGCGCTGGAGCAAATGAATTGACTGAGGGACGCGATTCTGAAATTTAATCTCCCATGAGAGGGATCACAGCGTCTATTCTGTGTGGTTGTGAGAAAGTCGTCCGGACAAGCATCGTCCTCACGGTCCTGGCAGCATCGACCGCATGCGTTTCCGCGTTGAGCTTCAATTTTACGTTCACCCCGACGAGCACGCCACAAGACATCGCCGGTTTCACGGCAGGCGGGGCATTCTGGTCTTCAAAATTCGCCGACAGCGTCACCATCAACATGAATGTGGGCACTGCGGCGCTGGGCAGTGGCATCCTTGCCCAAGCCAATTCCACCTATTCCAGTGTTTCCTACAGCGATTTCCGGAACAAGCTCGCTACCGACGCGACGAGCACCTTTGACACCAACGCCCTTTCATCCATGGCCGCCGGTTCGTCCTTCGGCATGCTGTTGAACAGAACTTCCAACAACCCGAACGGTTCCGGCTCGGCCACCGCCTATCTCGATAACGACGGTGACGCGAACAATTCCAGCCTCTACCTCACGACCGCCAATGCCAAGGCCGTCGGATACATTTTCGCCTCGGGTGACAGCGATGCGAGTATTACCTTCGGCAACGCCTTCAGCTGGGACTACAACAGTGACAACGGCGTTTCCTCTGGTGCCTATGACTTCGTCGGCATCGCCATCCACGAAATCGGACATTCGCTGGGGTTTATTAGCGGCGTGGATATTCTCGACGGAAACTCACCTCCGATCAATGGGCCATTCAGCGACAACCAGTTCACTTTCGTTTCCCCGCTGGATCTCTTCCGCTACTCCGCCGCCAGCACCACAAGCGGCGTGATCGACTGGACCGCGAGCACCACTACCAAATACTTCTCGCTGGACAAAGGAGTCACATCGCTTGTCGCCTTCTCGACAGGCACCAATTTCGGTGACGGTCGCCAAGCCAGCCACTGGAACGACAATCTCGGCCTTGGCATCATGGACCCGACCGCCGACTTCGGCGAGGCGCTCGCCGCGACCCCAAACGACTTCCTCGCCTTCGACGTGATCGGTTGGAATCTCGTTCCCGAGCCGTCGGCGATTCTGTTATATTCCTTCGGCATCTTGTGCGCGATGAGTCGGCGGCGCCGCTGAAACCACAAGCGAATGGAACCCGAACATGCGATCAATCCAGACCAACGCCGGAGCAGCGGCTTGGAAAAGCTCATTATCGGAATCCTGCTACTCGCCGCTCTCATCTTTGCGCTCACCCTGCTGATCGGTGAGAAATTGATCCAGCAGAAACCCAAGGCAGAAACCGCCATTCCTGAACAAGTCCACACTCCCCCCGCGCGGATGGAGCCCGCCGCCTTAGCCGCTCTGGAAGCCTTTTTCGAAGCACCCGATCTCTCCGCCAAGGCCACTCTCGTCCGCGATGGCACTCGCGTCCGCCCACTGATGGAAGACTTCCATGAACGCCGCGGCCACCCGTTTCCCACACTGGGACGGGTCTCACCGGGGCATTCCGCCAGACTCCGTGAAACGCCGATGGTGCTGTTTGAAGTCGAGCCATTCTCCGGCCCGCGCTATTTCGTCGCTGTCGTGTGGGATGGCCGCCGTTTCGCGGTCGATTGGGAAAGTCTGACCGCCTACGGGACCATGGACTGGAGCGAATTCATCGATCACCAGCCCGCAGAGCCCCAGACACTGCGCGTATTTATCCGGGAAGCGGCAGAAACCGCCCGCCAACCGGGCACCCCGAACCCGATCCGATTCTTCCAAATCGAGCACCGGGACCATCCGCGGCCGCTCATCGCCGCCACCAATGCCGAAGTCGCCGCGACGCTCAGGCCGCTGGTCGAAAACCGGCGGGCACCCGTCACCTTGGAGATCGTCTGGAAACCGCCGCTCCCCGGCGCGGCACCCGTCCCATGGATTGAGCGGATGCTTGCCGAAAAATGGAGTCCGTGACGCGGACAGTCATTCTCATCATTCCCGCCCCCCTCAAAGCGGCTTGCCATTCGGGCTCTGTGCGCTTTGGGCTTTTAGCAGCCACGCCTGAGGATTGACCGCGACAAGCGGCCATGCATCCAGATATGGACAAAACCTCCAAAGACACTTCAAGCCCGACAGGCCACGAGGGCGGTTTCTCACGCAGGCAGCTCGTAGCCTTTGCGACGCGGGCGATCCTGCATGACGGCCGCATCCTTGTCGCCGATGATTTGCTCAGCCTGTGGGTCCCACTTGAGGGGGCGTCCGAGTCTCTCAGCAATGCTGGTAAGCTGGCAGATGGTCGCCGAGCGATGGCCGACGCTCGCCGGGCAAATGGTGGGCTTGCGGCTCTCGATGGATTGGATGAAATTCATCCGGTGGTCCTTTGACTCATAGACGTGGACATCGTTCGGGCCGAACTTGTGCCGGACGAGTTCCGCAGGCAATGTCTCGATCTTACCGCGGCTGACGAGCACTTCGCCCTTGGTCCCCACGAAACGAATCATGTGGCCACTGTTCGGCTCCTTGTTGCGCCAGACGGTGATTCCGTCGGCGTAGCGATAATGATGGTGCTCGGCACCTTGGTAGCCTTTGGGGATGAATTCCACCGGTCCCGTATGATCGCGGCCTAACGCCCACTGGACGATGTCGAAATGGTGCGCGCCCCAGTCGCCGGCCTTGCGGCAGCCGTATTCCCAATAGGAACGCCAGCCGCCGCCGTAATTCCCCGCCACCCGGTTTTCCGAATGCTCGAAGAACGGTGTCGGGCCCAGCCAGCGGTCGTAATTGAACCCCTCGGGCACGGGCACAATGGTCTCTTTTTCCGGCGGCAGCGGGAACTCGCCGATCTGGCAGTAGATCTCCTTGATGTCTCCGATCATTCCATTGCGCACCAGATTTGCGGCGATCCGGAAGTAAATCTCCGAGCGCTGTTGGCTTCCCACTTGCACGATGCGGCCGTATTTTTTCTCCGCCGCCACCATCGCCTTGCCTTCCTCGATCGTCAAAGTCATCGGCTTTTCCACATAGACATCCTTGCCTGCTTTCAAGGCGGCCAGCGCGATCGCCGCATGCCAGTGGTCCGGCGTGGTCACGCACACCGCTTGGATGTCGGGATGGGCGAGCACTTCCTCGAACTGCGAAGTCGCCAAGATACCCTCGTAACCTTTTTCCTTCAGCACGCCGACGGCGTTCTTCAGGTGCGAGTCCCTCAGATCGCACACCGCGATCGGTTGGACGTTCTTCATGCCGGAGAAGGTACGTAAATGACCGTCAGAAATCAGTCCCATGCCGATGAATCCCATGCCGATCCGGGAATTCGCGGCTGCCTTGGCTGCATTACCCAAGGTTTCGGACCGGACGATCTGCGGGGCGAGCATCGCTCCGGCAGTGCCGAGGGTTGATTTTAGGAACTGGCGACGGCTGGATTGTGGCGAGACATTCATTGGTTACTAATAGTTTTGGTGAATTTTAGGGGTGCGTGGCTTTATTTCGGAAAATTTCTAGGTCACTTTTGTCCGGTGTTCAGCCTACGTCGGGAAACTGGCAAAATCTTTCAAATTTGGATACACTCATTTCAGAGGATTTGCGGCCGCGCACTTTGTCAAATTGCCGCCTCAGAACATGCCATATCAATGGGTCTCTCGAATCCCTTCTTTTCGCCACTACGAAAGCCATGTCCAGCAAGGGTTCGCGGGGCCTCGGACAAGCTCGATCTACCGACCCTCACCGCTCCTCCCAGCGCTCCTCGTGGTGCTCGGCGGATTTGGGCTCCAAATGGGAAATCACCCGACCGTCCGGGCGAAGCAAGTCCGCGACGCTGGCCTCGATTTCCGTGGCAGAATCATGCGCCTCGCCCACGGTTAGCTGGTCGTCGAAAACGAGATGAAACTCGATCCAGTGGGTGCGTCCCGAGTGGCGGTGACGCAGATTGTGATAGGAAAGCCCGCGCTTGCCGACCTCGGCGTCCAGCAATTCGCGGATGCGTTTTTCCATGACCGGATCGCTCTCATCGAGCAGGCCGCCCAGACTCT
>JBEGUC010000104.1:0-6920 GCA_041179105.1 Verrucomicrobiota bacterium | reverse complement strand
CCGAGGACGGTGGGCGAGTATTCGGAAGGCTTCAGGTCGGCGCCGGCCCAGAGCTGGTTGGCGGCGTCCCAGAGCTTTTTCTCGAGTTCGGCGTGGGAGTCGTCGGCGGTGGCGGGTTCGGTCCAATGCATGAGATATCCAAGGCTAATTGGCATCAGTGAGACGACGAGGGAAATCGGCAAGGATTTGGCTGGGAGGCATGAGCGGCATGCCGGAGCCTCCGAGGTGACGGGATTGCGCCCGTCACCCCTCCCTCCCCACCGGACAGGCGGATTTAAATCCGCGCCTCCGTCCATGCGGCCAGGCTTCGCGTTTGATCTTGGATAAATGGATTTTGAGACGATGCTGCCGCCGATGCCAAATCTCATCCGCGTTGAACCTATCGCACTTCTACCCACCCAGGCTGGGTGTGCTGTATTCCTTGGAGATGGAAACAAGTGCATCGTCTTCTACATTGATCCCGGAGTCGGCGCTTCGATCAACGCCTCCCTGAGCTGCCAGCGCCCGGCGCGACCGCTGACCCATGATTTATTTCTGCTGTCACTGGAGGCTTTCGGGGCAAAAATCTCGCGGGCTGTGATCATACGAATGGAAGAAGAAATCTATTACGCCCGGTTAATTGTGGAGGCGGAGAACGAGATCATGGAGCGTAAAATCGTGGAGCTGGATGCTCGTCCATCAGATTGTTTGGCGCTGGTCGTCCGCTGCGGAGCCCCATTTTATGTGGTTCAGGAGCTTTGGGAGCGACTCGATGACATGAGCGGCGTCCTCGAGGACATGCGGAAGGAAAGCGGCATGTCTGAAGGCGGAGCTCCGGATTTGGGGATTCTGTAAGGTCGCGGTAAATCTTCTATTGCGCGGATCGCGGGCCCTTTTAAAATGCCGTCCCATGACAATGATATCGAGTCCTTCCCTTCCCGCTTATTTTCACGAAGATATTTTGCTGCACCCGGAGAACCGTCAATTCCCGCCGTTCGATCTCGCTCGTCTTCTAGGAACCGTATTCGCGCCCACTCAAGGATGCCGGGTTTGCGTTCTAATCGATTTCGACGATCCGGAAGAGCTCATCAAGGACTACGCGTTTCTGGATCACGATGGTTTTCCCGTCCAGAAAAACGCCCACAAGCATTTCTACCTCGGGCTGAAAAACGGAGTTCTCGACCAGCTTGGGATGACAGGCGGCGAGATGTTCGCCTACCGCTGCACTCATGGCTCGAACCTTGATCTGGCAGACGATGTTTGGGACACGAAGGGAAACAAGCTCTCGCTGGATGCCGACATCTATCCGCACTACGACTTGATCCTTTGCATCTCCACATTCTCCGCCACGGCTCCCCTGACGGCGAAGTGCAAGGAATACGGTTTCCGCGGTGCCACGCTTCATGGACTCAACGACGTGATTCTTAATTCCGGCCTAGCAGTGGACTATCACGAGGTTTCGGAAGACACCGAGCGCCTGCGTGCGGCATTGACCAAAGCCGACTCCATCGAAATCGACTTCGCGCTCGAAGACGGGCGGGTCTTGACTGCGTGGCTGGGTCTCAATGCCCAAGAAGCTCAGAAATCCCACGGTCTCTGCCTCGGAAAAACTCCTGACATCGCGAATCTTCCCGCCGGCGAGGTTTACTTCGTGCCAGCCGATGCCCGCGGCCAGTTTCCGATGAAATACGAAGACGGAACGCTGGGAGTTCTCGAAGTTCAAAACCGCTGCATCATCCATTCCACGCTGATTCAAGGAAACCAAGCGACCATCGATGCCCACAACGCCCGCTTAGCAGATGACCCGATGACCGGCACGCTCGGCGAACTCGGCTTTGGCACCCAAGTCCTGCCAGTTTCAGGTGCGGACATTCAGGATGAAAAAGTGCTCGGCACCTGCCATCTGGCGACCGGCCGCGACGACCATCTCGGCGGTGACATCCTGCCGAGCATGTTCAAAAAGCACGAAAACTCGACTCACGATGACATTCTGTTTGCGCCTCACAAGACGCCCAACTTCAACATCAGCCAAGTCCGCATGAATCGCGGACAGCAGCAGGAAATCCTCATCGAGAACTTCCGGCCCGCGCGCTATCTCATCGACGCGCTGGCGGCTGGACGCTGAGCGCGACGTCCGAGAATTCCGTATTTCGGGGCGAAAAGCAGCGAGCCAACGAAGAGTAAAGCCTGCATCAGCACGATGCAGGCTCCGGGGGAGGCATCGATGTAATAGCTGATAAAGATCCCTACCACAGTGGAGCTCACGGCAGCAACCACCGCGATGACCAGCATCCGGTCAAAGCGATCCGTCCAAAGATGGGCAATGCTGCCGGGCGTCACTAGCATAGCGACCACAAGGATAATTCCCACGGCCTGAAGCGAAACGACGATGGCAAGCGACAGCAGGCCGAGCAGCAGATAGTTGAGAAATCGATCCGGCAGCGCCATGACTCGTGCTTGTCCGGGATCGAAGCAGATTAGGAGCAAATCTCGCCGCAGGGCGAGCGTCACGCCGAGCACCACACCGCCGAGACCGAGCGTTTGCCAGACTTGGGAAGACGTGATGCCAAGGATATTTCCCAGTAAAATATGGTCCAAATGCATGTCCGAAGGCGTCCGACTGAAGAGCACCAATCCGAATGCAAATAAACCGGTGAAAACGACGCCCATCACAGTATCCTCCTTGATCCGGCTGTTTCGCTTGATGAAGCCCGTGGCCACCGCGCAAAAAAGCCCGGCCCCGAAGGCTCCGATCACGAGCGGCAGCCCGGCGATGTAAGCGAGCACGATTCCCGGCAGGACAGCGTGAGAAATGGCGTCGCCCATCAGCGACCAGCCCTTGAGAATCAGGAAACACGACAACACCGCGCACAGAGCGGCGACCATCGTCCCGACGAGCAGCGCATCTCGCATGAAAGCGTATTGCAGCGGTTCAAAAAATTCTATCATGGAGCGGGCAAGGTGGGCGCGCGACTGAGGCGGCGTTGGGAGGCGAACATGCCGTGCTTGGGAGCGAACAAAAAAGCGGCTAGAAAGACCAGCGTCTGGAGCGTGACAATGCAGCCACCGGTCGCGCCGTTGAAAAAATAACTGCCATAAGCCCCCACCAGCGAGGTGGCGACTCCCATGGCGGATGAAAGCCAGAGCATTTTCCCGAAGCGGTCCGTCAGCAGATAGGCCGTCGCGCCCGGCGTGACGAGCATCGCCACCACCAAGCAGGCACCCACCGCTTGCAAGGCGGCGACGGCGGTGGCGGCCAGCAACGCGAGCAGGGTGACATGCAGCCCGGCGGCCGGAAGCCCGAGCGTGCGGGCCTGGTTCGGATCGAAGCAGAAGAGCATCAAGTCCTTCCATTTCAGCGCCAGCACCACCAAAGTGACCACACTGATCATGATGACCTGCCAGATATCAGGATCGGAAATACCGAGGATATTTCCCAGTAGGATGACCTTCAAATCCACTCGCGCCGGAAAAAGGGAGATGAGCAACAAACCCAGCGCGAAGTAGGCGGTGAAGACGATGCCAATGGTGGCGTCCTCGCGGATGCGGCTTTTCGCCTTGATGAAGGCCATGGTCGCCGCAGCCAACAAACCGGCGACGAAGGCACCCAGCGCGAACGGCAGCCCGAGGATATAGGCCAGCGCGACGCCGGGCACCACCGCGTGGGACAGCGCATCCCCCATCAGCGACCAGCCCTTGAGAGTCACAAAAGACGATAAAAATCCACACACGCCGCCTATCAGCGCGCTGACCCAGATGGCGCGCAGCATGTAGTCGTAGTGAAACGGCGTCAGCAGGGACTGAAGGAATTCACTCATGTTCTTCGATTCGCTGTTTCAACAACTCCTCGTGCTCGCCACGATCCTTGTATTCGAGGTGGCCGTCCTTACCAAAAATGAGCGGACGCTCGTCATCGGTAAGAATGCTAACTGCCCGACCGTCATGGTCCTGGATAGTGGATTGGTCGAACTTGAACTGCCGCAGTACGCCGCCGAAAGCCGCCGCTAGATTTCGCTCGGTGAAGACCTGGGAAGTCGGGCCGTAGGCCAGCACAGTGCGATTAATGAGCACCACTTGGTCGCAGAATTCCGGCACGCTGCCGAGATTGTGAGTGGAGACGAAGATGATGCAACCCTCGGCGCGGAGCTCGCGAAGCAGGACGATGATCGCCTCCTCCGTCTTCACATCCACGCCGGTGAAAGGCTCGTCCAGTAAGATCAACCGCCCTCCCTGAGCCAGCGCGCGGGCTAGGAAAACCCGCTTTTTCTGCCCGCCGCTCAACTCGCCGATCTGCCGGTCCTTGAACTCCCACATCGAGACCCGGCGCAGGCTTTCCTCGACCTTGGCCTTGTCCACTGCGCGAGGGATGCGTAGAAAATTCATCCCGCCGTAGCGCCCCATCATCGCCACATCCCAGACGCTCACGGGAAATTGCCAATCCACCTCCTCCGATTGCGGCACGTAGGCGACGAGGTGCTGCTTGAGCACGGCACGGACGGGCAGCCCGTTGATTTTCACGCTGCCCGCCTTGGGTTTCACAAAGCCCATGATGCTCTTGAAAAGCGTCGATTTCCCGCTGCCATTCACGCCGACGAGGGCGCAAATCGTGCCACCTTCGAGGTGGAACGAGGTGTCGTGCAGCGCGAGATGGCCGTTCGGATAGGCCACCGAGACGCCCACGACGTCAAGCTGCGGGAGATCTTGTTGCGAGCTCATTGCGGACGGAGAAATCCTTTCACGATGGTCTCGGCATTGCTCTCTAAAAGTTTTAAATACGTCGGTGCCGGACCCTCTGCTGCGGTAAGCGAGTCCACGTAAAGCAAGCCGCCGTATCGGGCCCCTGTTTCTTTAGCCACTTGCTGGGCGGGCTTGTCGCTGACGGTGCTTTCAGAGAAAATCACAGGAATCCGGTTCGCGCGCACGCCGTCGATCACACTTCGCACTTGCTGCGGCGTGCCTTGGGCGTCGGCGTTGATGGGCCATAAATAGAGTTGCTTGAGATCGTAGTTGGCACAGAGATACGAGAAGGCTCCCTCGCTGCTCACAAGCCAACGTTGATCCTCCGGAATCGCGGCGAGTTTCTGGCGGATCGGCTCGTCGAGCGCCTTGATTTTCGCAGTGTAAGCAGCCGCGTTTGCGGTGTAGATCGCCTCATTCGCAGGGTCCATTTTCACGAGCGCGCGGCGGATATTTTCGACGTAGATCACCGCATTTGCGGGCGACATCCAAGCGTGCGGATTCGGCTTGCCCGAGTAGGGCCCCTCGCCGATGCCGATGGGTGTGATGCCCTCCGTCAGCACCGCGCCGGGGACGTTCTTCACGTTGGTGAAAAATTTCTCGAACCAGAGTTCGAGGTTCATGCCATTCCACAAGACAAGGTCCGCGCCCTGTGCCTTGACGATGTCTTTCGGCGTCGGCTCGTAACCGTGGATTTCCGCACCGGGCTTGGTGATCGACTCCACCTCCGCCGCGTCTCCAGCGACCTCGCGGGCCATGTCGGCGATGATGGTGAAGCTCGTCACCACCCGCTTTTTGCCGGAGACGGACGGCTTTTTCGTCCCGCCGCAGCCGACGGCGAGCATGGCGCTCAGTCCGGCGGCGAGCAGGAACACGCTTCTGCGGACAACACATCTCATGGCCGTATCGATGTCAGATTTCATATTCGGTTCAATGTAGAATTTTAGATGAGGCTAATTTTCAGCTCAAAACTTCGTGCTCAGTCCCAGGAATGGCGTGAAATCCGTGGAAGCCGAGGTCAGGCCGACGCGAACGCCGCCATCGACCTGCCAGGTTGGAGTCACGGCCCAGGTCATGCCAGTGTTGAAATAGGCTTCCCAATCAGATCCGGATTCGGCGCTCAGAACACTGACCAGTTCGAGAAAAACTGCGGTATTCTCGGTCAATCCATGGCTGGCCGTGGCCGAGTTCAGCAGGCCGAGGTGATAGCCGCTGCCATCTTCGTCCGCCTCCACGTCCAATTCCGCCATCACGGCGCATGACCAGCCAGCCGGTCCTTCGAAGCCGAGCGGAACGATTAAGCCGCCTTCAAACTCGCCGTTCCCTAGATCCGCGTTCGCAGTGGGAATTTTGATAAACGGCATCAATGCTAGGGCCGTCGCGCCCTTGTCATTGCCCCAGAGATTGCGTTTGAGGCGGATTTCCATGTCGCCGAAGCCTTCGCCGCCGTGGCGGACTTGGCTGTAAAACGGCATCACCACTTGCAGATCCGTCGCGTGATCGAGACCGATCTTGGCGTTGAGTTCCCCGAGCGAAAATTCGCGCGCGCCACCGTCGCGGGTAAAATTCGCGATTTCCATTTCGAATTGGAAATGCCCGGCGTCCACGGTGCGCGGGCTTTCTGTGGTGTCCGGACGGTCGGTGCTGAGCGGACGCAGTTCGGCGGCTGGACTGATTGAAATTCCGCAGACCATGACGGCGAGCGGAAAGGTGGCTGATTTGAAGAATCGAGTGGTCATTTCGCCTAAAAATTAGCCGAGGCTAATTTTGGTTGGCAAGGCTAAATTTTTCCACGTATGACTTTTTAAGTTGTGCCATCCAGCGCCTCACCTTTCCCGCAAGGCTTACTCGTCTTGGATCTGAAGCCTCAGGGGCGGCTTCAGCGGGATGCCTTCTTCGACACCTCCGAGGTCGAGGCTGTCGAGCACGTTGGTGTGCCGGCGGACCAATCCCGGCTCGGCGGAGGTCGCCGCGAAACTCGGGATTTCGATGTGATAGGGATCATCCCCGACCAAAACCGGCTCCTTGGGGCGGACCGGTACGACGTCGAGCGCAGGCATGTTGAGGGTCGCCATTTCAGGAATCCCCCCTTGGCTGACCGCTCCGGAATGCACCGTGCAAAACGGCAGGTTTTCCGTGCCCTTGCGGAAATACTCGGCCATCGCCGTGGAGCGCGAACGGACTTTCCCAGAGTTGATATCCTC
>JBEGUC010000103.1:0-6963 GCA_041179105.1 Verrucomicrobiota bacterium | reverse complement strand
TGGTGCCTCACCTGCCAGCTCAACAAAAGCCGCGCCTACACCCGACCCGTGATCGATTTGATCAAGAAAAAAGGAATCGCTCTCCTCAGGGCCGACAAAACCAACCCGAGCCCCGCCATCGATGCCAAGCTCAAGCAAATGGGCCGCAGCGCCATTCCGGTAAACATCCTGCTCGTCCCCGGAAAAGAGCCACACATCACACCGGCCCTGCTCACTGCGGAATACCTGACAGAAATCTTCACCAACATCGGGAGCACCGCCTCAAAATCCGACTGAGGCAGCCGGAACGCTATTGGGCGTCCCACACATGGCCAATCCGGCAGCATCTCCGCCAAATACACCGCCGCCCTCGTCCTCCAATTCGCCGACACCGAGTCCGGCCCCCGCATCATCATCAATGCCGGACACGGCCACGGCGCAGAAGAAGCGCCCGCCACCCGCACCGCCCGCACCCTGATTCCCGTAAGCCTCGAAAGGACCTTCTCGGGTAAGCCAACCACTCCCACCACCGCAAACCGGCGGCCCCGTCAGGCCGCCGGTTTTTTATCCCTATTACTCTGTCAGATTTCAAATGACGGACGGAAAGGCGGCGAAGTATCCATGGGGAGAACACGCGCCTCGCGTGTTGTCTTTGGAGCCCTCGCCGAAGACAGGCGTTTCAGGCCATTCCACGCAGTTTTTGACGCACTATCGCCAAAACCCACCTGCCCCCTTGCCGCGCGCCGCCCGTTTCCCTATCCAGCTATCACTGACCGAAGGTTGCCTTCCTCACACTTCGCCAGCCTCCCCATCCCACATCCGCGACGACATCATCGTCCTCGCCCGCCGCAGCTTCCGCATGAAACACAGCGCCGCCGTGCTCGACTTCCACCAGATCGACGAACTCCGCCACGCCACCCGCAAGCTCGAGCCCGGCACCGCCCGCGACATCATGCGCTCCTACGGCATCACCTTCGAGGCCCTCGAAGCAGAGCAGTCAGGACCAGGAAAAAGAACAGGAATACCTCGAATGGAAACACCCGCGGCCAGCCCGCCGGGCACCAGTGATCCCAACAGATCGCTAACATCGCGATCGCCCTCAGTCCGTCCAGTTGCAGCGCGCGCCCCTTCACTGGAGGGGTGAAGCCATGATCCACCGCATCATGCAGGCGCTTTTCCGGAAAATCACGCAGCTTCCCAGCTGAAGAGTTACCCGTTGCGAGCCTTCCGCAGGCTGGACAAGCGGGCGATCCGGAGCGAAAGATATGCCCCGCAGGATGTTTCTGGAAATCCCCAACCGCTCGCCCTTGTGCGATTCCCACCGTGAAGAAGTCGCGAGTCTCGTGACCCACGCCGCGGGCGTGGTGTTCAGCATCGCAGCGCTGGCGACGATGCTTTTCGTGGCGTGGGGCGAGCCACTCAATGTCGTCTCCGCCGCAGTCTTCGGGATCTCGCTGATCCTGCTCTATCTGTCTTCCACGCTCTATCACTTTTTCACCTCGCTGCGGTGGAAGGCGCGTTTCCAAGCGCTCGACCACGCCTGCATTTACCTGCTCATCGCCGGTTCCTACACCCCAGTCACCCTCATCACACTGCGCGGCGCGTGGGGCTGGTGGCTGTTTGGAATCGTCTGGGCAATGGCCATCACCGGCGTCCTGATCAAGACGGTGGGAAAGGGGAAGAAGGATCACTGGATTTCCACCGCCCTCTATCTGGCGATGGGCTGGCTCATCGTTTTCGCGATCGGTCCGCTTTACCGCGGCTTGCCAGCAGCCGGCTTGGGCTGGCTGGTCGCCGGTGGCCTGAGCTATACTTTTGGAATCGTTTTCTACGTCTGGCACCGGCTGCCGTTCAACCACGCGATCTGGCACCTCTTCGTGCTCGGCGGCAGCGTCTGCCATGTCGTCGCCGTCTGTGGATTTGTCCTCCGCTAGTTCCGGATCATGGCTTCGGTGAGCAGGGCGGCCTGACCCCGAAGCAGGTCCCAGAGCAAGCGCGCTGCTGATGAAGCGGAATATCACGATGGATGAAAAGGCATCCGGCTGGTTGAGGAGAGTTGACCTTCGGTCAACCCGAGTGGAGTGAAAGCCCCCTCCTCAACCGTCCTTGTGCCTCGCGGCAATCCGCTTCTTTTCCAGATGGCGGCCAACGAGGATGTGGACCGGCAACATCACTGTCATCGCCACGCCCAGCCCGATGTGGGTCAAATGCACCACCTGTGTTTCCCATACGAAGGCCAAGATGCCATAGCCAGTCACTGCGGCACCAACGATGGAAAGGTTGAACATCCCGCCCGCGGAGCGGTTGAGCTTCGCCTGCCAAGACTTCGAGGCGTGTTTCGGCAAGGCAGCGCCCACGGCCACCAGCAGGACGAGCGCTCCCGCGAGGTGGGCCTTCATCAGCGTGTTTTCCATCGGCTGGGCCATTTCCGCGTCCTCGCGCAGGAAATGCCAGATGATCGCCCACGTTGCACCGCTGCCGATGGTGACGGCGAAGGCGGAGTATAGCCAGCACCGCAGACTAAAGCTCATTTGAAAAGGTCGGCGGCGCATTGCAGAAAGGAGTGGGAGTATCAGGGAAGTTCGCGGAATCGTCCATCGCTTTCCAGAATCAGCGCGTGGCAGTTGAAGGCCCGCAGCACTTCCGCCGCGCGCGCATCCTGCAGATTGAGCACCACCTTGGTCATCGCGTCGGCGGTCGCGCAGTCTTCCGCGAAAACGGTGATAGAAAATCCGGTGCGGACATCCGCGCGGTCGCGTGAGGCAATCAGGTCGAGATTACCGCCCTCATCGGAGAAGCTGTAGCTGCCAGTGGTTGCCAGCGCGGGGCGAGGGAGGTCGCGGATTTGGAAAAATTCGCCCATCGCGTCGGGACGGCGGATCGATGCGATCCGTTCCCCGTGGCCGATGAACCGCAGGTCTCCGCTGGCGTTGACAACGCCTGAGCAGCCGTGCGCCGCGATGATTGCCGCAGCCTGGTCCACGGCGTAGCCCTTGGCGACACCGCCGAGGTCGAGAGCGAGAGGACGGCTTGCCCGGACTTCGTGGCCGCAGATTTCGAGATCCCGCCACGTCGCTCCGCGGTCCGGAAGATGGTCCGCGAGATTCGGCCTGCGGTTCTGGTGAATCAGTGCAACCCCGGCGCGGACGGGATCGAACGCGCCGGCCGACGCCTCGGCGCATTTCAGCGAGAAGGCAATCACCTCGGCCGTCGCCGCATCCACGGTGACCGGGTGGCTGTGCGCGTTTCGCGAAATTTCCGCGAGATCCGAGTCCATCGCATGTGCGGACATGAGCTGCTGGACGCGCTCGATGCGCTCAAACGCTTTTGCAAAAACGGCCGGATCCGCCGGTCTGAGCCCGATCTCGACAAAGGTCCCAAGCAGCGGACGGGCCCGGCGGTCTAGAGTGGGCATGACCTTATTTCGCCAGCGCGCGGATCGCGAGCAAGCGGTTCACCCCGTCGGTCACGCTATGAGAGGACAACGTGGCACCCGAGATATTCATGATGTCTTTGCCCAGTTTGAAGCCGTCGCCAAGTTTCTTGCCCTTGAACTGCTTGCGCCATTCCGGCCGCCGTACCTCGCCGCCATAGGTCTCCTTATATTCGAAGATCTCCACGCCGCGGACCTTGCCGTCGGGACCGACGCCCATGCCGAAGGTGATGAACTCATGCTTGCCGACCACCTGATCGACATACATTTGCGAACCATCGGACGCCGTCCAGAGCTTGATTTCCTGATCTCGAACCGTCAGGCCCGTACTCGCGGCGACCGCCTTGCGCTGGTCCTTCGTGAGTTTCAGGGTGGACGCCTTGAAGTCGCTCGACTTGTGGTCCGGGAAAATCGCGTCGAGCGCCTGCTCCGGACTCAGATAGACCGTCGCCATCGCCGCAGGGGCGACGGCAGCCATGATGGCAGGCATGATGATTCCGGAGGACAGGCGCATGGAGACGGATGGTTAAAAAGATTAGAAATTCAAGCCGACCTTGAGGCGGATTTCATTCTGAACCTGCTCGGCGAACGCGCGGTGCGCTTCCTGCTGTTCACTGGATTCATTGCCGTAAACCTGATAGGCCCAGGCCAGTGTGGCCCAGAATTTCTCACTGCCGTAGTGGACGTTCGGGCCGATGAAAACGACGTAATGCTCGTTGTCCTGGATTTTGAAATCAGGATATTCCGAGCGGATGCGGCCTTCCAAGCCGACAAACCAACCCGGCGCGAAGCGGTAGGAAACGCCCATCTGCGACTCGAGGCCGAGTTCCTTGCTGTATTCCTCGGCGGGCTTCTTACCCCAGCCCATATCGAAGCCGGCGCTGGCGGTGGTGATCAGCGTGTTATCAAGGAAGTTTTTCTGAAAAATGAGCGTCGGAGCCAGATACATGTGATTCTCCTCGATACCCGCCGTCTCGTCGTGCCAGTTATAACCGATCTGTTGGTTCAGTGCGAGGCCGTAGCCATCAATGAACGGACTCTTGAAGCGGTATTTCCCAGAAGCCGCGATGCCGCCGAAGCGGTAGCCGCGTTGAGTCAAGCTGTCATCGTCGTCTTCCAGCGCGCTTCCGGAGAAATAGTTTTGCGCGACGCTGAGGGCGAGCTGAAGCTCGTCACTGTATCCGTATTCGATCTCCGTCTCGAAGTCGTAGGCATTGTAGCTGCCGTCCTCGTCCGCCTTGCCGGTCCGCATGGTGGTGAACTGGTAAAGGTCGACGTGCCCCTTGGGCAGCGTTTCCGAGCCCTTGGACCAGCCGAAAAGGTTTTCATCCGCCCGCGATTCAACGCTGATGAGAGGGGCGAAGGCAAGCGAAGCGACGAGAAAGCGGGTGGATGTGGCCATGGTGTGAGGTGAGGTGAGGTCGACGCAAAGCCATAGGGAAATCGCTTCCGTAGTCAACAGCAAATGAAACTCAGTCGCAATAGACTGTTGAAATAGGGTCAGGTGAAATAGAGTCAGGTAACGCATTTCAACAATTTGCTGTCGCAGGAGATTTGGCTGACTTATTGAGCCAGCGCCTCGAAGCCGCAAAAAAGCTTGGAGCCGAGCGGGGGCTTGGCGGGGAGCGGTAGATCGTGGTCGAGATGGCGGCGGCAGATTTCTTGGAAATCTGCCGGGGTTTTCATGCGGCGCATGTCGAATTCGAAACTCCCTTCCAAGCCGTGGCTGATGTAGGCGAGCGTTTTTTTCATCCGCTGGACGTGGGCAAGCGGGTTGAACTTAGGGGTCTCGCGGGCGATTTCATCGGAGTGGCTTCGGGGTCTGGCTTCGGGGTCAGTCCCAAATAACAGACATTGACGGATTTTCCCGAGACTCGGATGTCTCGCGCATGGCCAGATAGGAGTAATCCAGCCCAAGAAGGCGAAGATGCAGGGGGCAAGAATGAATACAAATGTCTGTTATTTGGGACTGCCCCCGAAGCATGAAGGGATGCGAAAAGGAGATCGGGCGAAGGTGCTGATCGCCGCATTGCTGAAAAAAAGAACCGCCATAGGAAACAACTGGATCGCAGAACGATTGAGCATGGGGCACCCTGGGTCGGTGAGTCGGCTGGTGGTTGCCGCAAGTAAGGATGCCAAGCATGAATCCGAGTTGAAAAAACTAATAAAATTGTTGAAATGCGTCACCTGACCCTATTTGTCGTCAATTGCGGTAGGAACCGCCGTTACCGGCGGCCCCCCGCGCAGATCCGTACGTGAGGAATTACCTCATACGGCTCTTGCCTTGAGTCGAGCGCTAAATCGTTGCTCTAGATAGGGATGGATAATACGGGCTTTCGGCAGGTGTCGCCGAACTAACTTATGCATACGCTCCCAAGTCCAGCTGCTCTTTCCTCGCTGGCTACGCCTGCGGATTGTCCAAAGCCAGTGGCGAGTTACCTCATCCACAAAGCGCCCAATCCGGTGGCTGTTGCTCGGCACGGCATGATAGTTCAGCCAGCCTTGCACCACTCGTTTGAGCCACCGGGCTGTTTCTCCCAGCGGTTGGTTGATCCGTTTTCGTAGCTTGAGTCGAATTTCTAGCAACTTTTTTCTCAGGCGTTTAGTGACACTATGCCGATGTATGATAAATCGACCGTCCTTCCTCGTCTTGGCACACTGATGGGTGAACCCTAGGAAGTCGAATGTCTCCGGTCGCTTCTCTCCGCGCTTCTCTCGTCTTTCCGATGCATCTCTTCCAAACTCGATCAACCGCGTTTTCTCCGTGTGGAGCTTCAAACCAAACTTTGCGAAGCGCGCCCGGAGTTCTTCCAAGCACGCTTGTGCCTCGTCCTGATGCTCGAAACCGACCACGAAGTCATCCGCATAGCGCACGACAATCACTTCACCTTTAGCGCGTTTCTCACGCCAATTTTCTATCCATAGATCGAAGACATAGTGGAGATAGATATTTGAAAGAAGTGGTGAGATGCCAGCTCCTTGCGGTGTCCCCATTTTTGTCTCCGACCAGTCATTGCCTTCGATGATCCCGGCTCTCAACCATTTACGAATCAACCGAATAACACGACGATCCCCGATGCGATGCTCTAAGAACTTGATCAACCATTCATGGTCTATTGTATCAAAGAACCCTTCTATATCCGCATCCAATACCCAGTTCACCCGTTTGCCGGAGATCGCCACACTCAACGCATCAAGCGCATCATGCTGACTCTTTCCGGGCCGGAAGCCATAGCTGAATCCTTTGAACTCCTCCTCGTAAATGTTCTGTAATATGACAGAGGGACGGGCCTTTAATCAAAGTCTTCTTGTAATTTTCCCCTCACTCCGGTAGTTCTTGTTCATGAGACGAGCACGATGGCTGGCGGAATGGCGAAAAGCTGCTGGGAAACCGGTGTTGTATCATGTGCTTTCACGGGTGGTGGATCGGCGGTTTGTGCTGGGGACGGAGGAAAAGGAAAAATTCCGGACTTTGATGCGCATGCAGGAGAATTTCACGGGGTGCCGGGCGCTTTCTTACTGCCTGATGGACAATCACTTCCATATCCTGC
>JBEGUC010000102.1:0-7239 GCA_041179105.1 Verrucomicrobiota bacterium | reverse complement strand
TCGGGCAGCAGGCCTTTTGGCTCTGCGTCGATGAGGACTTTCTTCGAGTAGAGCGAGACGCCGCCCTCGACCTTGCCGAAGCCGGTGCGCTCGGGATTCTCGCTTGGCGCGAAGACCAGCGCGTTGATCGTGATAGGCGCGTCGGCGCTGAAATGCAGGCGGTAGGCAGGCTCGTCCCAAGCCTTGCAGGCGAATTGATAGAACGCCTTGTATTCGTCCTCGGAGATCTCCGACTTATTCTTCAGCCACAGCGCTTCGACCTCGTTGATGCGGGTGCCGTTGAGAAAAATCGGGAAGCCGACGAAATTGCTGTAGCGCTCGATAAGATGCTTGATGCGAGTCTCTTCGGCATACTCGCTGAGCTCTTCTTTCAAGTGCATTACGATTTTCACGCCACGCGATTGGCCAGGAGAATCTTCGATTTCATAACCGGTCTTGCCGTCGCTGATCCAGACGAGCTCCTCGCCCTCCGCGCGCCAGCTCCGGGTGTGGACCTTCACTTCGTCCGCCACCATGAAAGCCGAGTAAAACCCGACGCCGAATTGGCCGATCATGTTCCCCGGCGTGCTTCCGCTGTCCTTCACAGACTTGAGAAACGCCTTGGTCCCTGAGTGGGCGATGGTGCCTAGGTTTTTCACTAACTCCTCGCGATTCATACCGATGCCGGAGTCAGAAATCGTCAGGGTTTTCGCCTCGGCGTCCGTGGTGATGTGAATTTCTAGCGGCAAGGTCGGCTCATGCACGTCCTTTTCCGTGGCCTCTATGTGACGGAGTTTCTCCATCGAGTCCGAAGCGTTGGAAATCAGCTCACGCAGGAAAATTTCCTTGTCGGTGTAAAGAGAATGGACGACCAGATCGAGCAATTGCTGGATCTCGGCTTGGAAGACGTGTTTTTCGACGGTGGTTTCGCTCATGGTAAAAAGTATTGGGGGTTCGCTGGAACGGCGGGACCATAGCCATCTTGGCCCGGCTGTCAAAATTTCCGCGAATTTCCCGCTATCCGTCATGATCGCTGGCAGGTATTTCCGATTCGTGCTTCACTCTGCCCCGATGCACTTGGAAAAACAGCGACTCGCAGAAGATAAGGCGGGTGAGAAAAAATGGCGGCGCTGGGGGCCTTTTCTCAGCGAACGCCAGTGGGGCACCGTGCGCGAGGATTATTCTGACCACGGGAATAGCTGGGCCAGCTTCCCGCACGACCATTCTCGCCGCCGCGCCTACCGCTGGGGTGAGGATGGATTGCAGGGCTGGACCGACCACCAATGCCGGATGTGCTTCTCCCCCGCCCTGTGGAACGGCAACGACACGATCCTCAAAGAACGCCTGTTCGGCCTCGGCGGCAACGAGGGAAATCACGGCGAAGACGTCAAGGAATGCTACTACTACCTCGATTCCACGCCCACGCACTCTTACACCAAGGCGCTTTATAAATACCCGCAAGCCACCTTTCCCTACACCGCGATCCGGGAGAAAAACCAGGCCCTCGGCCGCACAGGCCCCGAGCTTGAACTCGCCGACATGGGCCTTTTTGACGACGGGAAATATTTCGACGTTGTCCAAGAAGTCGCCAAGCGCAGCCCTAACGACATCCTGTGGCGCATCACCGTTACCAATCACGACAAGAGGGCTGCGCCCATCCACGTCCTCCCCACACTCTGGTTTCGCAATGTCTGGAGCTGGGAAAACAACCGCGAAATGCCTGTCCACAAACCCAGCCTCACTGGGGATGGCGCGGGCATCACCGCCCGCCACGAATCGTTAGGCGACTTCCGGCTACTCGTCGATTCGCCGGATTTCCCTGCGCTCGTGCCATGGATCTTCACGGAAAACGAGACGAACTCTGAGAGCGTCTTCGGCACTCCCAATTCCACGTCATACGTCAAAGATGCGTTTCACCGCTACCTGATTCACGGCGAAAATGCTGCCGTATCCCCCACCCCATCGGGCACTAAGAGCGCCGCGCATTTGAAATTCATGATCCCGGCCGGGAAATCCATCACCGTGCGCTGTCGGCTCCACTCGACCACGGAGACTAACGGTTTCGAAAACTTCGAGGAATTTGACGAAATCTTTCACCAGCGGATCGCCGAGAGCGATGAATTCTACGACGACATCATCCCCAAGAACATCTCTCGCGACGAACGCCTCATCTGTCGCCAGGGTTACGCCGGACTGCTGTGGACTAAGCAGTTTTTCCATTATGTCGTCGAAGACTGGCTAAAAGGCGAGAATGGCGAGCCAGCCGCCGAAACCCGGCTCAAGGGACGCAACGCAGACTGGCGGAACTTCCACGCCCGCGACGTCCTCTCGATGCCCGACAAGTGGGAATACCCGTGGTTCGCCGCGTGGGACACCGCGTTCCACATGATCCCCTTCTCCGCCGTGGATCCGGATTTCTCCAAAGACCAGCTCCTCCTCCTCTTGCGCGAGTGGTATATGCACCCGAATGGCCAACTCCCTGCCTACGAGTGGAACTTCTCCGACGTCAATCCACCGGTCCACGCCTGGGCCGTCTGGCGAGTCTATAAAATCGCCGATGAAAAGGGGAATCGCGACCTATTATTTCTCGAGCGCGCCTTCCAAAAACTTCTTCTCAACTTCACTTGGTGGGTCAACCGCAAGGACATCGAGGGCCGCCACGTCTTCGGCGGCGGCTTCCTCGGCCTCGACAACATCGGAGTCTTCGACCGCTCGCATGCTCTGCCCGGCGGCGGGCGGCTCAACCAAGCAGACGGCACGGCGTGGATGGCTTCGTTCTGCCTCACGATGCTCTCGATGTCGCTTGAGCTCGCTTTAGAAAATCCCGCCTACGAAGACATCGCATCGAAATTTTTCGAACACTTCGTAAACATCTGCGACGCCATCAACTCGCTCGGCGGCACCGGCCTGTGGGACGACGAAGACGGCTTCTACTACGACCAACTCATCATCAACCACCGCGAGCCAATCCCCCTGCGCATTCGCTCACTTGTCGGCCTTTTGCCGATGTGCGCCGTGACCGTGATCAAACAGAAAACCATCGACGCGCTGCCGAGTTTCCGTAAGCGGATGGACTGGTTTCTCGTCAACCGTCCAGACTTGCTCAAATACATCACCGTCCGCCGCGTCCCGGGCGACAAGAATCCCGGCCGCTGCCTGCTCGCCATTCCTTCCAAGGCGCGGCTCCGTGCCAGCCTCGCCTATATGCTCGATCCCAAGGAATTTTTATCCAACTTCGGCATCCGCTCCCTCAGTAAAGCTCACGAGGAAAAGCCCTTCGTTTTCGAGCACGACGGCCAGCGCCACGAAGTCCCCTACACCCCCGGCGAGGCCACCACCGACATGTTCGGCGGGAACTCGAACTGGCGCGGCCCGATCTGGTTTCCCATCAATTTCCTCATCATCGAAGCACTCGAACGCTACGACTATTTCTACGGCGACACCTTCAAAATCGAGTATCCCACCGGCTCGGGAAATCTTGTGACGCTCCGCCAAGTTGCCATCGACTTGTGCGATCGCCTCATCTCCCTATTCCTGCCAGACGAAGAAGGCTACCGCCCTTGTTTTGGCGAGGCTCACCGCTACAGCGACGTCACCCACTGGCAAGATCTCCTCTTGTTCCATGAGTATTTCCACGCCGAGACCGGCGAAGGACTCGGTGCCTCGCACCAGACCGGCTGGACAGCACTCGTCGTCCGCCTCGTCCGCGAGCGCCGGGAAAAACTTACCCACTCGCTCAACTTCGCCACGCCACCTTCATCCACGGTGCCTGGCTCCTGATGATCATGCTGTGCGCTTATCCGCCTTGCTGTTTTGAGCGCCATTGATCCGGCGCGGCCTTCACTTTTTTCGGATGTGCCAGATCTCGACGAGCTGGTTGCGCTCCGGAATGCGGCTGCTGAAGCGGTCGGTCTGACCGAGATAGACGGCTTGCGTGAGTTGTCCAGGGCGCTTGACCGAGGAAATCAACTGCGCCGCCGCCGTTGCCCGATCGGATGAAAGCGTGCGATTGTTGTCCACATTGCCCGTTTCCGAGGCGTAGCCGATGGCGAGGATGAGATCGCCGTCGGGGATTTCCGCGACGAGATTGCGGACGGCTTCGTCATCCGCGGCGACCAGCGCGCTCGAGCCGGTGGCGAAATTGAGCGTCTTGAGCACATTAGCTCCCAGTTTCACGGCCAGGCTGCTGTAGGCGGAGGAAATTTCCGAGTCCGGTTGGTTTTCCAACTGACGGAGACTGCGGAACAATTCCACGGCGGCGGGAAGCAGTTCGTTTTCGGAACTCGCGAAAAGTTTGGCCTTCGAGAGGTCGCCTTCCAGCTCCTGAACGCGAGCTTCGAAGAACTCCTTGGCGCGCAACGTTTCCTCCAGCTGGCGCTTGAGGTCGGCGTAATCTTCTGCGGAAACCCCGGCGCTTTTCTGGCGGGCTTGGTTGAGCTCGCTGGCCAGCGCATCGCGCTGGGCCTTCATATCCGCGAGATCACGGCGGATCAAATCGATGTCCGAACCGTTAACCAAGGCGCGCTGGAGCTCGCCTTGGACGCGGGTAATTTCCGCCGACAGGCTCTGGCGAAGCCGTTCGAGGCGGAGGATTTCGGCGTTGCGGGCGGTCAACTCGCTGTCCTTTTCCGCGAGCATTCGCTGATAGCTGCTGGCCAGCGCGACGAGCGTATCGGCGTCTTTTTTCACCCGACCCGCGACTTCTTCGATGGCCTCAGAATCCCCTTCGATGGGGCGCAGTCCCATGGCGACGCGCTCGCGGTTGTATTCGCTGCGGAGCGCGTTGGCTTCCGCTTGCAGCGCCGAGACGTCGGCATCGCTCGATGAGGAACGCCAGGAGCCATTCTTTAGGACCATCACGATCAGCACGCCTAACAAAGCGATGATCACGAATGCCAAGGCGACTGCCGGCGACAGGTTGGATTTCGCCGCTGTCCGGCTTTGGGCGGAAGTCGGGGCTTCGGTTTCGGCAGCGGCTGGCTCTAGGTTTGGCGATTTCTCATCCGGCATGGCGGGAGGTTGCCCACCCCGCCCCGCAGCTGTCAACCCGCCGCTTGCGTCATGGACTGCTCCGACATGTCGGAGCTTTCCCACTGGCCGACATGTCGGCCAGTGGGAAAGCGGGGACATGTCCCGCGCAGTCCGAGACCTTTTTCCGACTGCAGGTCTGCTTGCATCATGGTGCGGCCAGCAGGCGCAGGAAATCGACGGGCTGGTCGAAAATATAATCCGGCTGCGAGGCGGCGAGCGATTCGCGGGAATTGAAGCCCCAAGTGACTGCGGCGACGGGCACCCCGGCTTTTTGCGAGGCCTTCACGTCGCGCAACTCGTCGCCGATGTAGAGCATTTCCCCGGGCCGCAGCGAGAAGGTCTTGCAGATCGCTTTGAGGTGCTTGGACTTGCCGGTGAGCTTGGAGGTGGAGGAAATGAAATCGAACTGCTCGCGCAGGCCGTGGGTCCGCAGGAATAAATCGACGTTGGCGGTGGTGTTGGAAGTGAGAATACCGAAGCTGTGGAAGTGGCGGCGCATCTCGAAGAGCACTTCCGACATGCCGTCGATGACTTTCAGCGCGGTGATATTTCCGCGCATCATGCCGGTGCCGCGCGAGATCAAGGCGGGCACGCGGCGCTTCGGGATGTCGAGATGATCGAGCAATTCCTTGAGTGATAAATGGCGGAGCCCGTCAAGCTCGTGCTCGGCGACCTCGCGGATGCCGTAGTCAGGGGCGATGAGGTTGAAAATCCGCCGCGTCTCTCCCAAGGTGTCGGCGATGGTGCCGTCGAAGTCAAAAACCAGTGTTTTGTAAGTCATCGGGTAAGCTGTTTAAAAATCACACGGCTTCCGCTTCGACCAGCGGCAAATTCGGATGAATGTCGCCGTCAAGCGGCGAGCTCTCGCCAGCGAGATAACGCAGCAAGGCGGCGAAGGCGATCATCGCCGCGTTGTCGGTGCAGAGGGCCGGAGTGGCTACGCAAATTTCGACCCCCGCGCGGGTGCCAGCCTGCTGGAATGCCGCGCGCAACGCCTGATTGAGACTCACACCGCCGGATAAGGCGATGCGGCGGCGACCGGTTCGCTCCGCAGCGCGCAGGGTTTTACGGACAAGGATATCGATGACCGCCTGTTGGAACGAGGCGGCGAGATCCGCCAGCGGTAGCTCGCCGGTTTCCTTCTGTAGGGTGTAAAGCACGGCGGTTTTCAGACCGGAGAACGAGAAGTCGAGATGCGGCTCATGGAGCATCGAGCGCGGGAAATCATAGGCTTTCGGATTCCCACCACGGGCAACTTTTTCAATCTCGGGCCCACCAGGATACGGCAGGCCCAGCATTTTGCCCACCTTGTCGTAAGCCTCGCCCGCCGCATCGTCGCGGGTGCCACCGAGTTTCCGATAGCGGCCCGCGCCCTCGACATCCAACAGCAGCGTGTGACCGCCAGACACGATCAACGCGACATGCGGCGGCACCGAAGTTTCAGAGAGAAACGGCGAGAGCAAATGGCCTTCGAGATGATTGATCCCTAGAAACGGACGCCGCGCCGCGCAGGCCATGCCTTTCGCGGCCGTGCTGCCGATCAGCAGCGAAGACGCCAGCCCCGGACCGGTGGTGGCGGCGAACGCGTCGATCTCGTCCATCCGCACGCCGGCGTCTTGCAGTGCCATTTCCACCAAGCCCCGCAGGTGCAACGAGTGGTTGCGCGAGGCGAGCTCCGGCACCACGCCGCCGTGCTCGCGGTGAAGCGCAATCTGTGAGTTAATTTCCGAAGCCAGCACTTCCGTCCGCCCGCCAGTTTCGCCGCGGACGATCGCCACGGCAGTTTCATCGCAGGAAGATTCGATCGCCAAAAGAAGTGCCACGCGCGGATTCTTAGCGGAAGCCCTCGGCCACATCCGAGAAAAAACCGCTCCTCCGCGATGTTTCCGCAGTTGCAGGCAGTGGCATGGATGCACCAGCCAGAGAATCCTGCGGACTCGACACCCGGCGCAAGCGCACCTACGACCGAAGCCGTCCGACTCTCCCAGAAACCACCATGTCCGCCGAATTCAAAGACTACTACGCCACCCTCGGTGTGCCGCGCGACGCCAGCGCCGCCGACATCAAGAAGGCTTTCCGCAAACTCGCACGCAAGCATCACCCGGACGTTGCCACCGACAAGAAAGCCGCCGAGGCGAAATTCAAAGAAATCAACGAGGCCAACGAAGTGCTGAGCGATCCCGAAAAGCGCCAGAAATACGACAGGCTTGGAGCGGATTGGGAGAATCC
>JBEGUC010000101.1:0-7500 GCA_041179105.1 Verrucomicrobiota bacterium | reverse complement strand
GAATTTCCTTCTCAGTTGGGCGACCTTCGCGCTTGAAGTAGCCGCCTGGGAAGACGCCGGCAGCGGTGGCTTTTTCCTTATATTCCACGGAAAGTGGGAACCAAGTCTGGCCGGGCTTCACTTTCGTTGAGGAAACGGCGGTGACGAGGATAATGGTGTCGCCGCAACGGACGGTGACGGCGCCATCGGCGAGTTTGGCAATTTTGCCGGTTTCGAAGGTCATCGGGTTGGTGCCGACGTCGGTCGTGATTGTATGGATATTCATATTCAGTGTTTGTTTTCTATTTTCAGTGCGTACGACCTGTCCAGCGGGATGCGGAACGGGCATTCATCGTTTTACGGACAAAAATCCGCGGCTCGCATATTGGCGGGCGGCGGAGGGATTGTCCGGCGGCTCGGGCGGAATTTCGGTGCCCGGGCCGTTTCGCGAAACAGCCACTGGGGTTGTCCAGTGGCTGTTTTGCGGAGAGTGGTTTAGCGGCGGAGTCCGAGACCAGCGATGATCTGCTGATACTTTTCCTCGGAGCCCTTTTTGATGTAATCCAGCAACTTGCGGCGCTGGGAAACGAGGGTCAGAAGGCCACGGCGGGACGAGAAGTCCTTTTTGTGGATGTTCAGGTGGTCCGTGAGGTGGAAAATCCGCGCGGTGAGGAGGGCCACTTGATAAGGGGCGCTTCCGGTGTCTCCTTCGTGGAGTTGATAGGCTTTGAGGTCGATTTCTTTAGTGCTCATGGTCGTAGGGGATGGGTCCAGCTTCTTGCAAACAATGGCCAGGCCGTCCTAGGTTGATGGTTGAGCGCGGAAGAAAGCGTTCGGGCTGCGGTTTTGCAAGAGAATTGCTGTCCGGGGCCGGAAGTTTTAAAAATTTCTGGGAAGCGCTCAAGCCCCTCCGACGGTGACGATCCGCCCACCCCGCTGGAATCGGCACCCGCAAACGCTCGACTCCGCCGGATTCAAAGTCAGTCGGAAAAGCGCAAGCGCCACACAATGAAATGAATAAGTATGGTACTGCGTTCTGCCAAAGCGTTTTTTCCTTTTGCCCGCCACCGTTTGCGAGTGTTTTCTGAGCCCGCTCATGAATATCGGCATCGCCCAAATCAACTCGGTCATCGGGGACTTCCCCGGCAACGTGAAACGCATCCTCGCCTCCTACCGCGAGTGCCTGGAAGCCGGCGCAGAAATCGTGATCACGCCCGAGCTTTCGCTCGTCGGCTACCCGCCGCGAGACTTGGTTTTTAAATCCCAGTTCGTCCCGAAATGCCTGCAAGCGCTCGACTACCTGGCCGGGGAAATCCGCGAGGTACCGCTACTCGTCGGCTACGTGGACCACCACCATCCGACGCGACCGGGTAAGCCGTTCCGCAACGCCGCCGCCTGGCTGGAGAACGGAGAAATTCAGCACCGCGTCTGGAAAACTCTCCTGCCCACTTACGATGTTTTCGACGAGCGCCGCTATTTCGAACCCGGTGATTCCTGCGAGCCGATTCTTTGGAATGGCCGCCGCATCGGCGTGACGATCTGCGAAGATATCTGGACTGAGGATTACTTGCAGCGCCCGTTTTACGACCGCGACCCAGTCGAGGAACTCACCGCAAAAGGCATCGACCTGCTGCTCAATCTCAGCGCCTCGCCGTTCCACCTCGGCAAGCCGCTCCTCCGCCGCGCGATGATCGGCGGCATCGCCCGCAAGGCAAAAGTCCCACTCGTCTATTGCAACGCCGTCGGTGCTAACGACCAACTCGTTTTCGACGGTCACTCGCTGGTCACCGACGCCTACGGCCGCATCGCCAGCCAGCTTTCGGGATTCAGAGAAACTTGCGCCGTGGTCAATCCATTTTCCGCTGTGGAAGACGATGCCCCGCTCGACTCGTGCGACGCAGCGGACCTTTACAACGCCCTCGTCCTCGGCGTCCGCGACTACGTCACGAAATGCGGGTTTTCCAGCGTCTGCCTTGGTCTCAGCGGCGGGATCGACTCCGCGCTCACCGCCGTCATCGCCGCCGACGCGCTCGGCCCAGAAAACGTCCGCGGCCTCACAATGCCCAGCCCCTACTCTTCGCGCGGCAGCGTGGAGGATTCCTTCGCACTGGCGAAAAACCTCGGCATCCGCTGCGACGAGGTGCCTATCAAAAATGCTTTTGAAGCCATCAAGGCGACGATGCAGCCGGTATTCGAGGGGAAACCCGAGGACGTCACCGAGGAAAACATGCAAGCCCGCCTCCGCGGACTCCTGCTCATGGCGCTTTCCAACAAGGAAAACCACCTCCTGCTCACCACCGGCAACAAGAGCGAACTCGCCGTCGGTTATTGCACGATTTACGGCGACATGTGCGGTGGCCTCGCGGTCATCTCCGACCTACCAAAATGCCGGGTTTACGAAGTCTCGCGCTGGATCAACCGCGAGCGGGAAATCATCCCTTGGAACACCCTCGACAAGCCACCAAGCGCCGAGCTCCGCCCGGACCAAGAGGACCAAGACACGCTCCCGCCCTACGAAATCCTCGACGCCATCCTCGAACTTTACGTGGAAAACCAGCTCTCCGCCGACGAGATCATTTCCCGAGGCTACGAGGAAGCCACCGTCCGCTGGGTGCAGCGCCGCGTGGACCTCAACGAGTGGAAACGCCACCAAGCCGCACCCGGCCTGCGCGTGACATCCAAGGCATTCGGCATCGGCCGCCGGATGCCCATCGTGCAAAGATTCGTTGGCTAAAATTTCTGCAAATGACGCTCCCAGACACCCGCAAAACCCTCGGACCGGATCCGGACGAGGCCCCGCGCCCCCGTCGCGCAGTTTTCTTCCTCGCCTGCCTCGTGGCACTCCTCACCGGACTTGGCGGCGGCACTTGGATTCATCTAAAAAATGAGGAGGACAAGGAGAAACAGCGTCAGACGCGCATCGAATTCCTCGCAAACCAAGGCTCCATCATGGTCGAAAATCGCCGCTGGCAAGATGCGGCCGCCGCGTTTGCTGAGATTGAAGCCATCGATCCCAGCTCCACCCTCGCGCAGCGCGGCCGCCACAGCATCGAGATCGGCATGGTGGAAGAGCAAACCCAGTTCATCGGCTATTGGAACGGTCAGGCCACTGCCGAACTCGAGGCCGGACGCCTCGACGAAGCCGCCGCCGCTGCTCGCCAAGTGCTTGCAAAATTTCCCACGGAAAAGGACGCCGCCTCCCTGCTAGAGCAAGTCGCCACCGCCCGCGCCAATCAGTCCCGCAGCGCCGCCATCGCCTCCGCCCGCCAAGCACTCGACCAGCGGCGGTGGGCCGACGCCACCGCGACGGCGCAAGGAATTCTGACCAAAACGCCCGACGATCCGGACGCGAAATCGATCCTCGCCGCCGCCGCCGCCGCCGTGGAAAAGATCGCCGCAGATCAAGCGAAAGCCGCCGGACTCTTGCAAATGGCCGTGGCCCGCGATCAAGGGCAGTTCGACCAACAAGCGCTCGACTGGCTCCGCGAAGCCAACTCACTCACTCCCGGAAATCCGGAAATCGCCTCGCGGCTGGAGAAACTTTCCAGCTACACCCGCACCCTCCACGTCCCCGGCGACTTCGCCACGCCCGCAGAAGCACTCGCCAGCGCGCGCAACCGCGACCGCATCGTCCTCGGCATCGCGACTTGGAAAGGACCACTCGTCATCAACGCCGCCGTCGAGCTCCAAGGTGCCGGATTCGCAGAAACCATCGTCGAGTGCGCCCCAGAGAACGGCAGCGCGATTTCAATCGGACCCGATGCCAAAGGCGCGCGGATCAGCGGCATCACCTTCCGCCACGAATCCTTCGCCCCCGGCAGCGAACGCTTTTCCGCCGCCCTTGTGCGCGGCGGGCAGGTTACTTTTGCGGATTGCCGCTTCACGGATGCAAGCGGCCACGGCCTTGCCGTCATCGAGAGCGGCAAGGTCATGGTCGGTCGCAGCCGGTTCTCCAATAACGGCTGGAACGGAGTGTCCGCGACCGGCCAAGGCTGCACGCTTGAGGTCCGGGATTGTGAGTCACTCGAAAATTTCGAGCACGGCATCGAGTCATGGAATGGAGCCGCCGCCACCCTCATCAATAACCGCTGCGAAGGCAATAGCCGCAACGGCATCCACGCTGACAACGGTCGCGCCTCTGCCATCATCGAGGGCAACCAACTCATCGCCAACCGCGAGTTCGGCCTCGTGCTCGACTCGGCCGGGAGTGGAAAAATTTCCGCCAACATCGCCCGCGCCAATCTCCTCGGTGGTCTGGTGATCCGCGCCGCCGCAGCCAACGTGCCAGTCACCTCGAATGAAGCCACGCTTAACCTCGGCCCCGGTTTAATTTTGGAAAAAGGACTCTCCGCCGCCTCCTACACTGGCAATTCCATCTCTCAAAACCACGGTCAGCAAACCCTCAGCGACATCGACCTCGCCCCCGCTGAAAATCCCGCCGCCGCCCCCGAAAAAGCCTCCCGCGCCCGAGTTATCACCGAGCTAGAACCGCCCAAACCGCGCTGACTCCCTCGATTTCTTGAATCACAGAATCGGCACGTCACTTGTTTGGAAACTGATTTCAGAGACCCCATATCGAGTTTCCTTGGCGCTCTTGGCGTCTTGGCGGTTCATACTCTTTCCATTTCGGCGTTCGATGTTGGGCGTTCGATGTTCCCTGCTGTCGGAACCCTGGATGCCGTGCTGAGGTTCGGCCTTGCGCATGGTCGGGCAAACGGCTTTCTTGCGGCCTGAAACGATCTGGAAAATTCATGATGCCCACACCGAACATAAAGATGATCGCGCTGCTGAGCGCGGCTTGGGCGCTGGCGTCATGTGTCCCACCCAAGTCGCTTGTCGTCGAGCAGGCAGCGGTGCCGAAGAAGCCGGAAAAAGTGCTGCCGCCAGTGGTGTCGGAGTCGGAGTTTCCCGCGCTTCCGGACGACGGGATTCGGATGCCGGACATGCTCGGGATGCCGGGCGACGGGGATTTCCGCTCGACCAACCCGATCGGGCTGAAGGAGTCCGGCGCGGTGATTTCCCGGCCGCCGACGGATCCACCGTCGCGAGTAAAACCGACGACGAAGCCGACGGAATGATCAGCGCTGATTGAAGCGCGACATTTCGCGCTGGGCTTCGCGCAGCTCGACTTTTTCTTTCAAGTCTTGGCGCTGGTCGGAGTGGGTTTTGCCCTTGCCGACGCCGATTTCCACCTTCACGCGGCGGTCTTTCCAATACATCCGCAACAGCGGGAGCGAGCAACCTTTGACGGCGCTGGCGTTCGCGAGCTTTAGGATTTCCCGCTTGTGGAGGAGCAGGCGGCGTGGCCGTTTTTCGGGGTGATTGTACCAGTCGCCAGCGGTTTGCCACGGCTGGATGTTGCAGCCGTAAAGGAAAACCTGGTTGTTTTCGATGCGCGCGAACGCGTCGGAGATGTTGACTTTCCCGGCCCGGATCGATTTGACCTCGGTGCCTTTGAGTTCCACTCCGGCCTCGAATTTCTCCGTGATGTTGAAATCGCGTCCGGCTTTCCGGTTGGTGGCGATTTCCGCGCTCATGGCCAGATTCGGTGCTTAAAAAACGTGCCTCAGGGCGCGTCCCGGTGAATCAATTTGATTTTGCCCTCGATGATTTCTTGGAGGGCGATGTCCGCCACGCCCATGCTGGGACGGGTAGGAATCAGCGGGGAACGACCGCTGTTGAGCTGTTTGACGCGCTGGGAGACCAGATTGACCAGAACAAGTGGGTCGGTGACAATTTCAGAGGCCTTATCAAGAAGATCGCTTTTCATAGGAGAACCGGGAAATCGCGAAATCGGCTGTTCCTGCTCAAACGGGATAACGTTTTTGGGAAGCAGGGACGGTTTTTTTTCGCTCAAAACAAAAGGATTGGACAGAATTTCCGGCGATCACGCCGGGCCGATGGTCAAACCAGAGAATCGACTTTCTGACAAGCCTTATCTGGTTTTTTCATAACTATTCAGACGATGGCTCGGCGTCGCTCAATCCAGCAATCTCATTTTCCCGCGCCAAAAATGTCGCGGAAGTTCGAGTGAAGCCGGGGAACGAGTTCCACCGGGATATCGAGCAAATCGAGGCGGGTGCGGACCACCTCCGCATTGATGAGGTCGGCGGCATGAAGATGGATCAGCAGTGAGATATCCTTTGGACGACCGACGAGAAGTTTCACCGCCGCGAGGTCATGCGGCTCCAAGGCATGGGCGGCGGTGCAGCCGGGAACGGAAACGAGTCTATCCCTCCAATCTGTCGGCAGGGTATTCAGAATGGTATCCCGCAAAATATCGGCATGGTACCCGTGACGCAAGTAGTAGGCGCGGTTTTCTCCCAAGGCCTCATCGAGCATGGTGCCGGTGAGTTCGTCGAAGGGGTCCGGGCAAAGATCGGCGTCATAAGTGGCGGCGAGCGGGGAATCCGCATTCCCGAGTTCAGGAAACGACGCGAGTAACGAGGCGGACCCGAGGATCAGGATGGCTCGATCCTCCGCCAGCGCCTGAGCCGCGCGGATGATGTGCTGGAGCGCGGAAAGAGTCATGTGGCGGGAATTCTCGATTCCCTAAGCGGCAGCCCGACAAAGGGCGAGCAGGACTTGAGAGGCTGGGCATCGTGGTCGGGCGCGGCGAGAAACCGGGCGAAGTCATGCAGCGCTTCCGGCGAGCTTTGTGCTGCGAGGATGAGGCGTTGCCATTCCCGCAGTGGCACGGGATGGACGCGGCCCAGGGAGAGCCAGCGGTCGCAATTCGCCAGCGGGATGGCGAGATCCTCCGGATGCTCGGCGATGTGCGATGCAATGCGCCGCCAGCGGACCGCGCGGTCTTCACGACGAAAGTGGTGGTCATCTGCCGTCATCGGGAAGAACGATGGCAAGGCTCTCTGGAAATGCAAGACCGGCGGGAAAACTGCGGGAAAATTCGTGCTTCTATTGGTTTGCTAAGACTCCTGCGGATGGCTCGGACTTTTTCCCGTCTTTTACGATCATCCCACGCCTTCACCGCCCAAGCGCACTCTTCCACCTGTCTATCTCCGCGTTTACATTCGCAATCGAAGGCGCACCGGGATTCGTCCGCGCGGCGAGGGCGGTTTCCAGTGAGAAAACGTCCTTGGCGTCCGGCCCGTAGGCGGGGTCGATGGCGGTTAGATCGAGCTGGTCGAGCGGGGTTTTGGTGGCGATCGCTTGGGCGACGGCCTTGCCGACGAGCTCGTGGGCGTGGCGGAACGGGACGCCTTTTTTCACCAGATAGTCGGCGAGGTCGGTGGCGAGCAGCATCGGATCGGAAGCGGCAGCTTTGCAGTTTTCCTCGCGGAGCTCCATGGCGGAAATCATCTCGGTGTTGACGGCGAGGATGAGGTTCAGGGTATCCACGGAGTCGAAAAGCGGCGGCTTGTCTTCCTGGAGGTCGCGGTTGTAAGTGAGCGGCAGGCCTTTGACGGCAACGAGCAGGTTCATCAAATTTCCGACGAGGCGGCCGGTCTTGCCGCGGGTGAGCTCGCAGACATCCGGGTTTTTCTTCTGCGGCATGAGCGA
>JBEGUC010000100.1:0-7581 GCA_041179105.1 Verrucomicrobiota bacterium | reverse complement strand
AATGGCTGGCATGTGATGCTTCGGAAAGACGACCGCAAGCAAAGCTACGATCTCGTGGCCGAACGAGCCGGTGAATTCCCTGTCGAGGTGGATTTCGTCGTCCCCGTCACCCGCGCGGGAGATTGGCGGAAACTCGAATTCTACCTGCCATCCGGCGTCGTCGTGCCGGTAAAAATCGAAGGTCTCGGCGAGGCTGTGACATTTGATCGCGCGCTGGCGGTCGTGCCGCAACGCGACGGCACGGCGTGGAAGGGCTTCCTCCCGGCGAACGGCAGCGCCGCGATGGCTTGGCGCGCGGCGGGCACCGTGGCAGACGGCGCGTTGTTCTTCTCCAGCACGGAATCCACCGATGTCCGCATCGGTAGCGGCCTGGTGCGACAACTCACGACCGTGGATCTGCGGGTGCTGCAAGGGAAGCTCGCGAACTTATCACTCGCGCTCGACGGCCCGGGCGAGGTGCTAGCGGTGACGGGCGAGCCAGTGCTCGGGTGGTCGGTCACGGAGGAAAACGGCAAGCGTCGCTTGGACGTGAAATTGAGCCGCCCCATCGAGGGCAGCGGCCGGATCGTCATCGAGGCGCAGGCGGCGCTTGGCGGATTCCCAGTGAGGGCGGCTGCGCTGCGGATGATTCCTGGCGGCGCATTGCGTCACAGCGGCTGGCTGCGGGTGGCTAACGAAGGCGCGGTCAGGATCGAGGTGGCCGAGGCGAAGGGCCTGATCCAGCTCGCCCCCAGTCAATTTCCCGGCGGCGTGGATGAGTCGCTGCGGCAGGTTTTCGTCTATCGATTTCCCTCGTCAGATTACGGCTATACCATCCAAGCAGACCAAGTTCTGCCAGAAGTTGGAGTGACGGAGGTCACCGTTTACGAGCTCGCCGAGACCGATCGCCGGGTGTCTGCTGACCTGGAACTCGACATCCGCGAAGCTCCCTTGCGCGAGTGGGAATTGGAGATTCCTGCGGACCATGCCGTGGCATCCGTCACGGGTGTGGAGGTGGCAGACTACGCGGTGGCCAGCGAGGTGAAGGACGGGAAACGCCGCCTCAAGATCATTTTCAAACAAGCGGTGATGAATCGTCAGCTCGTCAGCGTCCGACTGGAAAAGAACGAAGCCGCGAAAGCCGGCGCGTGGGAACTCCAAGCCCTCGGCTTCCCCGGTGTGAAATCGCGGCGGGGTTATCTCGGGGCCGTCGCGGCGGCGGGCTTCCGATTGGTCGCCGGGAAAACTAACGGCGTGGCTGAGGTCCCGGTTACTTTTTTCCCCAAGAAAACTGCCGGTTTGCAACAGGCATTTCGGCTGCGTGACGGCCTGTGGCAAGTCGATCTCACTGTCGAAGCGCTCGGCCAAAGCGTGCAGGCTGACGTGTTTCATCTCTACTCGCTCAAGGCGGGCGCGGCTTACGGCAGTGTGCTGATCAATTACTTCGTCGTCGGCGCGCCCGCCACCGAGTGGAAAATTTCCGTGCCCGCAGGCATAGGCAACATCGACGTCACCGGGCAAAACGTCGGCCGAGATTGGCGGCGAGATGGAAACACGGTGATCGTCCCGCTATCTCGCCCAGTCCTGGGCACCGGCACGGTGCTGCTCACCTTCGAGCAGCCCATGAGCGCCCGCGGCGGCGAGCTCACGCCCGGCGAGGTACGCCCGCTGGATGTGCAGGCGGAGCGTGGCTACGTCCAAGTGGTAAGCCCGCTCCAAGTGAAACTCGCGCCCCCCGTGAGCCAAGGCCCTTTGCTCGCGATAGACCCCAGCGAACTGCCCGCAGAGTTTCGCTTACTCAGCGCCGCGCCGACGCTTGCGGCGTGGCAATACACTGCCCGCGATTTCAAGATAGGGATGAAAATCGAGTGGTTCAATCCAGGTGAAACGATCGAACAAGTTGTCGATTTCCTCAAACTATCCAGCCAAGTCTCGCGCGATGGCCAGTGGGTGACCGACGCCCGCTTCTTCGTGAAATCCCGCGGTCGCAGCGCTTTGCGGGCCACTCTGCCTGATGGTGCCGCATTGTGGGAAGCCAAGGTCGACGGCGAGGCGGTGAACGCTCGCGCCGACGGAAGTGAAACCCTGGTGCCGCTGCCAGCGCAGATCGATCCGAACAAAGCGGTGGAAGTCACCTTGCGCTACGGTGCCCGCGCTGAAAATCCGAGGCGGCCATACCTTGTTGCGCCACGCTTGGCCGCGCCCGTCGTCATCGGCGAGTGGAAAATCACCGGCGACGAAGGCAGGCAACTCGTGCCACGCGGCGGCACGGCCGAGCTCACGCGGCCCGTTCTCGCGGAAAGCGGTTGGGAGTGGCTGGGCCGGCATTCTGGTATGCTTGGTGGATTGATTTTGTTGGGACTCGCGGCGCTGGTTCTGGGCCACGGCGAAGCCACCGGAGTTCGCCGCGTCTTCGCGCTGTTGTTCGGTTTGGCATTCATCTCCACGGCGGCGGGACTCGGCTTGTTGGCGGCCGCGACCAGCCGTGCGAATGCCGCCGTGCTCGAATATGCCGCACCGGTGGTGGCTGCGGGCAGCGAAATTGCGGTAGAAATCGGCAATTTCCCTTCATGGCAAGCGCGCGCCGGGTGGGGGATGTGGCTGGTTTTACTCCTCGGCGTGGCGATGATTCTCCGTGGTTGCTTGTGCCGCGACCGCTGGTGGAAAGCTTGTGGACTGGCGATGGTGGCGGCTTCGTTTCTATCCATCCGTGGCGGCTCGAGCCTATTTTTCGGAGTCGTCGCACTGATGGGCCTTGCTTGGTGGCTGCCCCGGATTTTCCAAGCGTTTCGCGATCGGAAACCCAGATTGGTGGAAACTGTGGCTGCTGGGCTGCTGATCGTTGGTTTTTGTTTCACCGACGCCCGCGCGGCAGAGATCCCCGGCCTCAAGCCTGCGGAATCCATGATCCATGATTGGCAAATCCGTGATGGCCGTCTGCGAGGAACGTTGGACGTGACCGTGCGAGCTGAGATTGGCGACCGCTTCCTTTTGCTGAATGCCCCGGCGGCGCTCAGTGGATTTGAAGGCGCGGGCTTGCGGGTGACGAAGGCGTTTGTCGAAGAGGAGACTTCCTATCTCATCGTCGCCGAAATGGCGGGTCGTCTGACGGGCAAGGCTGTATTTGAAATGCCGCTCGACGATCCCGGAAAAGGCTGGAAGCTACCCGGTGGCCCTGCGGCGCTGCGGCAAGTGACGCTGCGCTGGGATCAAAGTGGCTGGGAGTTTTTCTCGCCCGGAGCCGCTAGGATTAGCGCTCTTGAAGGTCTGAAACCCAGCGAAAGCGGTGCGGTCATGGTGCTCGGCCTCGGCGATCTTGTGACGATTCAAGCCCGCCCAAAACAACGCGATGTGGGCACCGAAGAAACTAAGTTTTTTGCCGAGGTTTCCAACCTCTATCTACCCGGACCCGGTGTGGTCAATGGCCGCCACCGCGTCTCGATCCGTCCGGCGCAGGGGCGCGTTTCCGCGCTGGTGATCACGGTGCCCGAGGGTTTCACCGTGAGTGATGTGATCGATGGTCCAGCCGGTTCGTGGCGATTTGACCCAGAAAAACGTGAACTTCGCGTGCCGGTCGAGCCTGCGCAGGATCAGGCTTTCGCCTTCACCGTCGAGACCCAGCGCGGTGCCGGGGCCTTGCCGATGGATCTCGATCTCGCGCCGGTCCGCGTGATGGGATTTGCGGGCGAAGTGGGATTTCTAGCGCTGGCCTTCGGCGAGGACGCACAGCCGGAATCGGTGACCGTGCAGGGACTTTCCCGCGTGAATCCTGAAGATTTCAATGGCAAGTTGCTGCCTCGCGACAAGGAGGGAAATCCGCTTGCACTGCTCCAGCACGCGTTCCGTTATGGTGCGGGCAAGGTGGTGGCTAAGGTGAAAGTCGCCTCAGTCGCCCCGGAATTGCGGGCGGAGTCGTGGCAGCTTGTGTCGCTGGGAGATGACCGGCTGGTCGTATCCACCGATCTCTCGGTCATAATCACGCGCTCCGGAGTTTTCCGCTTGGCAGTCGAAGTGCCGGAAGGCTTGGAAATCGAAACTGCGACTGGCGAGGGCTTGAGCCATTGGACCGAAGGTAAAACAGATGGCAAGCGAGTGGTCACCTTGCACCTCACCGGCAAGACCATGGGCAAGCGCGATTTCAATCTCACCCTGAGCGGTCGTCCGCCCGGTGCGCAGGAAAAATGGCAGGTGCCGCGACTGTCTCTACGCGATGCCTCGCGCGAAACCGGCGTGCTTACCGTCGTCCCGGAGCGCGGCTTGCAAGTCCGCGCGATGGAGCGGAAAAATGTTTCTCAGCTCGATCCGCGAGCGCTTGCGGACGCGCCGAAAGAATCCGCCCGCGCGGCCACCCGCCCCGGCGCGCTGGCGTATCGCTTGCTGCAGAGCGATTGGTCGCTCGCTTTGGCCATCAGCCGCCTCGATCCCTGGGTCACCGCGCAGGTTTTCCACGAGTCCACCTTGCGCGAGGGTCAGATGCTCACCCGCATCATGATCGGTTATAAGATTGAAAACTCCGCGCTCAAGTCACTCCGCATCCGCATTCCCGGCCTCGATGCCACCGCGGCCGCCACGGTGCGGGCGAATGGTGCAGCCGTGGCCGATCTGGTTCCAGTCGAGGGCGAGCCGGGTCTGTGGGAAATCCGCTTCCAACGCGGTGTCGCCGGGGAAACCCGCGTGGAGCTGGAATACCAGCGTGCCAGCAAAGACGGCGGCAGCGAGCTGATCGAACCCATCGTGCTGGAGCAGGTCCGGCAGTTAGTCTATTTCGCCGCAGTCCGCGCGGGCGGACGTTTGGAGCTGGAATCCGGTAATTTGCCTCGCGGTTGGCAGCGCGCGGATTGGGCCGTCGTCCAGTCCACACTCGGTCAGTCTGCTGGAAATGTCGCTCCGTTGATGGCCTTCCGCGTTGCCGATCCTGAAGGTCCGTTGCCGGTTATTTTAAAACGCCATCAACTCGCAGATTTGCAAAAACTCCGGGTGTCTGCGGGTGATCTCACGACGTTGATGTCGCCCCACGGCGATGCGCTCACCGCCGTGGACCTTAAGATGCAAGTCATCGGTAAAGGCACCTTGCGCTTGAAACTGCCCAAGGATTCAGCGCTGTTTAACGTGCTGGTCAATGACGAGGGCGCGACGCTGGTCCGCGAGGGCGATGAGTGGTTGTTCTACGTTTTCCCATCGCCCGAAGTGGGACGCCCGGCCACCGTTCGCTTCGTCTATTCGGCTGGCACCACCAAGGGAAAACGCCTCGAAGGCCCAGTGCTCAACGTGCCGATGGAAAACCTCACTTGGCGCGTGCTCGTTCCGGAAGGCTGGCAAATCGTAGACCACGGCGGCGACTTCGATCTGAAGCAACAAGCTGCGATGGGTAAGTTCGGGCTGGAGGACTATCAGTCATTCGTGGCGAGCAAGAAGCAAAGTGACTCGAAGAGCGCCGTCGCCTTGCTCGATCAGGCGAATTCTTGGTTGGCGGCAGGCGATCAGGAAAAGGCCAGTAAAGCCTTCAGCAACGCCGTCCGTAATGGCCAACTGGACGCAGCGTCTGGCGAGGACGCCCGCGTCCAGCTTCGCCAGCTCAAGACGCAGCAAGCCGTCCTCGGTCTCAATACCCGCCGCCAGAAGCTCGCGATTGATAACCGGGGTGCCGTCGCGCAAGCGGACAACGCCCAGCTCGATCGTGCTGCCGAGGCCAACCCGGTCCTGCGAGGTGGTTATAACTTCGATCCCAAACAGTTCGACCGTTTCCTCGAAGGCAACACCTCCGACGAAAATGCCGCGCTCAAGGAAATTGCGAACCGCATCGTGACTCAACAACTCGCCGCCGAGCCCGCGCCAGTCGCGCTGGACGTCACGCTGCCTGAGCGTGGCACCGTGCTTACCTTCGGCCGCAGTGTGCAAGTGGACGGCCAGCGGCCGATGTCGATCACGCTGGACCTGAAGCGCAGCGGCGCGGGTTTACCCTGGCTCGCGATTCTCCTGTGCTTGCTGCTGGGCGGCATGGCCAATACTGTCGTTTTAGCCATTAAGAGTAAGAAAAACTCAACTGCAGATGAACAGGATGAACGCAGATAAACAGAGAGAAAATTCAGTCTTTATCTATGTTCTTCATCTGCGTCCATCTGAGTTCATCTGCGGTTAAAAATTCTTAAACTGACAGTATTGGGCAGGGCGGTCCACGCGACACAAGGGCCGCGAGTCTGACTGAAGCAGTCGTCAACCCGGAGTTTCCGGGCGGGCGACGAGGGCGGAGAATTCCCCTTCAAGCTGCTTGAGAAGTTCCTGATTTTCGATTTTTTCTCCGGTCGCTGTCGTGATGTAAAGCGTGTCCATGGCCACGCCCTTCTCGGTGCAAATTCTCGCGTGGGCGGTGCTCAAGCCGTGTTGATTGATGCTGTGGAAAAGGTCGTGCAGCAGCCCGATGCGATCGAGTCCTTGGATTTCAACAGTGGTGCAAGTGGGGTGGAGATTGTTGCTGACGAAGGCGCGGACCGGCACGGTGATGCCGTGGTCCGAGCGGGGTTTGAGGAAGTTGACCTTACGGCGGAGGAATTTCTCGGGGTCGTAACTCTCAGCCACGAGGATGGCCTCGAAGGTGTCGAGGACGCGCTGGCGGGTGGATGCGGCGGAGACGGGCTCGAAGTTGGTGGTGCAGACGCGGAAGATGTTGACGACGATTTTGTCGGTGCGAGTGAAGAAGTCGGCAGATAGAATGTTGATTTGCTCGGAAGCGAGGGCGCAGCAGATTTTCTCCAACAGTAAGGGCTTGTCGCGGGTGGCAAGCACCAGCTCGGTGTAGCCCTTGTCGGTGTGGTCGATCCACTTGATGCACGAGGCGAGGGGAATCGACGTGTCGGCCTCCCGCTGGAGGAAATGGCGGACGGTCCGGACTTGCGTGACGATGTGGGCGGCTTGCCGAAAGTGAAAAGCGGAATCCGGCATCTGCTCGAAGTGGCGGTGGATGTCCGGGTGGTAGTCTTCGCGCATGATGCCGAGGACTTGGTCCCGCAGGGCGAGGCGGTCGGCGTCGAGCTTTTGCGAGTATTTCTCGCGGCCTCCTTCGAGGAAAATGCGCGTGGCGCTGTGGAGCTGGAGCATCAGGCTTTCCTTCCAACCGGTCCAGCCTTCGGGCGAGGTGGCGTTGGAATCCGCAAAGGTGAAGAGGAACAGTGCATCGAGATTGGACGGAGTTTTGACGACGTTTGCAAACTCGGCGATGACCTCCGGATCGTCGAGATTCCGGGTGGTGGCGGTGCGCCAGAAACTCAGGTGATTATCGACCAAAAACATAATCAATGAGCGGCGGGCACCGTGGATTTGCAGGCGGTTACAAAGTCGCGCGGCAAGCATGGCGGAGCCATCGATGTGCTCGCGGACGTTTTCCGCGCGGCCTGTGTCGTGGAGAATGACTGCCAGATAGAGGGCGTAGGAATCCTGAATTTCTAGGAACAACCGCCGATAGATTTCCCGCCTCGGGTGGGTCTCGGCGATGAGTTGGTCGAGCTGCTCCACGCAGCGGAGCGTGTGCTCGTCTGCGGTGTAGCGGTGGAAGAATTCGTGCTGGACGAGGCAGTCGAGCGCGCCGAATTCCGGCAAGTAGCGACC
>JBEGUC010000099.1:0-7747 GCA_041179105.1 Verrucomicrobiota bacterium | reverse complement strand
GCGATGGCCGGGATGTGCAGAGCGGCATTCGTCGAGCCACCGAGCGCGATGAGCACGGTGATGGCATTTTCAAAAGCCTTCTTGGTGAGGATGTCGCGCGGCTTGATGCCGAGCTTGAGGAGGTTGAGCACGGCGGCTCCGGCGTCGAAGCAATCGCGCATTTTGTCGTCGGAAATCGCGTTCTGCGCGGAGCTGTTGGGTAGCGACATGCCGAGCGCTTCGATGGCGCTGGCCATGGTGTTCGCGGTGTACATGCCGCCGCAGGAGCCGGCACCGGGGATGGCGTTGGCCTCGACGGTTTCGAGTTCCTCATCGGTGAATTCACCATTGGCGTGTTTTCCAACGGCTTCGAAGACGGAAACGATGTCGAGGTCCTTTTTCTCGCCCTTGATGGTGGCGCAGCCGGAAAGGATGGTGCCGCCGTAAACGAAGACGGACGCGCGGTTCATGCGAGCCATCGCCATCAGGCAGCCGGGCATGTTTTTGTCACAGCCACCGATCGCGACGAAGCCGTCCATGCCTTCGCAGCCGACCACCGTTTCGATGGAATCGGCGATGACCTCGCGGGAAACGAGCGAGTATTTCATCCCCTCGGTGCCCATCGAAATCCCGTCAGAGATCGTGATGGTATTGAAGATGATTCCCTTTCCCCCGGCAGCATCCACGCCCTTAGCTGACTCGATTGCGAGCTTGTCGATGTGGACATTGCATGGCGTGACCTGGCTCCAAGTGGAGGCAATGCCGATTTGAGGCTTGGTGAAATCGTCTTTTTTGAAGCCGACGGCGTAAAGCATCGCGCGGCTGGGCGCGCGGTCGGGACCATCAACAAGCGGACTGGAAAAGGGGCGGGTAGTATCGTTCATCGCGGGCGGAGCATCTTGCGGATCTGGGGGCGGCGTCAAGACATGGCGAGCGCGTAAATCAGCCTTCCCCTCTTATTGACCTTGGCGGGCGGTGGCCTTGAGGCGGAGGGCGTTGAGGGCGATGAAGCCGGTGGCGTCGTCCTGGTTGTAGGCTTCCTCCTGGCCGCCTTCCATGGTGGCGACGGCTTCGGAATACATGCTATACGGCGAACGGCGGCCAGCTTGCATGACGTTGCCTTTATAGAGTTTCATCCGGACTTCACCGGTTACGGTTTTTTGCGTCTCGGTGACGAGAGCTTGGATGGCGACGCGCTCGGGGGCGAACCAGAATCCGTTGTAAACTAACTGCGCATATTTCGGAATGAGGCTGTCGCGAATGTGCATGGACTCGCGATCGACGACGAGGGTTTCCAAATCGCGGTGAGCGGCGAGTAGGATGGTGCCGCCGGGGGTTTCGTAAATGCCGCGGGATTTCATGCCGACGAAGCGGTTTTCCACGATGTCCACGCGGCCGATGCCGTTGCGGCCGCCGAGTAGATTGAGGACGCGCATGATGCCGTAAGGCGTGAGCAGCGCGTAGCCGTCTTGCACGCCAGTGGTTTTGACGTCGCCGAGCTCGGTGATGATGGCGCAGAGATTGTCGTGCTTGAGGCCGATGGCGTTGCCTTTTTCGAAGAGGATCTCGATGTATTCGGCTTGGTCCGGAGCGTCTTCTGGGGAAACGGAGAGGACATACATGTCGGTATCCGCCGGGGTGGTGGCGTCATACCAAGGGTCTTCCATGGCTCCGGCTTCGAAAGAAATGTGGAGGAGGTTGCGGTCCATCGAGTAGGGCTTTTTCATGGAAGCCTTGATCGGGATATTGTTCGCCTCGGCGTAGGCGATCATTTCGGCCCGGCCGGGGAATTCCTTACGGAACTCGGCATCGCGCCACGGGGCGATGCACTTGACGTTAGGCGCGAGGGCGGCGGCGGAGAGTTCAAAGCGGACTTGGTCGTTGCCCTTGCCGGTGGCTCCGTGGGCGATGGCGTCGGCTCCTTCGGCAAGTGCGATGTCGATCATGTCCTTGGTGATGCAGGGGCGGGCGATCGAGGTGCCGAGCAGGTACCGGCCTTCATAAATCGCGCCAGCCTGGATCATCGGGAAAATGTAATTGGCCGCGAAATCTTCCTTGAGGTCGCCGATGAAGCACTTCGAGGCACCGGTGGAGAGCGCCTTGGCTTCGAGTCCGTCAAGCTCGTCGCCCTGGCCGACATCCGCGCAATAAGCGATGATTTCCGCGTTGTATTTAGCCTTGAGCCAGAGAAGGAGGACGGAGGTATCAAGCCCCCCGGAGTAAGCGACGACGATTTTCATGAGGGCGGGAGGCAAGCATGAAGCGGCGTGCCGGGCAAGAGGGAAGAGCTGTCGGCGCATCGAAAAACCTCAGCCGATGAAACTCCCCAACACCATCGCCACGTTGTTAGTTATTACCGCCCTATTGCGCAGTGCTGCAAATCCCTTTGGCCTCTTTGATCTCCATTTCTGCGGAAAAGCCGCCATCGAGCAAAGGCGCGGAATCAGGCGCCGGTGATGATCTCGCAGCTCGGGAGTTTTTCCTTGAGCACCTTAATCGCCGCTGGAGTCACCGTCGTCCGCCAGAGGTAAAGGCGCTTGAGATTCGGCATCGCGGAAAGCTTGCTCACCCCCGCATCGGTGACTTTCGTGCCATAGAGATTGATGGATTCCAAGCTCGGGAGCTTCAGCAAGGTGTCGATGGAAGCATCTGTCACGCCGGTTTCCGCCAGGCGGACGAGGCGGAGATGAGTGGCGGACGAAAGCTGGGAAACCGCTTGATCCGTGACCTTCGTGGCGGATAGATCGACGGTGATCAAGTGCGACACCACCGGTGCGAGCTTCTTGAATCCAGCGTCGTCGAAACTCCCACGCAGCGAGACGGCGGTGAATGTCAGTAGCGCGGATTGCTGAGACTCGAAGCTCAGCGCACCGGGAAACTGCTTGGAAAGGCCGGCTACCGCCGACTTCAGCGCTTCATCCGGCCCCGTGAAATGCGCGGGCGCGGCACTTTCCACCGCCGTCGCGGGCGCGCTGGCAGCGACCTTGGCGATTGCCTCCTTGATCGGCGCGGGAACGTCGAATGCCGTGAGTGATTTTTTCGAATCGGCACCGTTATCAATCCACCAGGTGAGGATTGCGACTTCCGGGTCCTCCATGTCCGGCTTCCCTTCCGGCGGCATGTGATCCTCGTCGTCCATGGGAAGATTCATGCGGATGAGAATGTTGCTTTCCGCTGATTTACCCGGCTCCAAGCCGGGTCCTTCTTTGCCGCCCTTCACGAGGAACTCATAGGTATCCATCCGGAATTTGCCCTTCGCCTTGCCCTCCTTGTGGCATTGAACACAGCGGCGCTCCAGGATCGGCGCGATAATGTCGGCATAGATTAACGGCTCGCCGTCCGCCTTTGCGGGCACGGCGACGGCTTCCGCCTTCTCAGTTCCGAGCAGGCTCCGGAGCGGTTGCGGGGCGTATTCGGTCAAATAATCTTCGCCGTGAGTGATCGAGGCACCGTCGTGGCTGGCGAATCCCATCACCCCCACGCTGGCGAATAAAAGCAAACGGTAAAACGCCGGGTTTCCGCTCAGAGCCACCGCCCACGCCTTGAGGATGAAAGTCACCACCGCCGCCACCGCAAAAATCAGACCGCCCCACAAATGGCGGTCCGCCAGTGCGTTGTCGCGGAATTGCACCTCGCCGTGATATAGCAGGAATCCAGCGAGAACCGCGACGATGGCGCTGGCCGCTCCGAAAAACAATGGAAACAGCGGCGTGTTTGCAGACTCCCCGCCGCGTTTGCCGAAAATTGCGCCCAGCTCTTGAAACAAAATCAGCGCGAAAACCCCGATCGGCAGGTGCAGCAAGAGCGGATGGAAATGACCGAGGAAGCGGACCCAATCCGGCATTTTCTCACCGTCCGGAGGCCCCGCCAAGAATGGCATGGCGATGAGACCGCCAGCGGCCAGAAGCCCGAGCAAAGTGAGAGCCCAAGGCTTTCCGCGCCGGGGTAAGGGAAGATCATGATGGGTCATCGAGTGAACGGCTTACGAAGCGCGTGATTGGAATCTTCCATTCTGAAATCAAACTTTTAGCAAGACGCGGAATGCTTGGCCCGTATGACCCTTGAGCATATCCCAGAATCACCCTTACGTCCTGCGGGGTGGAAACTGGAAAAAATCCACAGTTGGGATTTGCTCTAAACCGAGCTTTGCGCGGCAGCAGCGCTTCAGCCGCCGAAGCGGATCTCCACGCCGAGGCGAGCCCATGCGGCGGCGATCTCGCCTTCCAGTTTAGCGTAGGTGCTACCCCCTAACAACGGGGCCAGCGCCGCCTCGCCCCGCTCACCGGCGTGCAGCCCTTTGAGGAATCGGGTGATCCTCATCGCTTTCCCGCCGCCTTCCATGTGGAGGAAATAATGGGTCAGTAGCAGACCCACGCCGTAGTTGAAATTCGCGTTCTGCCCGCTGAAATCGCCGTAGGGCATGAGGAAAATCTCCTTGAGTCTCGGAGCCGCGATCACCGCCCCTAGCGACCGACCGCCTTGTCCCGCACTACCCCTTGCGGTGACATAATTTTTCACGACATTGCCGTGAATGTCCGGCCTGAAGTATCCCCAGTTGTAGGGAGTGATCGCCATGTATTCGGCCAGGCCCTCGCTGAACCAGCCGTGCCCGCCGGGCGAGAAGTAGGCATTGGGCGTGAGCTGGTGGACCAGCTCGTGAACGAGCACGTCGTTATAACGCCCACTTTCCAAGCTGAAACCCGTGCCCCCCTCCTTCAGCCCGAGGCTCGCCATCGGCACCATCACGACGCCTCGCGTGAAGCACCCCGCGCTGCCGGCCGGACCGCCGGCGCGGACATACCCGCCGATGTCCCGGAACAACAGGATGTCCAGCTTTCCCTGCCGTTCTCTGTTGCCGCCGAGCGAAAGCGGCAACTCCCGCGCGTATTTGCGCGTCGCCTCGAACATCACCGAGAAGTTCCTCAGCGCGTCGTCGGTGACTCGCGCGTCGCAGGTGAACCGGTAGCCCGGACTCTCATAAACAAAGCGCTCCGCCTTCGCATCCTCGGACACCACCTTGCACCCGACCGGCCCCTCCAGCCGGACCTCCCGCGGCCACGGTTTTCCGAAACTCGACGCCACCACTTCCACCGGCCCCGGCTGCCCGCCGCGCAACAGCGCTTGGTCAGCGGCACCCAGCTCCGCCAGCGGCGTGGAAAACGCCCGGCCGCTCGGTAGCACGAAAACCACGTCCGCACCCGCCATCCGGACGAACTCCGCCTCGAACGGTCGGCCTAACGCGTCCGTCCAAGTGCGCGCTGTCGCGGGGATTGCCGTCGTGAGCAAGACTCCCGCCATCGCGATTTTTGAAAAACCTTTTATCATCAGTCCGCGCCTCTGAAAACCCATTAATCCCTCATACGCCTTCCTTCGGCGGCGCAACAGGAACAGGGCTCCAAGACTGGCGAGTAACGGAGTGCTTGATTCTGGCACCAAATGCAGATAAATGTCCCCACTTGTGCCACCGAGTGAATTTCCCCCATAATAAGAGTGCCAGTAAGGCCGCTGGACAAATTGGATGTCGTGAGTCCACTGGTGATGACATCCGTGCCGGAAGTCACGGTAAGGCCGGTCCAAGTCGTTGAACTATTGAAACTGGTATCAAAGAGCTTGTAGAAACCAACTCCTCCAGTGGCAAGCAGGTCAATGTTGTTGCCGCTGAAGCCAAAGTCATTCGCGGAGGCTCCAGCAATGGTGAGCAGGTCACTGGTTCCGAATGCGTTGATGTCGAGGCCGGCCACTCCCAACTGGTATTCGAAGCTGGAATTCGCCGCCATCGCCGTGATACCCGTTGTGTTGGCAAGATTGAGAGTGATATTGCCAATGCTGGCGCTACTTCCCGGCGTGAGCACACCACTGACGTTGATGCCGTTACTTCCGGTGGGAGCGATCGAGCCCGTTCCGCCTAGCTTTCCACTGAGGCCCACAATCACGGCGCCTGTTCCCGTGCCGGAACCACTGGTGTTGTTCGCAAAAAGTGTGTCAGCACTGATTGAAGTGGTGCCGCTGTAGGTGTTTGCGGTCGCGAGAGTGAGGGCGAAGTTTCCAGTTTTATTCAACCCGACACTGCCGCTGATCGTGCCGCTGCCGCTGACCACAAGGGATCCGGTGTCCGCATGAAAGTCCCTCGCGGCACCAGACAGGATCACTGGCAAATTGATCGTCTGCACGCTGGTGCTACTATTGACGATGTTTCCCGCCAGAGTGATCGAGTTGCCGTTCAGTGAGAAGGCTCCCGCTCCCGAATCAAAGGTAAGGCTGTTGAAGCTCGTCGCAGCGGTAATATCGTTGCTGTTGGTCAACAATCGCGGAGGGCCTAGGAAATGAAGCTCGTCACCTGATGCAGGTACCGCATTACTGCCGGATCTATTCCAATTTTGTTTGGTCGACCATGAGTTTTGGCTGCCGTGTCCGCCATCCCAAGTGATGATAAACGCATGGGCGTTCTCAAGATTGAAGCATGTGATTAGGGAGAGCGTGAAGAGACGGAGGAGGGGATTGAGAGTTGGTTTCATGATCACGGGAGGGAAATGTGAACGAAAAGAAAACTGAGATACGAATTTCTACAATGCTCTCTGAAAAGCTAGCAAGGAAAATTCGGCTAACTTCGGCGCGGGCACTATTTCGTCTGTAAAGGTAATGAATCCGGACTGAATTCACGTTTGAGCTTTTCACGTGATGCCAAAAAAACGCCGCCCGGCATGAAACCGGACGGCGTGTGGATGTTTCTAGTTTCTCAGGTTCAGGCAACCTTCGAAGCGTGTTTCGCTTCGAGAGCTTTCTTCGCCTGGGCAACGATGGCCGAAAAGGCGGCGGCGTCGGTGATCGCGAGATCCGAGAGGATCTTGCGGTCAGCTTCGATACCGGCGGCTTTCAAGCCTTCGATGAAGCGCGAATAGGTCATGTCCTCGTTGCGAACGGCAGCGTTGATACGCTGGGTCCACAGACGGCGGAATTGTCCTTTGCGCTTTTTCCGGTCGCGATACTCATAAGTCAGCGCCTTGCGGACAGCGTCCTTGGCGTAACGGAAGAGTTTCGAGCGGAAACCGCGGAAACCCTTGGCACGGAGCAGCGTCCGCTTGCGGCGGGCGCGGCTGGCCGGTGAATTAGTGGCACGTGGCATTTAATTTATTTCAGTTTGAACAGACCGTTGTTTTCATTTCCTTCCACCGTCTCGACTGTTCGTGTCTCCCTTGCGGGATCAGGCGGTGTAAAGGCCGTCCGATTCGCGGACGGGGCTATTATTCGTTGCTGCGATTTCCAGGTTACCGGGAAAAAGGAAGATTCTCTCTGACGTTGCGAAGGTCAGCATCGGAGACGAGAGCAGCTTGACCAAGACGACGCTTGCGTTTGCTGTTCTTGCCTTGCAACAAGTGGCGAGCCCCTTGTTTACGACGAAGAATTTTCCCTGTCCCAGTGACTTTGAAACGCTTGGCAACGGCTTTCCGTGTTTTTGCTTTTTCTCCGACTCTTGGCATGGGACGGGCAAACTAGGCACCAGCGCCCCCTTGGCAAGAGGAAAATAGGATATTTCTGCAGGGTGGCCATGGTCTTTCCATTTTTGATTTTTCGATGATTGGCGGGCGGTCGCAGGAGCGGACTTGCCCCCATTGCGGAGCGGAGGCGACGGGGACAATGGGCGGCTGGGGTTCCTCACCAGTCCGTCGCCTGAGGTGCAACTGATTTCTGGACCAAATTTTGATTAATTGTTAGGGGCGGTTTTGGCCTCGAATTGGGCCGGGGTTTGGTAGCCGAGGGCGGAGTGTTT
>JBEGUC010000098.1:0-7852 GCA_041179105.1 Verrucomicrobiota bacterium | reverse complement strand
GGAACCTCTTCAACGGCCGCAAAAACCCCGGTGAACACTTCCGCGTCTTCCCCCTTTCCAATTTCACCGAGATGGACATTTGGATGTATATCCAACGCGAAAACATCCCACTTCCCTCCATCTACTTCTCCCACGAGCGCGAAGTCTTCGAGCGCAACGGCTCCCTCCTCGCCGTCACCGAGTTCCTCAAGCCCCAGGACCACGAACCCGTCACCCGCCAAATCGTCCGCTTCCGCACCATTGGCGACGCCACCTGCACCGGAGCCGTCCATTCCACCGCCTCCAACCTCGACGAAGTCATCGCCGAAGTCGCCGCCGCCCGCCAAACCGAACGCGGCACCCGCTCCGACGACAAACGCTCAGAAACCGCGATGGAAGACCGCAAAAAAGAAGGCTATTTCTGACGCGGAGCGTCGGAAATACGCGATTCGTTATCGGGTATAACTTATTGGGGAAGAAATCTCCATGCACGCCGCTAACGAACATCTTCAACCCATAACTTTTAACAAATAACTTTTAACATTCCCACATGGACCTCCTCCGCTTCACCACTGCTGGCTCCGTCGATGACGGCAAATCCACTCTCATCGGCCGTCTGCTATACGATTCCAAATCCATCTTCGAAGACCAACTCGAAGCCATGGAAGAATCCTCCCGCCGCCGCGGCGACGAGAACGTCAACCTAGCCCTGCTCACCGACGGCCTCAAAGCCGAGCGCGAGCAAGGCATCACCATCGACGTCGCCTACCGCTACTTCGCCACGCCCAAGCGGAAATTCATCATCGCCGACACCCCCGGCCACACCCAATACACCCGCAACATGGTGACCGGTGCCTCCACCGCCAACCTCGCCATCATCCTCATCGACGCGCGTAAAGGCGTGATCGAACAAACCAAACGCCACTCCTTCATCGCCAACCTTCTTCGCATCCAGCATCTCGTCGTCGCCGTCAACAAGATGGACCTCGTCGATTATTCCGAGGAAGTTTATAACAAAATCGTCCAAGACTTCCGCGACTTCGCCTCGCGTCTCGACAACATCGTCGAAATCACCGACATCCCGATTTCCGCGCTCAATGGCGACAACGTGGTGGAAAAATCCGAGCACATGCCCTGGTATCAAGGCCCAACTTTCCTCTATCATCTCGAGCACGTCTATGTCGGCGGCGAGGAAAACCACGTGGACGCGCGCTTCCCCGTGCAGTGGGTGATCCGCCCGATGAGCGACGAGTGGCACGACTTCCGCGGCTACGCCGGCCGCGTCGCCGGCGGTGTTTTCAAGCCTGGCGATAAAGTCACCGTGCTTCCTTCCGGCTTCAAAACTCGCGTCAAAGCCATCCATAGCCCGGATGGCGAGAAAGAAGAAGCCTTCGCCCCGCAGTCCGTTTGCATCACACTCACCGAGGAAATCGACATTTCGCGCGGCGACACCTTGGTCAAAACCAACAATCCACCCATCGTTTCCCAAGACATCGAAGCCATGATTTGCTGGTTCTCCCACAAGCCGATGCCACCCAAGGCCAAGCTGGTCATCCGCCACACCACCCAGGAAACCAAGGCGATCATTCAGGACGTGAAATACCATGTGGACATCAACACCCTCCACAAAATCGAAGGCGTCACCGGCTTCGCCATGAACGACATAGGCCGTATCACCCTGCGGACCGCCGTGCCGCTCATCCACGACTCCTACCGCCGCAACCGCGCCACCGGTTCCTTCATCCTCATCGATCCCGGCACCAACGAAACCGTCGCCGCCGGCATGATCGTGTAGCCGCAGCGAAAGCGGCTCAGGCCTCATTTCGTAACGATTCAGGTGCGAAATCCTCGGGTTGGCCTGCGAATGCGGATTTGATGGAATTCATCACATTGAGGCCGTGCTAGCGGGTGGTGGAGAGGTCGCTGCGAATCGCGCAAAACATCCGTGCCCCGCGCTCGCTGCGGAAACCTCCGGATACTTTTTTCGGCACCTTGATCATGGGTAGGTCGCGCTCGGCCTGATTATTGTCGAATGCCACATCCAAATCGCTTTAAATCCGTGCCATTCGGATTTCATCGGATATATTTCCTCCCGTCATGTCTGACAGACCCCTTACCATCGGCATCGATTTTGGAGGAACCTCGGTTAAAATCGCCGTCGTCTTCCAAAGCCACATCATCGACTCCGCGCCACCCATCGCCACCCAGGAATTCACCGGCCCTGATGAGCTGATTCCCGCCATGATCCGCGTGGTCGAAGACTTGCGGGCCAGGCATCCAGGCATCGCCGCCATCGGCGTCGGCATGCCCGGCTTCGTCGATTTCGACACCGGCTCGGTTTACAATCTCACCAACGTCGCGGGCTGGACCTCCATCCCACTTCGGAAAATCCTCCAACAGGCAACCGGCCTGCCCGTGGTCGTCGAGAACGACGCCAACTGCATGGGCTTCGCCGAGTGGAAATGCGGTGCCGGCCGCGGCTTTCAGCACGTAATTTTCATCACCCTAGGCACCGGCGTCGGCGGTGCCATCATCGCCAACGGCCAGATGATCCGCGGCGCCCGCCACGGTGCTGGCGAAATCGGCCAAACCTCCATCGACTACCAAGGCAGGCCCGGCCACTACGGAAATCTCGGTGCGCTGGAAGGCTACATCGGAAATCGAGAAATCACCGCCATGGCCCACGACGCCTACCTCGCCGCTGGCATTCAAAAAGCCCTCGACGCATGCACGCCCGCCGCCCTCGCCGCCGCCGCCCACCTCGGGGACCCCGTCGCCCTCGCCCAGTGGGACGCCATCGGCCGCATGCTCGCCACCGCCGCCATGAACTGCTGCTGGCTCCTCAATCCCGAAGCCATCGTCATCGGCGGCGGCGTCGCCCGTGCCGGAGAGCTCCTTTTCAAATCCTTCGAAGCACACCTATTCGCGCAGCTATCGAGTCCTTTCAAAGACCACCTGCGGATTCTGCCTGCCGCCTTCGGCCACGAAGCCGGCACCATCGGTGCCGCCGCCCTCGCCCGCGAAGCAATTTCAATCAAAGTTTGAAATTTCCTCCCACCCCGCTTATCTCATTCGATTATGAAAAATTTACACCCCCTCGACCGCCGGAACTTCGTCAAGCTCGGCACCCTCGCCGCCACCGCCGCCCTACTTCCCCACGCCGCCAGCGCGCAAACCGTCCAAGCCCACCAACTTCCCGCCCTGCCATACGCCTTCGATGCCTTGGAGCCGCACATCGACGCCCGGACCATGGAAATCCACCACGGCAAACACCACGCTGCCTACATCAAGAACCTCAACACCCAGCTCTCGCCAAATCCGCAACTCGCGAAAAAACCCCTGGATCAGCTTCTCGCCACCCTTCCGGAAATCGCCGATGAAGCCCTCCGCGCCACCCTCCGCAACAACGGCGGCGGCCATTGGAACCACGATTTTTTCTGGAAATCCCTCACCCCTTCCGAAAAATCCGGCAAGCCCTCCGCCGAACTCATCGCCGCCATTGATGCCGCCTTCGGCTCCATGGACGCCTTTCAAAAATCCTTCGGCGAGGCCGCCACCAAGCGCTTCGGCTCCGGCTGGGCTTGGCTCATCGTCAAAGACGGCAAACTCAAAATCACCAGCACCGCCAACCAAGACAACCCCGTCATGAAAGGCATCGTCCCCGCGGCCGACCTCGGCACCCCGCTCCTCGGCCTCGACGTCTGGGAGCACGCCTACTACCTCCACTACCAGAACCGCCGCCCCGACTACATCGCCGCTTGGTGGCACATCGTCAACTGGCCCGCCGTCTCCGAGCGATTCAAAGCCTAGCAGCCCAACCAAGCCAGTAAATTTTGGCGGTTCTTGAGGATGGACGCCGGAGGAATCGAGAGCGACGCGTTCCCGAAACCTTCAAGCTCGGTGCCGGGAAGTGCGACATGACCCCTGAGTGAGAAAGCGCCCGGATCGACAGCGTATTTTAAGCCGCTGGATGGTCGCTAGCCTTGGAAACAATCCACGACCGCACGAACAGCGTCCGCCTGATAGGCTTGGTGCTTAAATTTGAGTTTCATAGGAAAAGTCTTGGATCTTGGGACTGCGGCAGCCTGCTCTGCCGCTTTCCCGGAGCCAGCCTCAAACCGTCCGGCGCGTGCGCCAGCAAGTCGACGATCTCGCCGAAGCTCGTCCTCACCTGCCGGCCAAGCAGCATCCAGCATTCTTCTCTTCACTTCGATGTTCAATGTTGGGAGTTCGATGTTCGATGTTCGACGCTCATCTCTGTCCTCAAGGTCTTTCTCGGTCGCGAGTTTTGAAACGGTCAGCGCTTCGGGCGTGGCTCCGACTTTCCAGATGGCGTTTTGGATGGGCATGGTTATGAAGCTGTGATTGCTTTGAACTGATCTCGGATAGCCTTGAGGCGACGCAATAGATCGTCGTAAGTCATGATCTCAACAACGTGGCGATACTTCCTCCGAATGACCTCAAAATCCGTTCGTTGGTCTTGGGTCCAGTCGTGGTCACGACCCATGATGATCATTCCAGAGGGATTTACGATCTGGATGCGAACATCCGGAGGAATTTCTGAAGAATAACGCTCGTTGAGCTTCTTCTCGCCCTGCTGGCCCCATCGATTCAGGTGGAATAGATACTTTTCGAGCTGCATCACGGTTCCGTTCAGCTCCCTCATGGGTACGTGGTTGTCTCTGTAGCGAGTCTTGGTGACCATGCATTCCGCGAAGGGTTTCTTGATCTCGAGGCCGTCAATATAGCCCGAGGCATCTACCAAAAGAAAATCTATAAACCGGTCTTTTTCGGCCAAGCTGTCTCGAACTGGCGCTTCCCGGAAAGAGGCAATGTATTTCGGAAAAAGGAAAAGGATGACTTGCAGGATCTCCAACTGCCATTGACGCTCGTTGTAGGCATCGGAGTTTCCAAGCATGGCTTCAATTCTAGCGACGAGATCCGTGTATTTATCTACTTCGTAAGCGGCAAAAATACGGCGCGGGTTGCTGCCGACGCAGGTAGCCCGCTTGTTCATGTAGTGTTGGTACTCTGCATCGTGGTCCCGCTGGATTGGGAGATGCTCGCGGAGGATTGAAGTGATCCGTGCTGCGGCGTAGCGGTTCAACTCCCATGTGTTGGGAAACTTCCTCAGAAGTTTCACGAAGCTTTCCGCAGGCAACGCTTCCGGGTGATCTCCGCCAATCCTAAGCTGTTCAAGGTTCAAACCTTGCAAGCGGCGGAATATAGAGATGTTTCGCTCCGCGACAAAAGTGCTTCTTTTGAAATCAAGGGAGCGATGCATTAAGAGGTCGAAATCGATCCGCAAGATCGACTTCTCGATACGGTAGTAGTTGCCCTCTATGACTCCAACGACAAAGTGGTAACATGAGTCGATCGCGAATTCGGGATCCTCAAACTGTTGACGATATAAACGATGAGAAACGTAGAATGTCTTGCTAGAAATTGGAATGAGCTCCTCATGTTCCAACCGCTTGGCTAACCAATCGTCCGGCTCCCTCTCCGGCGTGTAGCGGAGCATCAACTCGGTCGGACGTTTCAAGAAGTCGATCATAGCATTAATACGCTTTTAGATAATACGCTCAATGAGCTGGAACTTGGCCTGGTCGCATTCCATCTGGATAATTCGAGGACGGTTAGCTAAGGTGGCAGAAGAAGCGATCACATCCTGCCTGAATTTTGGCTCAATGTTGACCCCGAGCCGAATCTCGATGATTGACTCCGGCCGAATCGGGAGCGTCCGAGTCTGTCCGAGCTTAAACGGGCCAATAAGAACTCGATACTCTTGCTCAAACTCCCATTCCGCGCCTTTGCGAATTGCCACATGATCTGCGAAACGCGTCACGTCGTCAGCGTGAGCGTCAATTGCATTGAAAGACCCAGTCGGATCCTCATACAAAACTGACCGCGCAACCGCGAAGGGCGCGAAGGAGCAATCATAACTGATACAAATACCTCGATGACAATCGGCGTAGTACGCCCACATTCGGTTGGACCTCGGATTGGAAGATAAACAAACAAGTCCTGATTGTTTGCAGATTCCCTCAATCTCTTGCAATAGGTAGGCTATCGAGCTTTCGTTCAATCCATCCGCTTTACGGATTGCTTCGGCCTTGTCCATGCCGCTCAACGTGTAAAACTTCCGGGCATATTCCTTCAACTCGCTCAGCTCGTAGTGGAGGGGGGCGGCGTATTCGAATGGATCATTCATATCGGCCGGGCTGGCAATGTGGACATGCGGCAACTGGATCTCCTTGAGAGCCCAATCGCTCGGTCGGCGATAGCGATACAAAATAGGGGGAGGATTCGCCTTCGCAAGGTGGCCAGCAATGGCTTCGAGTTGACGAAAATCTAAGTTCATTGAGCGATTGGTTGTCCGTCTGAAAACTCCGCCACCACAGCTTCGAGCAGATTCCTAGCGGTGGCGCGGGAGGCGGCGAGCTGCGTTTCCAACTGGTCCACCAGGGCCATCAGTTGATCCACTTTGGCCACGATCCGGCGTTGTTCGGCGAGAGGTGGGATGGGAATCCAAACTTGCTCAAGTATTCCCAGATTGATGTTCTTTTGCGCGGTCGCTGGCGCGAACTTATTGAGATCCTCTTTCGCAGTCCGCATGAAATACTCGAAATAGCGAGCCGATGGGATCGGCTTTGCTGGGACGAATCCGACGACGCTGTCGGGGAAACAGGCATCAAATCCGAGAATGCCGGAGTCTGCTATGTTAGCGGCAATCGTGATGCAAAGTGTTCCTGCAGGCCACATCTTGCTCTGCGCCAAGCCAACATCGTTGTAGAGTCCGGTGTGAGTCTCGATTGTGCCATTGGCTCGTGAGACATCTCCAGTTTGGACCAGACGATGTTTGCCTCCCGCGAAGAGAGAGTGATCATTCCGAGGCCGGTGTTTTGACTTGCCGCGGCCAAACTCTCCAAGTTCGGAAAACCGCGCCCATGACCATCCATTCGGCAGAGCGAAGGGCTTGTTTGAATCTCCCCCTTCGTCTGCATTTCCAGATGAGCGACGATTGTTGTTCTTGTTTAGGCTCTTCAGAATAGCAGCCAGAAACTTATCCGCCGGCTCGTCCTTGGGATCTTGCGGCAAAAGCTTCCCTTGAACCGCCATCATTAGAATTGATCTGCGAAGACCAGCGGGCGAGATGCTGTAGGATTTGTGGAAGAGGAGATTGAGATTCGCCGGGGTGGGAGCTTCGGCAAAGCGGGCCAGCGAGGCGCGGGCGAGGGCGCTGGCCTGCTCGTCGCGTTGCTGCTGCTGCGCCTCCAGCCGATCACACAAGGCCATCAACTCATCCACCTTGGCGACGATACGTTTTTGTTCTGCGAGAGGCGGGACTGCGATGGGTAGTTGCTTCAGCTTGGAGGCCTTGATGCCCTTCGCCGTCACGCCGGTTCCATTCTTGTCGAGGATGAACTGGAACTGAGTGGTCAAGATCAGAAGAACCAAAAACAAGGACTCAATCGCACCGTAGCTTTGAAAACAAATAACACGTTGAGCGAGTGCAAAGCGACCGTCCAATTGCACGACGGCGGCATTTCCCATTGGGGCTTCAGTCGTAAACAGGACATCACCAACCTTTGGAAATCCGCGCGTCATCCAAGCATGGTAATCCTTTTCTGAGAGGAACTCTTCTGGCGACAGATTGATAGCTCCTTTCCTCACGTTCTTAGCCGTGATCAGTCGAACTCCTTCGTCCAGTTTGGTCGGCGTCTTCCCCCGGTAATCCACAAACAAAACAATAAAGGGTGCTGCGAAGTCGCAGCGATAGCGGAGACTTCGTCTGCGCCGTTTAGTTGAACAAGCCCGGAGCGACGTGGGACGCTCTTATGCGTTTTGTGTTTGCAGCTTTTCTGACAGATGC
>JBEGUC010000097.1:0-7877 GCA_041179105.1 Verrucomicrobiota bacterium | reverse complement strand
ATCTCGGAGTTCAGCGCGGCGATGGCGAGCAGGGTGGCATCGAGGGTTTTGGCGAAGTTGTCCTCGTTCTGGCGGGCGTAGAGCGAGGAGAGGAAGTGCTCGGGCCGGAGCTGGGCGGTGCCGTCGCTGAGCTGCATGAGGAGCATCTCGTAATCGGCTTTTTTCAATTTCCGCAGGGCGTCTTCCCAGGAGGCGGCTTTGGCGAGCTTGGGGTCGATGCGCTTGACCTCGTGGGCGAATTTGTCGTTGAGGAACTTGTAGAGGAAAATCTGGGTGATGATTTTGAACTCGTTGCCGTCGTTGCCGAGGCCGTAGTTGGCGCAGACGCCTTTGAGGTCGTCGATGAGGGTGATGGCTTGTTTCTGGAAGTCGCGGGTGGGCATGGGTGGAAGAAGGCTGAGAGGAAGATGAAGAATTTTTTAACCGCAGATGGGATGAAGATGGAGATTTTTTAACCACGGATTTCACGGATGGGCACAGATGAAAGAGTCTGGGCAACTCATTCTTATCCGTGAAAATCTGTGAAATCTGTGGTTCAAATTCTTCGTGGGGTAGATGCTGAAATGAAGAGAGAAGATTTTTTAACCGCAGATGAACGCGAATTTACGCGAATGGGAAGAGACGAGGAGGTGTTTGGTGGAGGCGGAAGATTTAGGTGGGCGGATCGTCGGGCGGCGTGGGATAGCCGACTTCGGCGAGCTTGATGGCGGCCCAGGTGCCGCTGCGGGCTAGAGAAATGTAGGGATCGATGACAGCGATATCAGCGCTCTCCGGTAAACGGACGACGTTTTCATCGTGCAGGTCATGCACCAGCAAGCCGGTGACAGGATGGAGGTAGGCGTAGTAAGCATCGTCGAGCATGCCATCGTGGATAAGCTGGACGGGAGCGAAGCCCATGGCGGCCATGAGATCATCCGTTTCGGACTTGGTGACCAGCGGGCGGGTGGTATCCACTTCCACATGGGGTTGGGAGACCACTGGGGCTAGTTCCTTGTTTTTGGGGTTGATGGTGAATCCTTCGAGCTGGTAGGCGGTCTCGGGGAAGAGCACCGCATGGAGACGCATCCGCGCGAGATAGTCACCGAGTGTGCTGGAGTTCACGCCATGGTAGAGCCGCTTGATCCAGCGTCCGGCTTGCTGGTCGTGGTGAACTTGATGTTCGGCACCGCCGCGCTTTCCTTGGATGGTCCAAGGTTGGAAAAAACGATCTTCGTCAAAAACATGTGCGTGATGTTCAGCCCATTTTCTGAGGACTTTGCGACCCGCACGGTCAACGGAAGTGAGGCGGCTCAGCTCCCGGAGCTGCTGCGGGAGCTGCGGGATTTCAGGTAGTCGTATCCCTTGAGCGCCTTTTCGGTAGTGAGCTTCGGACGCTGCGAAATCGAAGCTGTCGTGGCTTTCTTCGCCGGGGACTTCGGCTGAGGCACGGTGATATTGAAGAGCGGCTTCGATGGGGTGAAGTGCATAGTGATGTTTGTAACGTAATTGAAATGCCTGGACGGTCAAGGCTCGGAGGCCAAGGGGCGACTCGTCTCCAATTACGCTCGCGTCTCGGGGAGGTGTCAAGTTGGGTGGAGGAAGCTCGGGCGGATGCATGGGGGAGAAAAAGCTGAAAGGCTGAAAGGCTGAAAGGAAGAGGAAGAATTTTTTAACCGCAGATGAACGCGGATGGACGCAGATGGGAAGAGACGAGGAGGTGTTTGGTGGCGGCGGTCTGCGACCTTCGAGGTGAATGAGATGATGGTGGTGGGGGAGAGGGCTTCGCGCTTTTCTTGGGCATCGACGCTCATAGAGCGACGCTACAAGGCTTTTCTTGGGCATCGACGCTCGCAGAGCGACGCTACATGGCGGTTCTTGAGCTTTTCATGCGGGTTGCTGGTCTTGGGACTCGGCGAGGTATTCTTTGAGGACGAGGTTGCTGATGAATTGGCAGCCTTCGGCGGTGAGCGGGAGGTGGTGAATGGTCATGAGCTGCTCGATGATGAGGCGGGCCATCATTTTCTCGGCGAAGGCGGGATTGGTGAGGAGCTGGGCGTTTTGGGAAATGCGGGTGTCGGCCTCGGTCTTGAGGGCGGTGAGGGCGGCGGCGAGCTTGGCTTCGTCGGGGGTGGGTTCGCCCTTTTCGATGAGGCGCTTGTGGAGGCGGGCGTATTTTTCGTCGTTGGCGTATTTGGCGCGGAGGAGTTGGTTTTTCCGCTCCAGCTCGCGGCTGCGGGCGTGAATGTCATCGAGGGCGGCGGCGTAGGCCACCATGTCGGCTTGGGTGATTTCGCTGAGGTTTTTCTTGAGGAAGAGGCGTTCGAGTTCTTCGCGGAGGGTGATGAACTCCGGGTCGCGGGGGTCGAAGTTTCCGCCGAGGCCTTCGCGGGTGCGGCGGAGTTTGTCGCGGAATTCTCCGGCGATGAGCATCTCCTCTTCGGAGATTTTGCGGAAGGCGAAGATGACGTCTTCGAGGGCGGTGTTGAGCAGGAGGGCGTTCTCGCGGCCGTGTTCGAGGGCATCACGTTGGAGGAGCAGGGCGAGGCGCTCGTTGGCGGCGTTGGAGAGTTGGAGGAATTTCCGGAAGTCGAGTTTTGCGAGGAGCTCATGCTGGCCGGTGGAGCGGATGAGGTTGTAGAGGCCGCGGGCGTCGTTGAGTGCCTTGATGATTTCCCGCAGGTCCGTGGGGTTCTGGATGGCGGTGACTTGTTGGGAGAAAATTTCGGCGTTGGCGGTGTCGTAGTGGAAAAGTGCGGCTTGGATGGCGTCGATCTCTGAGGAGATTTCTTCGGCGGATTTGAAGAGCTTCGAGTAGTGCTCTTGTTCGTCGCCGAGTTCGGGCTGGAGTTCCTTGAGGTAGGCTTGGTTGGTTTTGTCGAACTCGGTTTGAATATCGGCGAAGTCCACGACGTAGCCGTAGCGGAAGCTCTTGTAGGTGCGGTTGACGCGAGTGAGCGCCTGCAAAAGGTTGTGTGCCTTGATGACGCGGCCGAGGTAAAGCTTCTTGAGCCGTGGGGCGTCGAAGCCGGTGAGCAGCATGTTGTAAACGAAGAGAATGTCGATTTTTCCGTCCTTGAAATCTTGCACCCATTGCTTGCGTTCGTCCTTGGTGCCGATGTCGTGGAGGATGAGGGCGTGGGTCTGGACGGAGCGGGCGGGGCGCGGAGTGAAGACGTAGGGAACCGGGTCTTCGGCGACTTTGAGATAGTCCGTGGCCGGTTCCTCGACGGCGATGGGAGCGGAAGCAGGGCGGCGGGTGTATTTGTCGGCGAAGATTTCTGCCATCATTTTCGCTTGGTCGGCGGAGTCGCAGATGACCATGGCACCGATGGTGGCGTCGCCGTAAGCGATGCGGGATTGGGTGAAGTCCTCGACGATGTAGTCGAGCATGGGCTCGACGAATTTTTCGTGGGCGTAGAGAGTTTTCCGGTCCGTCTCGCCGCGAAGGATGCGGATGTCTTCGAGGGCTTGGGCGAGATCGAGTTTGTATTGGGTCTCGATGCCTTCGCGGATGAGCCGGAGGGTGTAGCCGTCGGCGATGGATTGGTTGTAGTAATACTTGTGGAAGTAATCGCCGAAAAGTTCCTTGGATTTGAGATTGTCACCGATGAGCGGGGTGCCGGTAAGGCCGATCTTGATGGCCTGGGTGTCGGACTCGTTGAGATTGGCGAGGAAGCTGCCGGTGGGATTGTAGCTGCGGTGGACCTCGTCGAGAAAATACACGCGCTGGAGTTTGATGTTGTAGTCGGACGGGCGGACGACGTTGGTGTCGTCTTGGAATTTCTGGATGTTGACAACGGTGATTTCGGCGCGGCCGGCATGGTTGTGGATGGCGCTGGTGGATTTGATGTCCCGGGCGAAGGCCTCGCGGGAATTGATGGTGTGGACGACGAGGCCGCGGGATTTGAACTCGTTGCTGGCCTGCACGAGTAGGTCGATGCGATCGACGATGAAATAGAACTTCGGGATGATGCCTTGTTTCTGGAACCACGCGGTGAGGTGGTGGACGTTGTAAAAAGCGAGGGCGGTTTTGCCGCTGCCCTGGGTGTGCCAAATGATGCCCTTGCGGATGCCGGCTTCGAGAAACCGCACAATTGCCTTGGTGGCAAAGATCTGCGGGTAGCGCATGACGTGTTTTTCGATCCTTGTGCCGGTCTTGACGTAGGCGAAGGCGAAACGAAGGAGAAACGCGAGTCGGTCGCGGGAAAATAGCGCGGTGAGAAGCTGGTGAGTGGGCGTTTCAGGATTTTTATTAATCGCGAACTCCGGTGAGTGCTTGATGCTGGTGAGGTTGTTGTCTGCTAGGATCCGCGCCTCGATTTCCTCGTCTTCGGGGGCAAGGAGTTCCGCAAGATTCCGCTCTTCCTCCTCGCGGAAGTAGTTGAAAACCGGCTCGCTGGATGAAGGAGCAGCGTAGAAAGCATCTTCCAGCGGTTCGGGCGAATCGTCGTCGTATTTCATGTTGTTTGAAAACACCATGAGCTGGGTGAGATTGACGAAGCGGCGGAATTTCGGGTTGCGCAGACGAGTGTTCATTCGGTTGCGTTCTGCGAGGATGCCGTCGCGGTTGTTGGGCTTCTTCACCTCGGTGAAAATGAGCGGCATGCCGTTGATGAGCAGCGTGATGTCTGGGCGGAATTCGTCATCGCCGTTTTTGCAGGGGAGCTCCGTGACGACGCGAAACGAGTTGCGGTCGAAGTTTTCGAAGTCGATCAGTTTGAGGCCGGAGGTTTTTGTGAGGCGTTCGTAGAAAGCTTTGCCAAGGTCCTCGTTTTCAAGGAGGAGCGTGATTTCTTGGAGAAGCCGGTCGGTGTCATCGGCCGTGGCGTCAGGATTGATCGCCGCGATGCTTGTGCGGAAAAGCTCGGTGAAGATGTTGGTGGCCTCGTCCCACTGGGCACCTTTCAAAGAAAGATAGGAATACCCCAGCCTCGTGAGGTGGACGAGCGCGGGATTTTTCACCCTGGAGTCTTCGTTGTGGAGCATTAATGAGGTTTTTGTTATCGGGTTCTCAGTGAGGTATTCTCGCTTTCTAATCTCTCCGTATCTCCTGCACCACAGGAGTGTGGTGCCTCCTCATGGGGTGCGTCAATCGCAGTCCGTGCGCGATGCTCGGGGCCGCCTTACCTCTTGCGTGGGGGGCGAAGGCGCGGCGCTTTCCCTTCTCGCTGGGTGAAAGTTACCTGGCGCACAAGTGCCCGAACATCGCGCACAGGCACCCCTGACATCGCGTAACGCGAGTTTTGACAGGCGTCACAAGTCTTGTCACGCGTTCGGGAGTCCCCATCGCCAGAAATCCGCGCTTCATCTGACTCGACACCTGTCCTGATTTCGGCACGCTTTCCCGGCTTTCCAACCACCACCAACCGCATGTCCGAATTCCTCGTCATTCCGCGCCAAGACCACGATGCCCTCGTCTCCAAAGCCTATCAATCCCACGGCTACACCGAGGTAGAATCCGCAGAAGGCGCGAAACTCGCCGCCGAAGCCGCCCGCCACGGCATCCGCACCCACCACGCGCTCAAGGCATTGCACCTCGACCACCTCTTCGGCTCCGGTGCCGGTGGTTGCGTGCCCGGCGCAGAAATTGAGGTCCTGCCATCGCGTTTCCCCGCCTCCGAGCGATGGAACGCCCATAAAAAACTCGGCCAATCCGTCGCCTACCGCGCCATCGACCGCGCCATCGAACTCGCGGACCAATACGGCATCGCCCAGATCGCCGTGGACAATGCCTTCCACTACCTCTGGGGCGGCGGCTACGTCATGGAAGCTGCCGAGCGCGGCTACTACGCCTACACCAACTGCACGTCCACCCTCGCGGAAGTCGTTCCTTTCGGCGGAAAATTCCCCACCCTCGGCACCAACCCGCACTCGTGGGGCATCCCTGCCTACGAAAAAGGCGGCGCTCCCATCGTCATGGACTGGGCCACCGCCACCGTGGCCATGGGCCGCGTCCAAGCCTTGAAGCGTGAGGGGAAATCGCTGCCTCCCGGTGCCGCTGTCGATGCCAACGGAAATCCCACCATCGACCCGAACGAAGTTGCTGCTCTTCTTCCCTTCGGCGGTCACAAGGGCTACGGCATGTGCCTGCTCAATGAAATTTTCGGCGGCCTCATCGGTGGCTCGATCCCAACCCTGCGCGGCCGCAAACTCGAAACTCCCGGCGAGAAAAACACCGCTGTCTTCTATTTCCAAATCGTCCACCCCGACGCCCTCTCCGGTGGAAATTTCGCCCACGGCCGCAGTCAGGCAGAAAATCTCAAAGCGGTGATCGAGGACGTTCTCGGCCACGGCAATGACGGCTCCATGCTCCCCGGCCAAATCGAAGCCGCTGCCCGCGTCCGCTCAGACGCCGCCGGCGGCTTGCTCTTCACGGAAGCGGAAATCGGCGAGTTCAACGCCATCAATGCCCAACTCGGCCTGCCCGCCTGGGACGTGAGCCAGCTCGCTAGAGCCTGAAAAAGGTAGCGGCGATCACCGGTCGCCGTGTGAGTTCTTCATTTCGCGGCGACCGGTGATCGCCGCCGCGCTTTAGCGCGATGCTGGACGACGGCGGTTATTGCCGCGTGTGGCGTTGCTGTAGTCGATGCCTCCGCCGCCATTACGGTTTCCGCCGCCACCGCCACGATTTCCACCGCCGCCTTGGCGACCACCGCCGCGATTTCCACCGCCTTGGACCATGCCGCCACCGGTTCTCAGCCGGAGATGACGATCCGCCAATCCTTCGTCGTGCCAAGCGTGGTCATCCCAGCGCGGCACGGCCATTTTAATGACTTTTTCGATTTCCCGCAGGAACTCGCGCTCATCTTCCGCACAGAACGAAACCGCTCGGCCTTCCGCACCCGCCCGACCAGTGCGACCGATCCGGTGGACGTAGGCTTCTGGCTCATTCGGTAGATCAAAATTCACCACCAGGCCCACGTCTTTCACATCCACTCCGCGGGCGGCGACGTCGGTGGCGACGAGGACGGGCGTGAGGCCCTTTTTGAATTTTTCCAACGCCTTTTCGCGCTGGGCTTGCGACTTGTTGCCGTGGATGGCATCCGCTGGGAAGCCGGCTTCGCAAAGGCTTTTCGCGAGCTTGTTCGCACCGTGCTTGGTGCGGCTGAAAACGATGGTGAGCTTGCCGCTGGTGGCGGAAGCCTGGCCACGCAGAAGTTGTTCCAGCAACGGGCGCTTGTTTTCGCGATCCACAAAGCACACTTGATGCTCGATGCGCTCGGCGGTCGTCGTGCCGGGATCGATGCTGACGCGGGCGGGGTTGCGCAAAATGGTCTGTGCGAGATCGACAATATTTGGCGCAAGAGTCGCCGAGAAGAACAGCGATTGGCGGTTCGAAGGCAGCAGAGCCACGATTTTCTTCACGTCGCGGGCGAAGCCCATGTCGAGCATCCGGTCCACTTCATCGAGCACGAAAAACTCGACACCGGAGAGATCCACAGCGCGTTGTTCGATGAGGTCGATCAAACGACCGGGAGTGGCCACGAGCACATCCACGCCGCCGCGCATCGCGGAGACCTGCGGATTTTGGCCGACGCCACCATAAATCAACGTCTGCTTGAAACGGATGTGCGCACCGTAAGTGGTGAAGCTTTTACCGACTTGGCCAGCGAGTTCGCGGGTCGGAGCCAGCACCAGCGTGCGGCATTGGCGCGGCTTGATTTGCTTCGGCCGCTCATGGATCGCATGCAGGATTGGCAGGGCGAAACTGGCCGTTTTTCCAGTGCCGGTCTGGGCGCAACCGAGTAGGTCGCGGCCTTCCAGCAGCAGCGGGATGGCCTGCGCCTGGACGGGCGAAGGGGTTTCATAATTGAGTTCGCGCAAAACGCGTTGGAGGGGCGCGGCCAATGGCAACGCCTCGAATGCTGTCGGGGTCATGTGTATAAATTGCCTGCCCA
>JBEGUC010000096.1:0-8023 GCA_041179105.1 Verrucomicrobiota bacterium | reverse complement strand
AGTTCGGTCCGCTTTCGCCGCCGCGCAGGATGATGTGGCAGTCGGGATTTCCGGTGGTGGTGACGGCGGAGGCGCGGCCGTCCATGCCCACGCCGAGGAAGGTCTGCGGCTGGGCGGCGGCTTTGATCGCGTTGATGGCGGGTTCGAGATTTCCGAGAGTTCCGTTTTTAAATCCGAGCGGCATGGAGAGGCCGCTGGCCATTTGGCGGTGGGTTTGGGATTCGGTGGTGCGCGCGCCGATGGCTGACCAACTGATGAGGTCGGCGATGTATTGCGGGGTGATGGGGTCGAGCAATTCGGTGGCGGTGGGGATGCCGAGACGGATCACGTCCAATAGGAATTGGCGGGCGAGGTGGAGTCCTTCTGCGATGCGGTTGCTGCCGTCCAGCCGTGGGTCCATGATCAGGCCTTTCCAGCCGACGGTGGTGCGGGGTTTCTCGAAATAGACGCGCATGACCAGCAGCATTTCGTCCTTCACTTGGTCGGCGAGCTTGGCGAAGCGTTCGGCGTATTCGCGGCCGGCGGCGATGTCGTGGATGGAGCAGGGGCCGACGATGACGAGCAGGCGGGGATCGTTTCCGAAGATGATTTCCCGGATCGCGCGGCGGCTTTGGAAGATGAAGTCGGTGTCGCTGTCGCTGGGCGGGAGCTGCGCGAGTAGGTCGAGCGGGGAGGGGAGGACGAGGTTGGAACTGACGTGGATGTCGCTAACGGGTTTCATGATTTGATGGAAATTTGCGGGTGGGCGTCGCGGTCTGGGTCTTCGTGCCAGGGGATGCCGGCGTTTGCGCTGCGCTGGAGATCGGCGATGACTTGGGCACCCAGGAGTAGGATCAGGGCAACGGCCTCCAGCGTGAGAAGGACGATGATGATGGTGGCCATGGAGCCGTAAAGGACGTTGACGACGGAGATTTTGGTGTAATAGGAGACGAGCAGGTGGCGGACGATTTCCCAGAGGATGGTGGCAGTCAAGCCACCGGCGAGGGCGCGGCGGAACGAGACTTTCGCGACTGGCATGATTTTGTAGAAGAGCGTGAAAAGAAGGACCAGTCCGAGGACTCCGATCAGGTAGATGAGATGATTGACATGCTGGTGAAGCAGAGCGTCGATGCCGAGGAATTGGTGGTTTTTCTGGTCTTGTGCATCGATGACGGCGTTGACGGCGGTGATGATGATCAGGCCGCCGGCGACGATGAGGATGAAGAGGTAGGGCATCAATGCCGAGACCCAGAACTTGCGTTTCAACGGCTGGATGGGGCGGTGGAAAATGATGGCGATGGCGTCTTCCATGACGCGGAAGGCGAGCGAGCTGAAGAGCAGCAGCGAGATGCCGCCGACCCAGCCGATCAGCTCGCGAGTGCGCAAGAAGCCGGTGAGCACCTCGGTGAGGGTGGGGACGAATCCCGGGGCGATGAGGGAAATTTCCGCAGTGATGGTTTCCAACAGCAGTGTCCCGTCGATAAAATGCGAGAAGATGACCATGAGAACGGCTGAGAGGGGAATCAGCGAGAGCATCATGTTGTAGGCGACGGCGGCGGTGAGGAGCAGGCCGTGGTTACGCAGGAAAAAGTCGCGCAGCACGCGGCTGGCGAACCGAAAGATTTTCGGCAGTCGTTTTTCCATGGTGGTTGAGTTCGGACGGGTATTTCCTGCAAATCGGGCGAGCTACAGGTGCAGCGAGCGGTCGATGAGGTTGAGGAAATCTGCGCGGTCGGTGGCGAGGGTGGTGGCGGCGATTTCCCGGGCGAGGGCGGCGACGATTTCGGCATCGAGGCCTTCCTTTTCGCCGCCGGCCAGCCACTCGGCGTAGGTGCAGACGAGGGCGGCGAAGCGGGCGTCGTCGGAGGGGGCAGCGTCGTTTTTACGGACGAGGGAGATGGCCGGCGCGGATTTGTTGTCGGTGGACCATTCGAGCGAGCCGAGGTTGCCGGCTGGGGTGGACGGCTCGATCACGAGGGCGAGGGTGGCGATGGCGTTTGCCGGCAGCTTGGTGGGCAGGCTTCCGGGTGTCTGGCCTTCGACGGGCTTGAAACCGAGGAGTTGGTAGCGGAAAACGTTCGCTGAATCCGGGCGGAAGGTGATTTTAACATCGCTGTCTTTTTGCTCATTCCCGCGGATGGAGATGAGGAGCAAGGTGGCGGAGGGTTTCCACGGGCAGGGGATCATTTCGGTGGAAAGCGTGGCGATGGGGCTGGGTATGCCGTTGGCCCGTTCGTCCGGATGCCAGGCGGTAGCGGGATCGCGGGCGATGGCGGTGACTCCGTGGAGGCGGAGGGAGAAGTGGTTGAGAATTTCCTCAAGGCGGACGTCGTGGGACTGCGGGAGTTGGCGGTCGTGATGAATCGATTTGGAAATCGCGGCGAGGTTGCCTTTTGCGGGGGTGACCGGTAGGTCGAGCGCCGGGGGAGCTACGGCGTTGTCTGGTAGAAACCACACGGGAGGCAGCGGGGCAGGGGGGGCGACGGGGGCGTGTGCTTGCGCGATTTGCGGCGGGGTCGGTGGTTTGGCTGCGGCCGGACGCGGTGGGTCCGCAGGCATGCGAAGCAGGATGAAAGTGGCGAGCGCGAGGACGGCGGCGGCCGCGGCGGGGATGAGCCAGACTTGCAGTGAGCCGAAGGAAATGAGCTTGGTGGCCAAGTCCGCCCGGCGGGCGCGGCGGCGGATGTTTTCGCGCTGGCGGGGCAGAAGCTTGTCCGTCGTCGGCACCAGTCTGTCAGTGAGCAGTCGGTGCATGTCTTGCATTTCAGCGACTTTTGCATGGAGCGCAGGATCGGCAGCCACGGCAAGCTCGACGGCGGCGGCGTCTTCCGGCTCAAGCTCGCCGAGAATGTAGGCGGTGAGACGGGGATCTTCAGGTTGGAGTTGCATGGGATAGTTTGGTCTTAGAAGCGGACGTCGGCAGGTAGAATTTCACGCAGGCGTTTGAGGCCGCTGTGAATGAGAAATCCGACGTTGCCGGTGCGGAGGCCGGTGATTTCTTGGATTTCCTGATAGCTGAGTCCTTGTTGAAATTTGAGGAGAATGACTTCGCGCTGGTTGGCGGTTAGGCGGTCGAGATAGGCTTCAAGCCGGAAGGAAAGTTCCTTGCGGTTGGCTTGTTCATCGGGCGGGAGGTCGGGGCCGGCGATTTTCCGCCACTGGATGTCTTCGAGCGGTTGGATTCGGTGATTTTTGCGAAGTATGTCGAGTGCGCGGTTGCGGCAGACGGTGAAGAGCCAGGATTTGAGGCCGTGCTGGACCTTTACGATGTCCTGCTGGCAAAGGCGGATGAAGGTGTCTTGGACCACGTCGCGGGCAAGGTCGGTGTCGTTGAGAATGGAGGCGGCATAGCCGATGAGCGGGGATTCGTAGTCCGCCATCGCTTGGCCGATGAATTTCTCCCAGGTGAGTGGGCAAGTTGGATTCCCGGTATCAACGGACGAGGCCGATGCTGCATTGGGGAAATTTTCCGAAGCTTCCGACATGTCAGCGGATGAAATAGCTGAGGTGCTCGAGTTCGAGTGCGAGATCGACGTTGTTGACGGTGATCTCCGGCGGGACTTCGAGCATGATTGGTGAGAAATTCAGCACGCCTTGGATGCCGGCGGCGACGAGGCGGTTGACGACTGCTTGGGCGAACTCGACGGGCACGCAGAGAATGGCGAGCTTGACGGAATTTACGGAAATGAAGGTTTCTAACTCCGAGTCGGGGAGGACCGGGATGATGACGCCGCGGGCGAGGGCGGCTTCCGGATTGGCATCGAACGCGGCGACGACTTCGAAGCCTTCTTTTTCGAACCCGTGGTAGCGGAGCAGCGCGGAGCCGAGGTTGCCCGCACCGACGAGGATGACTGGCTGGAGGTGCTCGCGGCCGAGCGTTTCGCGCATGATCGAGGAAAGCGTCTCGACCGGGTAGCCGAGGCCGCGCGTGCCGAATTGCCCGAGGTAAGCGAGGTCCTTGCGGAGCTGCGCGGGCTTCACTCCGGCTGCGCGGGCGAGGGTGGTGGAACTTACGGTTTCCACGCCGTTGTCATGCAGTTTTTGCAGGCAACGATGATAGATCGAAAGCCGGTAGATCGCCTTTTTCGGGATGTCGATCCTGGCGACTTTGTCGGGAGTTTCCACGGCGGATGGAAGTTAGAGATCCTCGGGTTTCTGGAGCAGCGCGGAAACTCGGTTGAGCAGGACTCCGGCGCCGCCGCCATCGACGACGCGGTGGTCGAAAGTGAGTAAAAGGTCGGCTTCGGTGGCGGGTAGGAAGGCCTCGACCTGTGCGCTCCAGACTGGCTTTTTTACGCCGGCACCGATACCGAGGATGAGTGTTTCATTCGGCAGGGGAATGGGTGTGCCGGTGGTGAGGCCGAAGGTGCCGAAGTTTGTCACGGTGGCGATTCCGCCGCTGCAATCTTGCTCGGTGAGGCGACGGCGGCGTGCGCGGTCCACCAAGTCGTCGTATTCCGAGACAAGATCGCGCAGGGATTTCTGATCCACTTTGCGGACGACGGGGACGACTACGCCGTCCTCGACTTGCACCGCCACGCCGATGTCGAACGAGCGCGGGTGGACAACCTTGTCGCCGATGAGGTAGCCGGCGGTGGTCGGATTTTCCTTCAGGGCGAGAGCGAAGGCGCGGAGCAGATAGAGCGTCAGTCCTGGCTTGGGCGACTGGTCGCGGCGGTGATTGAACGTGCGGTCTAGCAGGATAGGGCGTCCCACCGTCGCCAGCGGGCGGGTCCAACTGCGGCGCATGGCGTCGGCCACGGCGAGGCGCATCGGTGAGGCGGCCGAGCTTGGCCAGGTGTCGAGGTAGTTGAGGAAACGCTCGAGGTCTTCCACCGTGACGCGACCGCCGGCACCAGTTCCAGCGATGGCTGAAATGTCAGCCTCGCGGATGCCTAGGTCGTTCATCCGTGCCCGCATTCTGGGAGAAATGTAGTGGGCACCCATCACGCCGGTCGGCACGGGCAGGCCTTTAACGCTGGGCACCACGGCAGGTGCTTCTTCGTAGGCGTCGTCGTCGAGCGCGAAATGTAGGTTCGCCTCGGCTTGGGCGGGGCTGTTGGACTGGCTGCTGGCGGTGCGTTTCTCCTCGATGGATTCGAGCGATTCCACGCCGGTGCGGGCGACTTCTTCAGGCGTGACTTCGAGAAGACCCAGCAGCGTGCCGACCGAGTAGGAAATCCCTTCCTGCGCTCGCAGCTCGGAGACGACTCCGTCGCAAAGCGTGGTCACGCCCATGACCGCCTTGTTGGTTTCCACCTCGATGATTTCTTGGTCGGTGCGGACGGAATCGCCGACTTTGATGCCGAGGCGGACGACGGTGGCTTCGGCGATGGATTCGCCGAGTTGGGGCATGAAAATGGGAACGGTGGGCATTTTGGTAAAAGCTGAAACCTGAAATACTGAAATGCTGAAACTAAAAAGAAAGCAATTTGCGGAGCGCTTCGCAGATGGATTCCGGCGTCGGCCGATGGGCGGCCCAGAGTTTGGGATGATAGGGGACCGGCGTGTCGCGGGCGTTTAAGCGCTGTGGCGGAGCGTCTAATAGGTGGAATCCTTCTTCGGTCACGCGGGCGATCACTTCCGCAGTGACGCCGCCCCACGGGAAGGCTTCGCCGACCGCTAACAAGCGCCCAGTCCGTGCGACGGAGGCGAGGATCGTGTCGAGGTCCAGCGGCTTCACCGAGCGCAGATCGACCACTTCGATTTCCCATCCGTCCTGCGCCAGCCGGTCTGCGGCACGCACGGCTTCGTGGACCATCGCGCTGTAGGCTACCACGGTCGCGTGCTTGCCGGGGCGGGTGATCCGCGCCTGGCCGATGGGCAGGTGGTCGCCGTTGATCGACTTCGCCTTGAGCCAGCGGTAGAGAAACTTGTGTTCGCAGTAGATGACCGGATCGTCGAGTGCCACGCCGTCCAGCAGCATGTGATAGGCATCGGAAACAGTCGCCGGAGTCAGCACCACGAGGCCGGGATATTGGGCGTAGATTCCTTCCATGCTTTGGCTGTGGAAGGGGCCTGAGCCGGGAGTGCCGCCGGAGGGCAGGCGCACGGTGATCGGGATGGGCATCCCAGTCCGATAGAAATGCGTCGCCGCTTGGTTGACGATCTGGTTGAAAGCCACCGACGAGAAATCCGCGAACTGCATTTCCACGATCGGGCGCATGCCCTCGATGGCGGCGCCGACCGCCATGCCGATCATCGCGTCTTCCGAGATCGGCGCGTCGAATACGCGGTTAGGAAATTGCTCGGCAAGGCCCTTGGTGGCTTTGAAGGCACCGCCGAAGGTGGCGATGTCTTGGCCGTAAAGGAACACGCGGTCGTCCTCGCGCAGGAGTTTTTCCTGCGCCTCACGGATGGCATCAATGTAGGTCACACTCACTGGGCGGTTGACTGGGAAATGGACTCGGTTAGTGGAAAGCGGGTGGACAGCGCGGTCCAATCTTCGTGATAGGGATCGGGCACCGCTTCCTGTTGGGCTTGGGCCACGGCGCGCTGGACTTCATCGGAGAATTGGTCCTGCCAGGCGACAATTTCATCCTCGGTGGCGAGTTGGTTCTCCACGAGTTGGCGCATCGCCACCTCGATGCAATCGCGCCCGTAGTGATCGTTGCGGATTTCCGCCGGCACGTAGGAGCCGTCGTCATGCTCGCCATGGCCGGACAGGCGCAGCAAGTGGGCGACGACCATTTGCGGTCCGCCGCCCTCGCGCGCCCGCCGGACGGCCTCGCCGATCACCGACGCGCAGGCTAGCAAATCCGTGCCATCCACCGAGAATCCGCCGATGCCGTAGCCGCGGGCTTTTTCGACCAGATCCGCGCAGGCGAACTGCCGGTGGTTCGGCGTCGAGTAGGCAAATTGGTTGTTTCCGACCACGACCACCATCGGCAGGCGCTCGACGGCGGCCAGATTTAAGCCTTCGTGAAATGCGCCGGTGGAGGTCGCGCCGTCGCCGATGCAGGTTGCACCGACGCGTCCGGCGAGTGTGCCTTGGAGGCGTTTTGCAAAAAGCATTCCAGCGATCACCGGCACTTGCGCGCCGAGGTGCGAAATCATCGCCGGCATGCCCATTTCCGGTCGCCCGCGGTGGATGTTGCCGTCCCGCCCGCGCATCGGCCCCTCGACCGAGCCGAGGTAAGTCCTTGTGCAGTCAATCAAAGGCTCGCCGAAAGCGGTGCGTCCGGCCTGATCGCGGATCAGCGGCGCGAAGAAATCCGTGCCTTGGATCAAGGCGGTGCCGAGCGTGGCGCTGACCGCTTCTTGGCCGCGGCCAAGATAAACGCCGCCGACGATTTTACCGGCTTTGTAGAGGCTCGAAAGCTTGTTTTCGAGAATACGGGCTTTGAGCATCGAATGGAAAACTGACCGCAGGAAATCGCGGTTCATCACCACTCCATCAGCGAAAGGTTGCAGTTCCAAATGGGGCACGGCGGGAGCCTAAGACAGTGCATGCGGAACCTGCAACCGCTTTCCCTTAAATGCCAGCACCATGATGAAGAGCAGGGAGACGATGAACGCGGAGAGCCAGAAGAACGCGGCGTCGGTGAAGCCGTAGGAGTGGAGGCCGATGCCGAGCATGTTGGTGCCGAACTATGACCAGGAGGTGACGATGTTTCCGAAGACCGCCATGACCATCATGCCGCCCCAGCGGACGTGGAGAATAATGGCGTTCCAGATTACGATGAGCAGTGCGCCGTTTTCCTTGGGATCCCAGCCCCAAAAGCGCCCCCAAGACTGGTCTGCCCAGATGCCGCCGAGGACGGAACCTGACAGAGGGACAGGCCTTTAGTCAAAGTCTTTCTTGCAACTTCCCTCTCACCCCGGTAGTTCTTCTCTATGAGACGAGCGCGATGGTTGGCGGAATGGCGAAAAGCTGCTGGGAAACCGGTGTTGTATCATGTGCTTTCACGTGTGGTAGATCGGCGGTTTGTGCTGGGGACGGAGGAAAAGGAAAAATTCCGGACTTTGATGCGCATGCAGGAGAATTTCACGGGGTGCCGGGCGCTTTCTTACTGCCTGATGGACAATCACTTCCATATCCTGC
>JBEGUC010000095.1:0-8090 GCA_041179105.1 Verrucomicrobiota bacterium | reverse complement strand
AGGGCGGGTTTGGTCATCAGTGCTTCCATGGCAGGCTGAAACTGCCAAAACGGGGGCTAATGTCTAGCATTTTCTCAAATCGCTAATGACTGTCGCCCTTGGCGAATTTCTGGGCAACCGCCCTGCCTTCGGGACCGTCTTTTTAAAAATCAGATTGATCCACGTGGAGTTTTTGGGTTTATTGAATTTTTAACGCACCGGAATTATGCGCTCTCAACCCACGAGAAAATCACTGCCAGCATCCGCTTCCACCCACCTCTCGGGACAGAACGGTCTAGCAGGGATGACATTGATTGAGCTCACGGTGGTGATCCTCGTCCTACTGTCGTTGATCAGTATTTTATTCATCGGAGCGCTGGCCTGGAAGCGCGGTTCGGACCGGGCGCTGTGCATCATGCACATCCAAGCCGTCCAGAAAGGCGTCCGCAGCTATGCAAACATTAATGGTTTTGGCGACGGAGACAACGCGCCTAACCTAAAGAACGAAGTCATTGGATTAGGACGCTTCATTGCGGTCACCCCCATTTGTCCTGGAAGTGGAACTTACAGCTTCGGCACCACCTTCGGGGTGAATACTATTCCGCCAGTCGGAGTGCTTTACCTGCAATGCACACTCGCTGCGGCCCCCTCCCCGCATGAGCCGTCGTTTTACCAAGATTGGTGAATCCCACGATCTCGTAGGTTGCGAGCAGCCGGTTTTGCGGATGACTCCGCTTCCCACTTTCTTAGCCCGCCTCGATCGTTTTGAGACTGGAATCGTAGGCTCCCCCCAGCATAGTATGTGTGTCGCTACCCCGGTCGCCCCCAGTGATCGGGGCAGTCTGGAGGAACTCCTTGCCGCTACTTTTGCCAAATCCTCCGGAGTTCGGCGGGACCAAGTTCCACCCACTCGCCTTGCGTCTGACAGATCGAATCGAGTCGGCCGATCGCCACCCGGATCAAGCGCAAAGTGGGAAATCCCACCGCCGCCGTCATGCGCCGGACTTGGCGATTTTTCCCTTCGATCAATTGCAGCTCCAGCCACGCCGTAGGAATCGCTTGGCGGAAACGCACCGGTGGATCACGCGGCGCGACGAGCGGCTCCACCTCCAACAGGCGCGCCTGACAGGGCCGGGTCCGGTATCCTTGGATCGGGATTCCACCGAGTTTGAGCTGCACGACGGCCTCAGGCGTGGGAGATCCCTCGACCTGCGCGAGATAAGTCCGCGGGTGCGCCGTCTTCGGGTCCAGCAAGCGGTTGTTGAATCCCGGCTCGTCGCTGAGCAATAGCAGTCCTTCGGAATCCATGTCCAACCGTCCGACTGGATAGACGCCCTCAGGAAACCCGAAATCCGCCAAGGTCCGCTGACCCGGCAGATCCGGAGTGAACTGGCAGAGAACTCCATACGGCTTGTGAAATGCGATGACCATGGCGTTGCTATCGAGTGGCGGCATCCCATGCCGCGCGGAGGACTCCCGTCACCGGGCCGGGCGGAAGGTCTTTGGTTTCAAAGCGGGAAACGCGGGTCAGCCCGCGGATCGAGGAAGTGACGAAAACTTCGGCGGCGGCGTGCAGATCCACCACAGTTAGGTTTGATTCCTCGCAGGGAATCCCGTGCCTGCCCGCGAGCTCGATGACGACTCCGCGGGTGATGCCAGGCAGGCAGCCGGACGCGAGCGGCGGGGTCAGAAGTGCGCCGTCTTTCACGAGAAATAGATTCGCGGTGGCGGCTTCACAGAGGTTACCGGCGGTGTTGAGGAAAAGAGTTTCGTCGAAGCCGAGCCGACGGGCGTGATCGAGGGCAACAAGATTTTCCGCATAGGAGGCGCATTTTAAGCCGACGAGCGGCGAATTTTCGTTACGAGGCCACTGGCAAAGATTCACCGCCAGGCTGGCGGGGGCCGCGGCGACAGGCAGGGCGATCATGGTGACGACGCGGTCGTCTCCAAGAGCCAGATCATCGATGCTGCCGCTGCCAGCAGAGACGCCGAGCCGGATGCGCGCGCGACCGGAGGTGAGATGGTTGCGAACTAACAATTCTTTCGCGGTATCGTGGAAATCGGGCAGAGAGACGTTCCATCGGAGCCGTTCGCACCCCGCCAACAGCCGCGCGAGGTGACGGCCCGCGAAGACGGGCACGCCGTCCAAAGCGAGCAGGGTCTCGAACAAGCCGAGCCCGAGGATGGCCCCACGGTCGAGCGGCGATCCGGGGAAATCCTCGGAATCAAACCATTCACCATTCGACCAGAGCTCGGACATCGGCGGGGATTCTGGCGGCGGTGCGGCACTTGTAAATCTAAAGAGAAAAATAGAACCGCAGATGAACGCAGATTAACGCAGATAATCAAAGAGTTGCATCAATCGATAGCTTCATTCTCAGGGTGATGCTGAGATTCTTCAGAAGTTTCTTAAAATCAATGTCCATCTGCGTTCATCTGCGGTTCATTTCTCTTTCTAGGGTAAACCCTCCAAACGGCTGCCACTCAAAGCGACCAGGTCCGTAGCCCGGAAATCCAGCATGGCTCACCGTCATCATGGACGAATTCCATCACGACTCCGACCACTCGCGCGGCGGCGCCTGGCAAATCCCGCGGCTCACCCTGCCGCGTGCCCGCTTTCTCCTAATGTCCGCCACCCTCGCCCAGTCCGACCAACGCCCGGTCCCGCTCGAATTCGAATACTCCACCACCCAGCTCCAAGAAAAAGTCGCCGAACTCAACGAACAAGGGCGCCCGCCCGTCTATCTCGTCCACTTCACTCTGCGTTTCGCTTTTAAACCCAAATCTTCATGCGCGGCAGGGACGGTCGAATCAAATCATCGCCACTGACCGGAAGAATATAAACCGCCAAGACGCCAAGAGCGCGGTAGCAATCAAACTCTCTGCGTCTTCCTCCGCGTTCTCTGCGTTCTCTGCGTTCTCTGCGTTTCGCTTTTAAACCCAAATCCTCCTTGGCGTCTTGGCGGTGAAAATCTCTTCGCTCTCCCGAATGGAGTCACCCTGCGCCGGGTAGCTTCCACTTCACCACCGGGTGACTCCCACCTCACCACCGGGCAGCTCCCATCTGGCCGGGGAGTGGGTGCAACGTGCTTCCTGACAACGACTTGTCAGGATTTAGGAAAAGCCGGCCGCGGCCCATGACTTCGCAGGCTCCAGGGTTCCTCCATTGAGGAGAAAACCTGCCCAAATAAAAAAGAGAACCACGGATGAACGCGGATGAACGCAGATAAGATGAACGACCGCGACATCCTCCGCCACGCACGCCTCGACCGCGTTAACACCTTCGGCATAGAAAACCACGCCGACCTGCCCGCCGGCTGCGAAGCCATCACCCGCTTCGCCAACCTCACCACCATCTCCGGCAAGCTCAACGGCTTCAAAGTCGGCCAAGTCCGCGGGCCCGCCAGCCTTCAAGCCCTGCTCGACGCCCTCTGGCTCGACTTCAAGGACATCGCCCGCACCGCCCGCGCCATCGACCTCGACGAGCCCGGATTCATCGAGGGCGGCAAGGAAGTCACCCGCCTCGATGCCATGATGCAGAACCTCTACCGCCAAACTCCACGCCAAACTCCACGCCTGGCTCGCCGCCTCCCGCGTCGAACGCAGCCCCAAGCGCAACAAGATAGAGGAAACTCCCGCCGCCGGCACCACCCCGCCCGCGCCTCAGTCGTAAAAACTGACCCCATTGAAGTGAATGTCTGTTATTTGGGACTGACCCCGAAGCATTACCTTTATTCCTTAATCCCGAATCGTATCCGATCGTCCAACGCTCATTGCATTGCTGTCAGCCAAAGAATTTGGGCCGGGTAAAGCACTCGCTGCAGGTAGAACATTATGAACCGGCTTGTAGGTTCCATCGGATTGAATGACAATGATTTCATAAGCTGGATACCTGTCGTGATTCCCTCCGAACTCGATAGTGGGAAGTATAGGGTCTGCTTCAGAATTTATTTTTAGCCACATATACCAATGAATGTCTGCTGCTCCCCAAGAATATGGAATACCTAGCAGGCTGCCTAATGCTCCGTCTTTTCCGCCAAATTCAACATGAAGCTCAGCCACCTTGCCGGAGCGTGCACCTTGTCGGTAGTCTATCGTTGTGATTGGTCCTTTCCCTGTTGCACTCGTCCCACCGCTTAGTCCCATATATCCTTTTTTGAGGGCAATTTCAGCCGCGTTTACAGACGTTGCTTTGACATAGTGGTCTGACGATGGTGCTGTCATATGCTTACGCTTGGATTGAAGGTCATACGACGAATGTAAATCCTTGTAAGGCGTAAGAATAATAGTCTGACAACACCGGAAAGGGGCGTATTTGAAAAGACCCTCTGTGGAGGTTCCGGGTGCTACAGGTCCTGGCGGTAGGACTTTGTCGGTTGAATATACGTTAAGGAATCCAGGACTTGTTGTGCGATCACCTAAGCCTGGATGTAAATCGCCTTTAGCGACTTTGCCTTCCATTGGACTCCATCCATTAGGACCGGGAACTTCTTCTTCCGCCTCGGTCCATGCATAAGGAATGAAAGCTTTCACTTGAATCAGAAATTCACTCTGAACGATAGTGCATTTCAATGAATCACCATCCACCCACGCATCGTTAACTTTCACCTGCATCGTCACAAGTTCGCCGCCGCGAGCGAGGCTCTTTTTCAAGCCGTGAAAGAATAAAGTGGTGTCCTGAGTCGCATCGAATTCAGTTTGCTCACTAACGACTTCCTGCGTTCTGGCTTCATCGCGATAGATCTTATAACGATCAGCCCCGTTAAATTTGAGACGGGTTTTCCACGTGGATTGCGCTCCTGAGATAGCATGGATTTTCACCTTGGTTTTGGGCGTTACGTCGCTTGTTGCATCGGCTAGATTTTCGAGTCTCTGCACCGAAACGTAACCACCATCGTCAACATCTTCTTTCGCATCCGATAACTCACCCGTAGCCGGGTGAACGATATCTAAGTCCACCGGGAGGAGATTCACCTTTTTATCTGCTACGAGGTTGGTGCCGTGCGAGTGGGTGTGGGGGGCGAGGAGGGCAGAGCGGTTGTCCACGACCCAGTGGTTAGCGAGGGGGAAGGCCGAGGTGCTTTTTCCGCCGATGGTGGTTTCCCAACAATACCAGGGCACACTTTCTCCGGGCTTGGTGCGGATGTAGCGGAGGCTCAGTTCGTATGCGTTGCCGCGGAGAAGTGGCAGGGTTTGATCAGCAGCGACGTTGGGAGCACTCATGCGAAATCGCCGGGTGCGGGTGTCGTGAGGACCTTTGCCCTTGAGGGTGGCTTCCCAAGCGGTGTAGTCGCCATAGAGGTGGAACGGGACCGGTTCGGGCGGGTCTGTGGGGGCGGCACCGCTGTCGGCGGCGTTGGCGGGATCGCTCCCTTGGGCGATTTCAGCGGCGTCGTTTTTGCTGTCGCCATCACTGTTGCGGTTGCGAGGGTTGGAGCCGTTGAGATATTCTGTAAGCGTAGTGAGCGAGTCCGAATCGGGATCTCCCAAATCGTCGCGTGGACCGCTGGAATTTATCCATGAATTTGAATGATGATCATCGTCGGTTTCAAATAGCATTTTTCCACGATTGCCACGGGCCATGACATGACACATCTCTCCCGGATATCGAAACTTTAACAAATTAAGTAAACTTTTTTCTCGACCCTTTCCGCCACTGCGTCAATCCATTTTGCGCAAAATGCGCGGCCTGATCCCAGAGACGTCGGGTAATGCTGCCGAGGGTATTCCCCGAGGGAACATCAGAGGGAGGGAGGGACCCAGCTGCGCTGGGAGGCACCCGGACTGGATGCAGCATTACCCCGCGCACGTCACCTGTTCCCGCAGGACCAGCAGCTCACGTGATCAGCCGCCAGCGGGATGTTTGGCGGTGCGGAGCGACGATCTTTTGGTGGAGTTGAGCCGATGGACCGGAGGCGATCTAACATATGTAATTTTTAGCCTGCGAGGACTGACTCGAAAGATGCGAGTTGCATGAGTTAGCTATTGACTTTCGACTTTGGCCTCAAGGTTCCGATCATTCGGTGACGGATTGCGCGAACCATCTATCACAGCGAAATGATCACCACCCGCAATCATTCGAAATGCGATCTTGCCAAAGGTATTGTCGGGGAAGCGAAGCCAATAACTTTTTTGTGCGTCGCTACTCCACTCTTTCACATCCAGCATCTTTGGCATGTCGATGATGGCAGACGAAGCATAGCCGTCGGTTGGAGCCTCAAAAGCCAGTTCGTCTTTCGCTTCTTGAATGCCCCCACCTTCCACGCTGATTTCACAGCGCCAGTCGTAAGGAGCATTTGGCGGTTGAGTTTCATCCTCCATAGTGCGACAACTGATTCGCAGCTTAACCTTGCTGGCCTTCGTGAGGTTCACGGTAATCGGGCTACCATCACGAGGGACAGATGGGTTGGCGCTAAGCCTTTCTAGGCTAACGGGATCCTGCGGTTTACGAAGTTGAAAAACAACTGGTGACGCTGGGGCAGGACTATGGATGCCTCTCCCCACATCTGCGCCATAATCAAAGCCTTGCGACGATGGCTTAAGCTTTCCTCCCCGTTCCACTCGAACATATCCAATGCTGGACACTTCAATATGCAGGCTTGCCCCTTTCGACTGGATTGTGAACTTGCCGTTGCCATCTGCGGCGGTCGAAACTGGTGTTCCGCGCATCACGTTATCCACGACCGATGCACTCACTTTCGCTTCAGGAATAGGTTGGCCATGTTGATCAAGAACGATGCCGTAAAACAGGATGGGCGTCTGTAGCAATAACTGCATGGGGTTGGGCGGAGCGTCGATTGCAGAAGTTCCTGGCACCACATTCGGCGCTAGCTGAGGCTGTGGTGATTGAGCGATCTCCACTTTGTTGCCACGTTCTGCTGTTTCGACATTTCTTCGAGGCCAGAGACTTAGCGCAAGTATCGCCAATAGTAAGGCCACGCTCCAGATTATCACAGTTCGTTTCTTCATGGCATCGGATTTGGATTGAATGGGGTCGGGTTACGCATTTCAACATTTCCGGCATCTCAGGCGGTGTGTTGCAGCACTTCACGACTGATTATCTCTCCCTTCTCTCGCTTCGGTCTGTTCCCAAGCCGGCTCGGTCTTGGTGACGTGTTCCTGCTCAAGGATCTGCTGGAGTTGGAGGGAAACCACGCGCTTGAGGGCCTGCGCTTCCACTTCGGGAAGGATATTTTCACCGGCGAGGAAATCGCGGAAGTCGCTGCCACGGTGGGCGTTTTGAGATGCTTTTGTTTTCATTGGCGTGCCGAAAGCTGATCCCGAATCCATTCCGGTGAGCGCCGCAGATCCAGCACCGCAACGATCTGCCGCGCTCCTTCCACATCTCGGGAGTAAACCGCATAGGGAAATCTGGACGAATATGAATGGGGTCGGGTTACGCATTTCAACATTTCCGGCATCTCAGGCGGTGTGTTGCAGCACTTCACGACTGATTCTCTCTCCCTTCTCTCGCTTCGGTCTGTTCCCAAGCCGGTTCGGTCTTGGTGACGTGTTTCTGCTCAAGGATCTGCTGGAGTTGGAGGGAAACCACGCGCTTGAGGGCCTGCGCTTCCACTTCGGGAAGGATATTTTCACCGGCGAGGAAATCGCGGAAGTCGCTGCCACGGTGGGCGTTTTGAGATGCTTTTGTTTTCATTGGCGTGCCGAAAGCTGATCCCGAATCCATTCCGGTGAGCGCCGCAGATCCAGCACCGCAACGATCTGCCGCGCTCCTTCCACATCTCGGTAGTAAACCGCATAGGGAAATCTGGACGAAAGCGCACGGAAGTAACCCAGATGAATCCGGTGTTCGCCAAAATAAACGCTGAGCCGCCGGAGGTCGGCGATAATCGAATCTCTGAAATAAAGACCGACGCCGTCTTCGATCGCGTTGTAGAAGTCGATTCCTCGCTCAATATCGGAAGCCGCTTCCGCGAGAACGAGCACCTTCTTTTTCATCGGCTCATCAAACGAGCTTGGAGTTCATCCACCGAGAGCCAAGTCGCCTTACCGGATTCGATCATTTCGGAGCGCTCTGCCAAAACCTTGCCGTGCCAATCGGGCGATGGGTAGTCGATTCCTTCCTTGGAAAACGATTCCCACAAGAGCTC
>JBEGUC010000094.1:0-8212 GCA_041179105.1 Verrucomicrobiota bacterium | reverse complement strand
AAAAAGTATCAGGATGTTTCCGCAGCGAGCGCGGGGCCCAGATTTTTTGCGCAATCCGCAGCTACCTCTCCACCACCCGCAAGCACGGACTCAACCTGATGGACTCCATCAAATCCGCATTCGCGGGTAAACCGGTGGATTTCGCACCTGAATAGTTACCCCCAACGAAGAAAGGGCCAATAAGATCCCTACTCACTGTTCCACAAATCCTGATGCGTGGCAGTCTATTTGACTTGGCGTCTTGGCGGGGAAACCTCTTCACTGACGGGGAAGAATATGAACCGCCAGGAGCGCCAAGCAAACTCGCTATGCGGCCTCTGAGGTGACGGCCTGTTCCGCCTGTTGATTTTATGACTCTCTTGAAATCTGTGAAATCTGTGGTTAAAAATCTCCTCTTGATTTCCCCATTTGGGGTTAAAATTTCGGAAAAAACGAGATACCTCGGGAGTTTTTGTCAAAATGTCTGTCACCTTGAATTGCTCAGGCCCCCGCTTACATAAAGAAAGCCTCTCACTTTGAAGTGAGAGGCTTTTTTGAATCAGATTATCCGTATCGAACGATCTCAGTTCCGGCGGCGACGCAGGAGTGTGAGCAAGCCGAGTCCGCCAAGAAGTGCGGATGCGGGTTCTGGGATGTAGTTGTAAGTCACGGTTACATTGCTACCTGCCGTTGCTGGAGTAATCGAAAGGGCAGCACCACCGAATGCGGAGGTGTTAAACCCTTGGCTGCCATTCGCAGTGATCACGTAGGTGCCAGTTCCAGAGTAGCCACCCCATGCACCTGAATTGACATTTGCGCTATTGGTAGCCGTGACATTGGCGAAAACACCGCTTGTCGCGTAGTCTGGTCCACCCGCTTGGAAATTAGCACCGTCGCCGTCGTCAGCACCCACCGAAATTGAGGCCGTTGAAGTAGCAGTGATATTGACTCCAATCGGGTTAAGGCTCACGTCAGTCAGAGACACGTTGGAACTGGTCAGCGTAATGGTGACGGATTGGGAGATATTTCCAGATGCTGGATCAAGCGAATCATTATCGATTGAGAGTTGGCCTCCGGTTTTGAGCACATTCGTGGTGATCGTGATGCTCGTTAATGTCAAGGTGCCACCAAGAGTGTCGAATTTATCGAACGTGAGGGCTGCCGTGTCCGTTGGGACAAACGAGAAGGTCTTCACCTGGGTGATGCTCGCTGCCGAGGCAACGCCACCCAGTGAGGCAAGTAATAGGAGTGTGGGGACGAATTTCATGGATACTGTGTTTAGTTTGGTTTGGTGTATTTGATGCGGGGGAGAATGCCTGTTTTGGATAGCCGGGAGTTTGTGAAAGCGATATTCAACAAATCTGACAGCAATCTATTTTTAAAACAGCCTTGAAGGCAAACCCAATTTAACAGAAAATTTCAGGTTCTTATCAAAGCCTCAAACGGCGATACCTGATTCAGACACAAAAAAGCCCGGTGTTGCCACCGGGCCTTTTGAAGATTTCAGGGGCGGATCAAATGATGCCGGCCTTCTTGAGCGTCACAAATGCACCATTCTTGTTGATGGTCTTCAGTGCGCGACAGCTCAGTTTGATGCGGACAAACTTGCTGAGTTCAGGCACCCAGATGCGCTTGTTTTGGAGATTTGGGGAAATCGTGCGCTTCACCACCTTGGTGACGTGACGACCGATACCGCCCTTTTTCTTGGCCAAACCTGAACGGTGAATTTTGCCGCCGGAGCGGACGCGGGTTCCTCGAATACTGCAGATGCGTGCCATAAAAAAAATTGGTTGGAGTTGCGGGACGCGGAGAATGGCCATGAGGCTCGACCCGTCAAGACGAATTCTGACTATTTCTGCTTAAAGTTGCTTCAGCCGGTTTTTCCGCAGCAGATGCAGCCAGCGCTCGATGTCCTTGAAAATGACCTCCTTTTTCGCGTCATACATCAGTAAATGATAGGCTTGCGGGTAGTCGTGGTAAGTTTTCGAGGCCTCTGGCGGGATCCGGGCGACGAAGCCGCGGACGTCGGAATCGTTGTTGAAATAATCCTTCCCGCCGTGCAGGACGAGGACCGGCGAGCGGAAGGTGGCCGCGCAGGCGTTCATATTTCCAATCAACCCGGCAAGCGCGCCGATCATCCGCAGCGTGTGCTGCTCGACGCTGTAAGAGTTTTTCTGGCTCTGCTCCGAGTGAACGGAAGTCTGCGTCATTTGCACTTTTTGGCCGCCGGCGAGGGTCGCGAGGGAAATCCGGGCGAGCGGGAGGGTGGTCGCCGCGATTTGCACCAAGCCTGGCGTCCACGCGGGGATGTCGTCGCGGAAGCGGACGATCGGGGAAGACAGGATCAAGCCGTCACAAGGCGGATCGCCAACGGGGGACTCGCGCCAGGCGTGCGCGGCGATGAGCGCGCCCATGCTCTCGCCGAACCACACAATTTTGGCATTTGGATGCTGCTCTTGGACCAGCTGGGTGAAGGCGAACAAATCGCGATACCAGTCCTTCGGATCGCCGATGTCGCCGCGCCGTTGATGAATCGGATCGCTGCCTTGGCCGCGAACTTCGTAGGCGTAAAGCCCGGTGGCTGGCTGGTGTTGGAGAAGATGCTTGCCGAGGTTCGCGTAGTCGATGGAGGCCCCGCAAAATCCGTGGATGCCGATGAGCACGACATCCGGCTCGGTGGTTTCGGAAATCCATTTGCGGTAACCGAAGCGATCCTCCTTCGCGTCGAGCGCGGGCTTGTTTTGCGCAGATTTCTGATGATTCACCAGCGTGTATTGAGGAGCGCAAGCGACCGCTAAAAGCGCCACCACGCAGGCGGCGAACCTGCTGAATTTGGAAATCGTGAATCGTGACACGCCGGGAATTTCGCAGAAATCAACGAAAGCGCAATGCCGCATGCCCGACCTGAAATCCCCCGCCCTCCCAATAAATTGAATTTCCATCCGCCGGATTTCGTATAGGCATGCGATCGGTCCTAACTCCTGTTTTTATGAAGCGCCACCTCCCCGTCATCGCCGCGATTCTGTCCATCCCGCTGGCTGCGTTCGCCGCTCCCCGGCTGGTCGTTTCCACCCCGTCGCTGGTCCCAGAATCGCAAATCGACCTCGTGCTCGACTCACCGCTCGTCGCCATTTCCGAACTCGGAAAAACCACCGATAACCGCTGGCTCGACATCCAGCCCGCGCTGCCCGGCAAGCTGCGGTGGAAGGCGCAGAACATCGCGCAATTCATCCCCGCGCACGCTCCAGAGATCGGTGCCACTTACACGTTTTCGATTCCGAAAAACCACACCTATCTCGATCAATCCGCCGTCCCCGCCGGGAAATTCGCCACCCTCACCAGCGAGGCGTTCCGCGTCATCACCGCGAATCCCCCGAACCGCTGGGCATCGGATTACTCGCCGTCCACCAGCCCGTGGTTGATCGTTTTCAACGATGAACTCGATCCCGCAGCGGCAGTGAATTTCATTTCTTACACCTCGAAAACCGGGCAGCGCGTGGCGGCGCGCCTTGAGTGCGCCACCGGTGATCGCGCCCGCAATTACGCCGATAGCAACCCGCCGTGGGCCGCCCGCTTTCCGAACGCATCGGTCGCGCGGCCTACCGATGAAAGCCCGCTGCCCCACATCCTCGCCGTCACCCCCGCCTCACCGCTTCCGGTCGGCCAAGGCTGGGGAATTTCCGTGCTCAAAGGCCTGCCGAATCGCCAGGCCAGCGCCCACACCACGGAAGCGAGCCGCTATGAAATCGGTGATATTGAGCCGTTCCGAGCCACCGGGATCACCCCGATTCAAACCGTCAACGAGCCCCGAAAAATCCGCATCAGCTTCAACCATCCCCTCGCCGAATCCCCACCCGAGGATTTCCTCACGAAATGCCTAGAAATCCGCCCGCGCCCGGAAAACCTCAGCGCGATCATCGACGACCGCGAGATCGAACTCGCCGGAAATTTCTCGGGAGCGGAGAAATACACCCTCACCATTCAGCCACCGTTCTCCTCCAAAATCGGATTCAATCTCGACGGGCCACTCACCAAGGAAGTCACGTTCGGGAACTTCAAACCTGTGCTTGAATTCCCGTCCGAGGACCAAGGCCAACTCGCCAATGGCACCCGAAAATACCGGATGCTCACCCTCAATCTGGAAAGCGCCCACCTCCGAATCAAGAAGGTCTCCGGACTTGACCGCGTGCGCGCCTTCCAAGGTTACCGGCATTTCACCGGGAATGGCCCAAACGAGGATACGATCCACCCCTCCGCCGCCGTTCCCTTTTCGCTGATCGTCGGCCCCTCCATGGCAGACCTCGAAATCCCGCTCGGAAACCCACTCGACACCTCCAAAATCGTCACCTTGAGTTGGGATGAAATTCTTCCCAAAAACGAGCGCTTCGGCACCTTTTTCATCGAAGCCGCCGGCAAGACCCACCCGGATTACGCAGGCCCAAGCGCGCCACCCACCTGCCAGGCGATCATTCAGCTCACTGACATCGGCCTCGCCTGGAAACTCACCGGGAAGGAAGCCATGATCTACGCCTTTTCCTGCGACACCGGCGCGGCGCTTCCCGGCGTGAAACTCCAACTCTACGGCGAGGAAGCCGTCACCCTCGAGTCCGCCAGCACCGACGCCTCCGGACTCGCCAGCATTCCCCGCACCGCAGCCGTCCGCCACCTCCACGCGTCGCTCGGCGCGGACAGCTACCTCACTGCATTCGACGCCTCGCTGGATACCGTCGGCCTCTGGCATTTCCCGGTCCGCTATTCGTGGAACAAACCCGCCGAAGCGCCGCGCAAGGTGTTCCTCTTCACCGACCGCTCGCTCTATCGCCCCGGCGAGACCGTCCGCGTGAAAGGCATCGTCCGCACCCAGCGCGACAACGCGATCGAGCCCGCGAAACCCGGCCCCGCACGCATCGTCGTCGTCGATCCCACCGAGAAAGAAATCCACACCTGCCCGGTCACGATCTCGGAAAACGGCTCCTTTGATTTCACCTATTCTCTACCGCCCGGAAAAACCGGCCCCCACCTGATCCGCCTCGAATACCCCGAAGAACTCGCCCAAGCCGAGGCGCTCGAAGACCAGTGGGAAAAACAAGAAGCCCTCCTCGCCAGCGCCCGCTTCGAGCTTCCGCTGCGCGTCGAGGAATTCCGCCGCAACGCCTTCGAGGTCGGGCAAACCGTCGCCACACCCGCGCCCGGCGCGGCTCACATTTCCGTGGATCTCACCGCGAAATATTACCAAGGCCAGCCCGTCGCCGCCGGCCAGGTTAAATATTTCAGCCGCGTCACCGCCCAAAACCCCTACCCCGCACGCTTCCGGGATTTTCTCTTCGGAAACCACCGCACCAACGATTGGGCCTACTGGTATCACTACTTCGGCTACCGCGACGACGAGGATTCCGAAGCCCAAATCTCGCAGAACCAAGGCGAAACTCAGCTCTCCGCCGAGGGGAAGGCCACTCTATCCGTCGCCATCCCGCAGGCGGAATTCCCGACCTCCCGCGAAGTCGTGATTTCCTCCGAAGTCACCGATGCAAACCACCAAACCCTGACCTCCGTCGCCACCACCACGGTGCACCCGGCGAGCGTTTACGTCGGCGTTTTCAGAATCGACAACCTCGTCCGCGCGGGCGACGCCGTGCCGCTGAAAATCGTCGCCACCGACCCTCACGGCGAACCGTTTACAGGTACCGTGAAAGTCACCGCCACACTCACTCGCGAGGTGAATTCCGCCGTGAAATCCCGCACCGACTCCGGCGAGACGACCACGCGAAACAACGTCGAAGAGGAAACGATCTCCACCACCGAGCTCACCCTAGACCCCGCCGCCTCAGCCGGACAAGGCACCGCCCTCACCGTCAGCCCCAAGTCCAACGGCCGCCATTTCCTCACCCTCCGCGGCACCGACCCGGACGGCCGCGCCTTCGCCACCGTCACCTATTTCCATGTCTATGGAACCCACGAATTCCCGTGGCTCTACGAAGACGGCCTACGCGTCAAAATGGTCGCCGAAAAAAAATCCTACAAGCCCGGCGAGACCGCGCGCGTGCTCGTCCTCACGCCCATCGAAGGCACCGCGCTCGTCACCGTGGAACGCGAAAAAGTCCTCCGCACCTTCTCCGTCCAGCTCAAAGCCGACAACCCAGTGATCGAAATTCCCCTCACCGCCGATGACGCACCGAACGCCTTCGTCTCCGTCCTCATCGTCAAAGGCGCGAAGCAATCCGCCCGCGAGCTCAAGGAGCCCCAACTCCGCCTCGGCTATTGCGAACTCATCGTGGAAAACCTCCGAGACAAACTCGCCGTGAACCTCGAAACACCCGCGCCGTCCTACCGCCCCGGCGACGAAATCACACTGAGCGGCAGCATCACCCTCGCCGACGGCAAGCCCGCTGCGGGCACCGAGGTCACCTTTTACGCCGAAGACGAAGGCACGCTCGCCGTCATGGGCTACGAGACGCCCAAGCCCATGGACTACTTTTACACACCCCGCGACCTTGACGTGGAGTCCGGCACGTTCTTCCAAGCCTTCATCTCCGAAGACCCAGAAAAGCAGCACTTCGCGGGCAAAGGATTCTTCATCGGCGGCGGCGCCGACCTCAGTAAACTCGCCGATCTCCTGCGGAAGAATTTCGATCCCTGCGCCACCTGGGCACCCGCGCTCGTCACCGATTCCGCCGGGAAATTCAGCCACACCTTCAAGCTTCCCGACACGCTCACCCGCTACCGCCTCATCGCCGTCGCCCACCAGAACGCGGCTCGATTCGGTCACGCCGAGTCATCCATCGTCGTGAAAAAAGACCTGATGCTGGAGCCGAAAACCCCGCGCTTCGCCAACCAGTCGGACACCTTCAACACCCAAGTCCTCGTCCAAAACGCCTCCACCTTCACCGGCACCTGGGAGATTAAATTCAGCACCTCCAGCGGTCCTGAAACGCCCTGCACCATCCCCATCGGCTCCACCACCGAGACGGTCACGCTCGCCCCCGGCGCATCCACCACCGTCATCTTCCCCACCCGCGCCGAAAGCACCGGGGAAGCCGTTCTGACCTTCCAAGCCACCCCGATTTCCCTCAGCGGCGGCGAGCTAACACCCGTCCTGAAACGCAATCTGTCCGACGCCGTCGAAGCCCGCTTCCCGGTCCAATACCCGATGCCGCTGCTCCGCCAGATGAAGCTCCTCAATCTCGACAAACCCGGCGTGAAGCAGGATCTGCGCGACCAGCTCGACTCGAAATTGCTAAACGGCAGCGGCGAGATCGACCTCGAATTCTCACGCTCCCCGCTCGTCGAGGCCGGCGGCTCCGTCGATTTCCTGCTTCACTATCCGTACGGCTGCATCGAGCAATCCACCTCCGCCCTCATCCCGTGGCTCACCGTGGAGGAACTCAGCCCGGTCATCCCGAGCTTCGCGAAAATCCCGGAGAAAAAAATCCAAGCCGCCATCCAGGCCGGAGCCGACCGACTGCTCTCGATGCAACTCCCCGATGGCTCGTTCTGCTATTGGCCCGGCGGCACCGAACCCGCACCGTGGGCCACCGCCTACGCCGGCATGGGCCTGATGTTAGCCTCAGAAAAAGGCGCGAACGTCCCGGACTCCGCCATCGAATCGCTCAAAAAAAATCTCATCGAAAGCCTACGCGGCATCGCAGCCGAGAAGTCCGCGCAAGCGCTCGAAACCCACGCCCGCGCCCTGCTCGTCCTCGCACTCGGCGGATCGCCGCAGCCCGCCTACCGGAACTCCCTCGTCGATCGCATCGCCGAGCTCACACCCGCTGCCCGCGCCCTGCTCGCCACCGCCATCGCCGCTGAGGAAAAAGACAACCCAGCCAATCTCACCATCGCGAAATCCGTCCTCACCTCCACAGTCGCTTTCAAGCTCAAGAACGACGATTGGATGCCCTGGTCCGCCGATCACGCCTACAACCTCATCGCCTGGCTCGCCGTCGATTCCCAAGGGGCGGAACCCACCAAAGCCCTCGACCGCATGCTTCACGAGCGCAATCCCTACGGCCACTGGCGCACGACTTGGGCGAACGGCTGGAGCCTCCTCGCGATGGCCGCTTATGCCGGAACCCAAGATCTCAGCGACCAGCCCGTCGCCCTAACGTTCGAGACCGCCGCAGGCACGGAAACGATTTCCCTCACCCGCGACCAGCCCGCCGCCGCGCGTTCCTTCAAGCTCACGCCGGATCTCAAGCTCGCCCTCACCGCCGATCAAAGCGCCTTTGTCCGCCTG
>JBEGUC010000093.1:0-8397 GCA_041179105.1 Verrucomicrobiota bacterium | reverse complement strand
TGCGAAAAGGAGATCGGGCTAAGGTTCTGATCGCCTCATTACTGAGAAAAAGAACGGCCATCGGAAACAACTGGATCGCGGAACGATTGAGCATGGGGCACCCTGGGTCGGTGAGTCGGCTTGTGGTTACCGCAAGTAAGGATGCCAAGCATGAATCCGAGTTAAAGAAACTGATAAAATTGTTAAAATGCGTCACCTGACCCTGTTTACTGACCCTATTTAAATTCCAGACTATCGACTCTCCTCCGAGGCGGTCGGTGATGAGACGGACCGTTCAATACACCTGATTGTGCGATCCCGCATCAAGGAGAATGATGGTGATGAAAGCGCCTTCTTCCCGGTAGATTACGCGCAGATCCCATCCAGCAGAGAAGGCACGCAGTCTCTTCATCTTACCCTTCAGGGCGTGGTCACGCAGATTCTGGTCAAGGCGGTTGGATTCAAAAGCGGCGATCGCTTGTTTGACGGCAGACCGCTGTTCAGAAGTGAGTTTAACGAACGCCTTATCGAATCTCTTGTGGGTGGTAATCTTCATGCGCTCTTGGCCACTCGCTTTTCCGCCTTCTCATTCTTGGTGACTTCTTCATCCAGATGCTTGAAAAGCTCCTCAGCCGAAGAAAATGGCCCGGACAGATTCGCCGGATCTTTCGATTCTTCCCAAGCTTCCAGGATGCGGGCTTCCTGCACGGGCGTGAATTCAGGCTCCGCGCTCAGCCGGAAGGGGATGCTGCGAGTTTTCGCCACTTTGGTGAAAAAGATCCGCACGGCTGTGGTCGTGTCCAAGCCCATCTCCGCAAAGATCTCCTCCGCCTCTTCTTTCAGGCTTCGATCCATTCGCACTTGTAATTTCACTGCATCGGCACTCATGCGGGTGATTCTAGCCCAAATGCGTACGATTGAAATCCATTTGTCCGCCGATTTCACCTAGGCACCCGCTTTTTGAACCAACACACGCTCATGAACCCGCCATCCTACATCCAGCACCGGCAGATTTCCAGGCACAGCGTGGCAGGCGTCGCCTTCCTCGTGAATGGGGTCGGGTAACGCATTTCAATAATTTCTCTCTGGGCTCCCCGCGGTCTTACAAAACAATTGACTGCTGGGCGGTGCTTCGGGGTCATGACATCGGGACGGACAAGCGATTCCAGAGGCCCTCATTGCCGGGAGGCTGGGGGTGGCCGAAGAACTGCGACTTGATCAGCGACCGGTTTCCCGCCATGCAAGCGGCATGCCCATCGTACTCGCCTCCTCATCTCCCCGCCGCCGCGAATTGCTTGAACAAGCAGGCGTGAGTTTCGAAATCATGGCTTCCCCGGCGGAGGAAATTCATGACGCGGCGATGAAGCCGGATTTGCTGTGCGAACTCAATGCGACGCTGAAGGCTGCGGCGGTGGCGAGCTTGCGGCCAGACGCGACGGTGATCGGCTCGGACACGTTGGTGTTCATCGATGATTTGCCACTGGGAAAACCTGCGGATCTCGATGAGGCGCGCGGGATGTTGCGGCGTCTATCCGGGCGCACGCACCGGGTCTGCACCGGCGTTTGCGTCATTTATCCCGGCGGGGAGAAAAGCGTGTTTCATGAGACCTCGGAGGTCACTTTCCTCACGCTCGACGACGCGGCGATCGAGGAATATTTCGCGCTCGTCAACCCGCTGGACAAGGCCGGGGCGTATGGCATCCAGGAATTCGGCGAGCGGATCATTGCAGGGATTTGCGGGAATTTCGACAACGTGATGGGCCTGCCGGTGGCCAAGGTGATTGCGGCGCTGGGGTGAAATCGGATTGCGCGAGTGCGGACCATGGGTGAAGAATCGGGCATGCAGTCACCGCACCGGTATCCGGTCATTTTCAACCCCAAGGCCCGCAGCCAAAAGGGCGGGCGGGTGTTGCGGTTCATCGAAAATCATGCGGACCGCCTCGCGCTGCACCCGACGCATCACGCCGGGGAGGCGCGCGAAATCGCGGCTCGTTTCGCGGCGGAGGGCGAGCCGGTGATCATCGCTGCGGGCGGCGACGGCACGCTGAACGAGGTGGTCAACGGGCTGGCCGGATCGCGGACGGTGCTCGGGGTTTTACCGGCGGGGACGATGAATGTTTTCGCCCGGGAGATGGGAATTCCGTTCGATTCGCTGGAGCGGGCGCTCCAGGTGATTGAGCGCGGCTTCATCCAGGAGGTGGATTTGTTCGTGGCTAACGGCGCGCCCTTCGTCCAGATGGCGGGCGTGGGGTTCGACGCGATGGTCATCGAGGAAACGACGTGGGAGGCGAAAAAAAAGTTAGGTCCACTCGCTTATCTGCTCGCGGCAGTGAAGGTGCTCGGCGAGACGCCGCCGCAGTTGGAGGTGATTTTACCAGACGGGCGGCGTGAGGAAGGCGTGGCGGTGCTTACCGGCAACGGCGCGCTTTACGGCGGGCCGTTCAAGTTTTTCCGCAACGCGAACAACCACGACTCGAAGCTCGACGTGCTCGTTTACAAGGAAGCGGGCTATCGGATCGTGTTGGATTCGCTGCGCGGGCTGGCGTTCGGCGGGATCGATCTGATGGACTCGACGAGTTATTTTCAGGCGGAGAAATTCGTCGTCCGGGCGGAGCGCGAGGTGCCGGTGGAAGTGGATGGCGAGTGGCTCGGGCGGTTTTCTGAGATCCGGTTCGCGGAGTCGGCCAACCGGCTGCGGGTGATCGCGCCGGAAGCGCCGCTCGCGGGTGGCTTCGCGGACACGGTGAAATCCCTGCTGCAATGGCCGCGCAAGCCGGCGGAACTCCCAACCACGCGCAGCCGATGAAGCGTGCGGGAAAGGGATTTCTCCGGCGATGGTCGCGGCGCTTGGCTCTGGGCTTGCTGGCCGTGGCGCTGCTGATAGGCGCGGTGGTGGCTTACGCGAATTTCACGGCGGTGTGGGCGTCTCGTGGCCGGCTTTTCACCGAGGTCTCGCAGCTTCCTGTGGCGAAAGTGGGCTTGGTATTCGGCACGACTGACCGGGTGAACGGCCGGGAAAACCTCTATTTCCGCTACCGGATCGATGCCGCAGTGCGAGTTTGGAAATCCGGCAAGCTCGAGACGTTGATCGTTTCGGGCGACAACCGATCGCGCTATTACAACGAGCCGGAGAAGATGAAGCAGGCGCTGATCGAGCGCGGGATTCCCGGGGATCGGATTGTTTGTGACTTTGCCGGATTGCGGACTTTGGATTCGGTGGTGCGAGCGAAGGAGATTTTCGGCGCGGATTCGCTGTTGCTCATCAGCCAGCGTTTTCAAAACGAGCGGGCGATCTATCTGGCGAAGGCGAATGGGATCGAGGCTTACGGCTTCAACGCCCGCGATGTGGAAACTCAGGCGGGTTGGAAAACCAAGATTCGCGAGGTGGGTGCGCGGGTGAAAATGTGGCTGGATGTAAATTTCCTCAACACCCGACCGAGTCATCTCGGGGAAAAAGTCGAGTTGCCGTGAGAGGAAGTCGCAGTTGACGCTTGGAAGCGTGGGGGCAGCCGCGCAAAGTCCGCCGCGTGGAAGTAAAAACGACTCATTTTAGACGAGCCCCGGGCATTGCGTCGCTAGGCACACGTGCCGTTTTCGCACCCATCGACCCTTTCAGAATTAACGATACCGAACTATGACATTTGACACGGAAAACCACTCCTCGCCGATCACCAGTCCGGCGGATACGGAAGCGATCGTGCGCGACGCCTCGCACTGGATTCAGCCGCTTCGCAGCGAAATCGGCCGCTATCTGATCGGCCAAAACGACCTGGTGGACCGCCTGCTAATTTCCCTGATGGTGAAGGGCCACATCCTACTCGAAGGCGTGCCCGGACTCGCGAAAACCCTCGCCCTCAAGACACTCGCCTCCCTGGTGAATGCGAAATTTAACCGCATCCAATTCACGCCAGACATGCTGCCCGCCGACATCGTGGGCACGGAAATCTACGATCCGCGTGAAGCCCGCTTCCGCGTGAAGCACGGCCCGGTGTTTGCGAATTTCATCCTCGCCGATGAAATCAACCGCGCACCCGCCAAGGTCCAGAGCGCGCTGCTCGAAGCGATGCAGGAAAAACAAGTCACCATCGGCGAGCAGACTTTTGCGCTGCCATCCCCGTTTTTCGTCCTCGCCACGCAAAATCCGCTCGAACAGGAAGGCACCTATCCGCTGCCAGAGGCGCAGCTCGACCGCTTCATGATGAAGGTCGTCATGGACTACCCGACCGAGGAGGAGGAACTTCTCGTGCTCGATCTAGCCGGCACGACCGAGGAAATGCCAGTGCCCCAGCCTATCGTCAGCCTTGAGGCCATCCAACAAGCGCGCACCGTGGTCAACAGCCTTTATTTGGATGAAAAAGTGAAGCGCTACATCGTCCGCTTGGTTCACGCGACTCGCCGCCCAGATGAATATGGCGTCCACATCGCGCCGCTTATCCGCGTGGGAGCTTCCCCACGCGCCACCATCAATCTCGCACTCGCCAGCCGTGCCCACGCCTTCCTTAACGGCCGCGCCTACGTCACACCGCACGACGTAAAAAGCATCGCCATGGACGTCATGCGCCACCGCGTCACCGTCACCTACGAGGCCGAGGCGGAAGGGCTGAACAGCGAGCAAATCATCACGCGCATCCTCGACGAGCTGCCAGTGCCATGATGCGAGGGAATTCAGAAATTGAACCGCAGATGGACACAGATGGACGTTAATGAAGAAGTGATGAAATATCGATTCGTCAATGTTTCCTCTCTCAATCTGTGTCCATCTACGTTCATCTGTGGTTAAAAAAATCCAAATCGATCCATCAGATGATCAAACCTAAAGCCGCCACGCCCATCAGCGTCCAAGACGAAGCCCGCGCGGCGGAAATCCTGGGTCGCGTCCGACGGATGGAAGTCCGCACGAACCGACTCGTCGACGATTCGCTGGCCGGCCGATATGCCAGCGTTTTTAAAGGCCGCGGCATGGACTTCGACCGAGTGCGAAATTACGTCCCAGGCGACGACGTGCGGACGATCGACTGGAACGTCACGGCGCGCACCGGCGAGGCGCATGTTAAACTTTTCACCGAGGAGCGAGAACTCACGATTCTACTGATGATCGACGTCAGCGCATCCTCTGACTTCGGCTCCGTCGTCGATTCCAAGCGCGAACTCGCCGCCGAAGCCGCAGGCGTGCTTGCTGCCTCGGCCATTAGAAACCGCGATAAAGTCGGCCTCATTCTTTTCAGCGACGGCGTCGAGTTATACATTCCACCGGGAAAAGGTCGGACGCACATCATGCGCCTCATCCGCGAGACTTTGTTTTTCCAACCCGAGCAGCGCGGCACAGACATCGCTAAAGCCCTAGATTTCGCGAACCAAGTCATCCACCGGAAATCCGTGATTTTCTTGGTCTCGGACTTCTGCCTTGGCGCGCCGTTCCAAGAGCGGCTCGACTTGTTGCGAAACAAACTGCAAGTCACGAACCGCCGCCACGACGTCATCGCCGTTTCAGTGACCGATCCGCGCGAGGAATCGCTACCGGACGTGGGCCGAATCTGCATCGAGGACGCGGAAAGCGGCCAAGTCGTAGAGATCGACACCGGCAGCGCAAAAGTCCGCGAGGCGTACGAAAAGCAATCTCGCCAGCGCCGCGAACTCACCGCCACGCGCATCCGCTCGCTCGGCGTGGATTTGCTGCAATTCCGCAACGGTGAAAACTGGATGCCCGCGCTGATGGGCTTCTTCCAAAACCGCCGCCAACGTTCCGGCTGATCATGTTTCATCTATCTTCCATGCTACATCGTGTTTTTCTCGGGCTTCTCGTCGCGGTGCTCACCTGTGGTCTATTTGCCCAAGTTCCAGCTCCCGCTGAAGACATTCGCGGCCCGAAGGCGCTGGTAGAAATTCCTGTGCCGCAAAAACCGCCGATCCTGCTTTGGTCGTGCGTCGGTGGCGGCGTGCTGTTACTCGCGCTCACCGCGTATTTGTGGAAAAGACGAGCTCTCCAACAACGGCTAAAAAGTCCGCGTGAAATCGCTCTCACCTCACTGGCAGAACTCGAAACAAGCCGTGAAGTCATCACCGCAGAAGTATTTGCTAACTGCACCGCGCAGACGGTCCGCCAATACATCGCCGCGCGCTTTGGCCTCGCCGCGCCGCGCCGCACGACTGAGGAATTTCTCCGAGATCTAGCAAGCCAGCAAAGCTCGCCGCTCCTCAACGAGAGCGAGCCATTACGCGCGTTTTTAAAATCTTGCGACCTCGCGAAATTCGCTGGCTCGCATCTCAATTCCACCCAGCGCGATGAGCTGCTCCAAGCCGCGCGCAGCTTCATTCACTCCACGTCCCAAGCTGTTACTTCATGAGCGAGAGTTTCCAATTCGTCCATCCGGAGTTTCTCTTGCTCCTCCTACTTTTGCCGGTGCTCGCCATCTGGAAAGGTCGCTGGGGCAGGCCCGTCGCGGTGCGCATGCCGTCCACGACAGACGCCATCAGCGTCGGTGCACGACCCCGCTCAGCAGTCGGCGGCTTCCTTGCCTTCTTCGGGCTTCTTTCATTCGCCCTTCTCATCATCGCCTTCGCCCGGCCGCGCCACGGCAAAGGCTCGACCGACATCGAAGCCAGCGGGATCGACATCGTCCTCACTCTCGACGTCTCCGGCTCGATGGAAGCGCTGGATTTCCAGCTCGAAGGCAAACCCGTCAACCGCCTCGAAGTCGTGAAAAACGTAGTCGCCAAATTCGTCGGCCAGCGGCCAAATGACAAACTCGGTATGGTTGCCTTCGCCGGGCGTCCTTATCTGGTGAGCCCGCTCACGCTCGACCATGATTTCCTGTCCAAGCGCCTCGCGGATGTAAAGATGGGCCAGGTCGAGGACGGCACGGCGATCGGTTCCGCCATCGCGTCCTCCGTCGATCATTTGCGCGGCTCCACCGCGAAATCTCGAATCATCATTCTCCTAACTGACGGCGTGAACAACGCAGGCTCGGTGAATCCGCTCACCGCCGCTGAAGCCGCGAAAGCGCTAGGAATCAAGATTTACACCATCGGCGCGGGCATCCGGGGGGAGGCCCCCATGCCCGTGCAAGACGCCTTCGGCCGCACGCATTTGCAAACAGTGAAGGTCGAGATCGACGAGGAAATGCTGCGCGAAGTAGCCACTGCCACCGGCGGCCAATCGTTCCGCGCGACGGATACCGGCTCGTTGGAGAAAATTTATAGTTCGATCAACCAGCTCGAAAAAACCAGTCGCAAGCTCAAAAAATACCAACAGTATGACGAGCTTTACCTTTATTTTCTGATTCCCGGGCTTGGCTTCCTTCTTCTGGAACTCGTCTTGAGCCAAACCCGTTTCCGCCGCCTGCCATAAGCCAATCATGGACGACACATCGTTACATTTTGCCCAACCGTTCTGGATCATTATCGGCATTCTCGCCTGTGCGGGCGTCGTCGGTTTATTCATCCGCTTCGACCGCCGCCGGGAAGCAGATCTCACGAAGCTGATTCATCCGCGCTTCCGCCAGCGGCTAACCGAAGGTTTTTCCCCCGGCATGCGGAACCTCAAGCGCGGTTTGTGGTTGCTCGCGGTGTTGCTCGTTTTCACCGCCGTCGCCCGTCCGCAGAAGGGTTATGAGTGGCGCGAGGTCAAGCGCAAGGGCATCGATATCCTCTTCGCCGTGGACACCTCGCGCAGCATGCTGGCGGACGATCTAACTCCGAACCGTCTCGAACGCGCGCGGCTCGGCATCATCGACTTCGTTTCCCGCTTGGAGGGCGATCGCGTCGGCTTGATTCCCTTCGCTGGCAGTGCCTTCGCGCTGTGTCCGCTCACGCTCGATTATGAAGCATTCCGCGAATCTTTGAACGCGCTCGATACCGATCTCATCCCGCGCCAAGGCACCGATCTCGCCAGCGCAATCAAGGAGGCCGAGCGGCTTTTTAAAGAAAACGGTAACAACCATCGCGTGCTCGTTCTGCTCACCGATGGCGAGGATCTCCAAGGCGATGTGATCGACTCTGCGAAGGCCGCCGCCAAAAACGGGATGGCCATTTACACCATCGGAGTCGGCAGTCCCGAGGGTTCCACCATCCCGCTTTTGATGCGCAATGGGCGTAAAGATTTCGTGCGCGACGAGACGGGCAAAGTGGTGCGCACGACGCTGGATGAGACGACGTTGAAGAAAATCGCCACGGAAACCAACGCGCTTTACGTCCCGCTGGGTCGCGGTGCGGAGGGGCTCAACACGATTTACCAAGAGAAACTCCGCTTGGTGCCCAAGAGCGAGTTAAGCCAGAAAATGGAACGCATCCCCTTGGAGCGTTTCGAGTGGCCGCTGGGTGCCGCGATTTTCCTGCTTTTACTGGAGTTTTTCATCACCGACCGCCGCCGGGCGAAGAAAGCCCGTCCCCTGCCCTCGGCAGCCCGGCGGCATAAAATCG
>JBEGUC010000092.1:0-8438 GCA_041179105.1 Verrucomicrobiota bacterium | reverse complement strand
AAATCGACCGGATCATCCTCTTCACTGACGGCGTCCTCGAAGCCGAGAACCAGAGCGGCGAACCGTTTTTCGAAAACCGGCTCATGGAAATCATCAACCGCGAATCCGCCGCGCCCTTGGAAAGCCTACTCAACGAAATCCTCGACAGCGTCCTCGCGTTTTCCGATAGAAAACAGTTCGACGACGATGTCTGCCTCCTCGGCGTGGATGTCACTCGGACCTCGTAAAGTGTCCCGCGCATCATCCCGGACACCGACTTTCCCGGGTCCGCAGGCGGAAAGCCGCATGACCCATTCCACAGGTTGCCAGCCAGCACGACTCCTGCTACCGTCCCGCCATGACCGCACTGAGACAGCCGGATTTCCTCACGGTGAGCGACTACCTCACAGGCGAGGAAATCAGCCACACGAAACATGAATACCTCGGTGGCACCGTCCACGCCATTGCGGGCGCGACGATCCGACACAACAACATTGCCCTGAATTGCTTGGCATCTCTACACGGAAAGCTCCGCGGGAAACCCTGCCAGCCCTTCAACAGCGACACCAAAGTCCGCATCGAGTTCCCCGACCACATCCGCTTTTACTACCCGGATGCGATGGTCGTCTGCCAATCAAATCCGGATTCCGATCATTTCCAAACTCAACATGTCGTCATCATCGAGGTCCTGAGCGACTCCACCCGCCGTGCCGACCTCGGCGAGAAGCGCGACGCCTATCTCACGATCCCCTCGTTGAAAGTCCTGATTTTCGTCGAGCCCGAGGCCCCCGCCGTCACTCTTCACCGCCGCCTGCCGGAAGGAGGATTCACCATCGAGCGCCACAGCGGGCTAGATGCCATCATTCCGCTGCCGGAAATCGAGACCACCTTGTCTCTCGCGGATCTCTACGAGCGAATCGGGTTCGTCCAATAAGTGGTCGCTGCCACAGCAGCACATGCGCGCCCGGATCAGGATGCCTGAAGTCAGTAAGTCGCGAATTTAGCCGCAGCCACGATCAACACCGCAGCGAGCGCCCGCTGGAGCGTAGGAGTCCGCGCGCGCTTACTCCCCCATGACGAGCCGAACCAAGCGCCAGCGAGAACGACCGGAAGAAGCAACCACGCAAGCTGCGGAACCACGCCACCCTTCGCTACAAAACCGCCGAGCCCTGAGAGTGAATTCACGAAAATAAAAGCTGCGGAGATCCCTGCGGCGGGCTTGGCCGGAGCCCAGCGGAAGAGGACGAGCAGTGGAGTTAGGAAAATCCCGCCACCGATGCCGATGAGGCCGGATAGAAACCCAATCGCCAGCCCGAGAATGAGGATGGCGGAAAGCGGCGGCTCCCGGAGATCCGACTCTTCGATCATCTTGGGGAATGCGAGCCGCCACGCACCGAAAAGAAGCGCAGCGGCAAGGACGAGTTTAAAAACCGGATCCGGAGATTGCAGCGAGCCAGCGATGAAGGCCGCCGGCACCGAGGCTACTGCGAACAACCCGAACAGGCGGGGCCGGAAATGACCTGCGCGAGCGAATGCGATGAACGCTAGTAGCGAGACGGCGATATTGAGCACCAGCGCGATGGGTTTCATTTCCGCCGGTGCCATGCCGATGAGCCCCATCACCGCGAGATAGGCCGATGCGCCGCCGTGCCCCACCGAGGCATAGAGAGCCGCCGCAAGAAAGAACGCGAGGCCGAGGGCCAGCGGTGAAATGGAAATTAAAATATCAGACCACATGGATTGAGGCGGTGCGTTACTTCGCTCTCCGCCCGGATACAGTGCCTGTGAAAACCGGAATGGCAACCTTCAGCAGCAAGGTGTAAACGATCAAGCCTGCGGCCCAAATCCCGGCCATGATCTTCCATTCGGCAGCGCTCGGAAGGTATTCGACCCACTCATGCAAGGTCGATGGCACGAACCCCGGAATGATCAAACCCATGCCTTTTTCAATCCAGATTCCCACGAACGCGAGCACGCAGGCGACGTCGAGAATCTTGAGATGCTCATGCACTTTCGGGCGCATCAGCAGCACCGCGGCGGTGATCATGAACGCCAGCGATACCCACGTCCACGGCACCAGCGCGTTGAGATCGCCGTGGCCGAAAAAGAGATACTTGATGGCGGTGGAATGTGCGCCGCCGGTGTAGAGCGCGGTGAAAACCTCCGAACCTAACATCAATAGGTCGATTAAAATCGTAATCCGCATGATGGCGACCAAGGTCTGGATCGAGCCCGGTCCGACTTTCATTTGGGTCATGCGGCGGATCAATTGCAGCACCACGATGATGAAGGCCGGTCCGGCGACGAAGGCGGAAGTGAGGAATCGCGGGGCCATCAGCGCGGTGTTCCAGAACGGGCGCCCACCAAGACCGCAGTAGAGGAAGGCGGTCACCGTGTGGATTGAAATCGCCCATGCGATGCTCAGAAACACAAACGGCACATACCAGCGCTTATCCGGAGTTTCCCCGAGGAAGCGCTTGTAGAGCATGTAGCCGCAAATGTGCAGATTGAGTAGCAGGTAGCCGTTGAGCACAATCACGTCCCAGGTGAGCATCGAGATCGGCCAGTTAAATTTCCCGATGAACGGCATCATGTGCCAGAAACGGTCCGGGCGGCCCAGATCCGCAACGACAAACATCAAGCACATCACGATCGAGGCGATGGCCAGCAGTTCGCCAATGATGACCGTATCGTGCATGTCCTTGTCATGATAGATATAGGCGGGAATCACCATCATCACGCCCCCGGCGGCGAGGCCGACGAGGAAGGTGAAATTTGCGATGTAGAGTCCCCATGACACATGGTCGGTCATCGCGGTGACGACCATGCCCTGCGCGACCTGCGTCGCCCAAGCGTGCGCACCGACGAGAAATACGCAGCTCAGAACGAACATCCACACATAAAACGTCCAAGTCCCCTCGGTCGCCAAGCGGAAGGCGAGGCGCAGGAATTTCAGATAGCTGGTGGCGTGAAACTTCGCGTCGTGAGTATTTTCAGCGGTGGAAATCGTGGGATTCATAGGCGTTCGGGGATCACTCGTCGAAGAAGTAGAAGAAGCTCGGGCGGGTTCCCAGTTCCTCCTTGAGGACGAAGACTCGCTTGTTATCGATGACCTTGCGAATCTCGGAATCCGGATCTAGCAAATTTCCAAAAACCCGCGCACCGGTCGGGCACGCTTCGAGGCAGGCCGGCATTTTACCTTCCCGCGTGCGGTGCAGGCAGAACGTGCATTTTTCCATCACGCCCTGCGGTCGGATGCGGTTGCTGAGGTAGGATTGCTTCGGGTTAATTTCCTCCTTGGGAATCACCGGCTTGGTCCAGTTAAAACGGCGGGCGTGATAGGGACACGCGGCCTCGCAGTAGCGGCAGCCGATGCACCAGTTATAATCGACGACCACGATGCCATCGTCTTCCTTCCATGTTGCTTCCACCGGGCAAACATCGACGCAAGGTGGATTGTCGCACTGCTGACATTGCACCGGCATGTAGAACTTGTCCGGATGTGGCACGGGATGATCGTAGTGGGCGTTGCCGTGCTCGATATCCATCGAACCCTTTTGCATTTCCAGCACGCGGATGTAGCTATTATTCGTCGCGCGGTCGTGATTATTTTCGTGGTGACAAGCCTCGGCACAACGCCGGCAACCGATGCAGACGCTGAGGTTAAGTGCGTAGCCGAATTTCACGCCCTTCTGCGGGCGATAGTCGCTGATGGTGACATCCGCGCCGTAGTTCTTTTTCGCGTCCTCCTCCAGACGTTTCATCACGGCGGCGAGCTGCTCCTTGTCGAGCTCGCGGTAGTGCTGTTGGAGAAACTCATCGACCGATAGATTCTCGCGGCTCCAGTTGACGATCGGCGAGATGGCCTTGGCGAAAGCGGCCGCGCCGAGGGTGACGCCCGCAGCTTTGAGCAGATTGCGCCGGGTGGCGTCGGCCTGACCACCGGGATCTTGGTGACATCCGCAGCCGCTACCGCAGCCTCCGCTTGTTGGTTGGTTTTCCATGGAAATCTAATTTGTAGATCAGTGAGGATGAGCTTTATCCACCGATCGAACCGCTTCGCCGATGACCGGTTTTGGCGGAAAAACCGGCATGACAAGAGGATACTGAGGGTGGTGGGGATCGTGACAATCCGTGCAATGATTACGCTCGCGGGGCCCTTGTTTCAGGTCCCAGTGGCCAGTCATACCGCCGTGGCTGCCGTTTTGATAGTCGCGGTATTGAGGGCCATGACACTGGGCGCAGAGCTGCATGCTTTCGGAGAAATCCAGCGACCGCCCGTCGGCGCGTTTCAGGGTGTTGTAATCCTGCGGATTGTGGCAGCTCAGGCAGGTCTGTTCACCGTGCCGAGTCTTCAATCCTTGGTGAAATTCCTTCAACGACTCACCGCTGTTGGATTTGAAATTCGGATCGCGGGTGTCATGGCAGGTGGCGCACGCGACCATCACTGCTTGGCGGTGCATGTCCTTTTTACCCGAGTCCACCAGCGCCGTTCCCTTGGGTTTCCGGATCACCACCGGGTGACTGAAATCACCGGGCTTTTTGTCTGAAAACGCACGCCCCGGTCGGTCCCGGTTGCGCTGCATCCACGGGATCGCCAGAGCGCCCATAAAAAAAATGGCGATTGCGGCGATCACTCCGAAAAACATCCATTTTCCAAGTCGGGTTCCTGAGCTCATGGTTTTCTCTTTTTTCGCCTGAATCGGCGCTCCGCCGTTTCCGTGGACGAGATGTAAAGTATCCACATGCTTATTCAAGAAAGAATATTCTTTTTTCTTGAATAAGGCCGATGAGTCGGCAAAAAAAGACCGCGAAAGGAACGCCATCCATGCCTGTGAACGGACTTCTCCTCACTTTATCAAACAACGCCGAGTTGGCGGACGAGGCACGATCGCGGATCGCCCGCCGTCCGGAAGTTTTGTTAGGCGATGCAAGCGGACGCTGGCAACCTCTCGCCGTCGATACGCCCGACGTGAAGGCTTCGCACGATTTCCACGAATGGCTCGAAGCGCTGCCCGGCGTCGAGCAGGTTGACGTGATTTACGTCGGCTTTGACGAACTCTCTCCCACTGCATAACCGCGCCATGAATCTCATCGAACGCCGCACCTTCCTAAAAACCTCCGCCCTCGCCGCCGCCAGTGCCGCGACCGTCGCCCGAGCCCAGTCCCCCGCCCTGCCAGCCGCACCCGCAGATGGCATCAAATGGGACAAAGCTCCCTGCCGGTTTTGCGGCACCGGCTGCCATGTGAAAGTCGGCGTCAAGGACGGAAAAGTCGTCGCCATCGCGGGCCATCCGGACGCCGCAGTGAACAAGGGCCTTCTTTGTGTGAAGGGCTATCACGTCGGCGGCATCCTCTACGGCAAGGACCGCCTCACCGACCCGATGCTCCGCCGCAACGGCGTGATGGAAAAAATTTCCTGGGAGGAAGCCATCGACATCGTCGCCCGCCGCATCATGAAAAACCCCGCAGGTTTTGGATTCTATACCTCCGGGCAATCGACCATCCCCGAGGGTTACGCCGCCACCAAATTCATGAAAGGCGGCCTCTCCAACAACCACACCGAGCCTAACGCCCGCCTCTGCATGGCTTCCGCCGTCACCGGCTACATATCAACTTACGGCGTGGACGAGCCCGCCGGCTGTTATGACGATCTCGATGCCTGCAACGTGCTGCTCATGTGGGGAAATAACATGGCGGAAATGCACCCAGTCTTGTTTTCCCGCATCCTCGACCGCCGGGAGCGCGGTCAGAAAATCACCATCATCGACCTCGGCACCCGCCGCACCCGCACCTCGGAATTTGCCGATCACTATTTGGAATTCCGCCCGCAGACAGACCTCGCCATCGCCAACTGCATCGCCCAGCAACTCATCGAGCGCGGCGCGTGGGACAAGAAATTCGTCGAAAACCACTGCGCTTTCCGCGCCGATGCCGACATCGCAAAGCCCGATCTTATGGGCGTGGCAATCACCTTTGATGAGTTCAAGAAACGCATCGCCGAATACACGCCAGAGCACGTCAGCAAACTCTCCGGACTCTCCGTGGAGCAACTGAAAATGTTAGGTGATCTATTCGCCAACTCAGACATCCGCATCACCTCCACCTGGTGCATGGGCATGAACCAGCACACCCGCGGCACGGCGATCAACCGCCTCGTCCACGGCATCCACCTGCTCAGCGGCCATTTCGGCAAACCCGGCGACGCGCCCACTTCGCTAACGGGTCAACCCTCCGCCTGCGGCACCGCCCGCGAGGTCGGCACGCTCTGCCACACGCTGCCCGGCGGCCGGCTCGTCGCCAAACAACCTCACCGCGAGCAGTGCGAGAAGCACTGGAACCTCCCCGCCGGACGTATCAGTGAGAAGCCTGGCTATCACACCGTGTTATTGTTCGAGAAATTCTGCACACCCAAGGACAAGGGCGGCGACATCGACACCATCATGGTCCAAGTGACCAACCCCGGCCAGACACTGCCGAATCTCAAGAAACTCTACACCGCCAAGACCGGCCTCGATGACAAGTTCCTCATCGTTTCCGACGTCTATCCGACAGCCTCCACCGAGATTGCAGACCTCGTCCTACCCGCTGCGATGTGGGTCGAAAAAAATGGCGCGTATGGCAATTCCGAGCGCCGCACGCAACAATGGTTCAAGATGGTCCAGCCACCGGGCCAGGCGCGCGAAGACGTCTGGATGACGCTCGCCATCGCGCACCGCATGTTCGAGCTCGGCCATCCCGGCATGAAGGACAAGGACGGAAAGTTCATCTTCACCTTCAAGGATGACGCCGGAAATGAAGTGCCCGCTTGGGATTATGCGCATTTCCACGACATCAATGCCGACCGCGTGCTCTATGAAGATTACCGCCCGCTGACCCACATCAAACACAAACACGTCGCGCCTTATGACGAACTCGTCAAAGCCACCGGCCTGCGCTGGCCCGTCGTCGAGCAGCCAGACGGCACCTACAAAGAAACCCGCTATCGATTCGTGGAAGGCGAAGATCCCTTTGTCGCCAAGGGCAAAGGGATCGATTTCTATCACTCCACCACCGACAACGGTCGCGCACAAATCTGGTTCTGCCCCTTCGAGCGCCATCCTGAAGAACCCGATACCGACTATCCATTCTGGCTTTGCACCGGCCGCGTCGTCGAGCACTGGCACAGCGGCACCATGACCATGCGTGTGCCCCAACTCCGCGGCGCGATGCCGAATGCCTACTGCGAAGTTCACCCGGACGACGCTGCGGCGGCGGGCATCGGAAATGGCGACGACATCATCGTCTCCACCCGCCGTGGTGAAATCACGCTAACCGCCTGGCTCAACGGCCGTGGCCGCCCACCCAAAGGCTCATTGTTCGTGCCCTTCTTCGATGAAAAGCGCCTGATTAACAACATCACGCTCGACGCAGTTTGCCCGATCTCCAAGGAGCCGGATTACAAGAAGTGCGCTGCCCGGATTCGTAAAGCCTAACCAACTCATGGACAGCCACGACATCGAAAGCTACTTCCGCCACCACCGCAAGACACTCGCGGTGGTCTTCTTGGCGGTTTGCATGTTAGCCGTCTCCGGTTTTTTCATGGGCATGCGCCAGACCGAGCGACAACTGACACGCAACCAACTCCATGTCGTCGAGAAGCACGAGGTCTCCGCACTCCCGCTAGAAATTCCGGTTGCACCCAAATATCAGGAAATTCCCAAAACCGCCTGGCAAGCCAACCGCAACTGGAAATTCACCCTCGCCGACCTGCCACGAGCGGTCGCCCCGTTAGTCGGTCAAACTGCCGCCGCGCCTGCGGAAACCGCCGCCGCCATTGAGCGCCGCAAATCTCTGCGCGCTTATGACGGAGCGCCGCCCGTGATCCCCCATGCCATTGACACACTCAAGGCATCCGCCTGCGCCTCCTGTCACGGCGAAGACACCAACCTCGTCATCGGGGGCAAGCGTCCCGCAGAAATCAGTCACCCGTGGATTACCAATTGCACCTCCTGCCACGTCCCCGCAGACGGCCTGCGAGAAGTCACAGCTCCCCCTAATACTCGGTTAGTCATCGAAAACTCCTTCGACGGAAAAACCTCCGCCGGTCATGGCCCGCGGGCATACGGCACCGCGCCGCCGACGATGCCGCACGCCGTTTGGATGCGCCAAAACTGCATGGCCTGCCATGGGCCGGGGCGCGAACAGGCCATCCGCACCTCCCATCCGGAGCGCCAGAATTGCCTCCAGTGCCACGCGCCTAACGCCGCGTTCGACAATCGGGAAACCTACCTGACGAATCCCAAACCGCCCTTGGACTTGGTGCCTATCAACAAACCATGAGCACCATCAACCGTCGCGATCTCTTCCGTTCCATGTTCGGTCGCAGGACGGAACCCGCAGCGCCGACTCTTCGGGAAACTCCCGTCATTGACGAATCTCCCCCGCTCGCGCTTATCCTCGACCGCTTCTGCCTCGCC
>JBEGUC010000091.1:0-8643 GCA_041179105.1 Verrucomicrobiota bacterium | reverse complement strand
CGCGTCATTTCCGCCTATCCGAAATCCTCTTCCGGCTGGCCGCTGCTCGATGCCGAAGCCGTCCGCACCGTCCGCCGCTGGACATTCCCCGCCGGCGGGGTCATGAAGCTCCAGCGCCCCATCGTTTTCCAACTCCGCTAACCACACCGTGCTCGCTAACATCGTCGTCGAAACATTCATCAAAGGCGGCTGGGTCATGTGGCCCATCCTCGCCAGCTTTTTCCTCGCCCTCTGCGTCCTCCTCGACCGCGCCGTCTGGTGGCTCCGCCTGCAAGCCACGCTTCAGCAGGAAAAACAAGAACAAGCCCGCATCGCCGTCGGCACCGGCGATTTCAACACCGCCTGGGAGCTAGGGAAAAACACCCGCGAGCCATTTCTCACAAACCTCCACGAAGGCATGACCCACGCGCACACTTCCATGCTCGCCGCCATGCAGCTTCACGCCACCCATCTCATCGAGAAATCCGAAGCCCGCATGTGGGTCATCAGCACGCTCATCACCCTCGCGCCACTGCTCGGATTGTTTGGCACCGTCGTAGGCATTATGAGCTCATTCTCCTTCGTCGGAGACGAGCAACTCGCCGCCAGCAAGGTCTCCGGCGGCATCGGCGAGGCACTCATCGCCACCGCCTGCGGCATTGCCATCGCCATCCTCTGCCTGCTTCCTTATAACTTTTTCCGCAAACGCGTCGCCGTCCTCCGCGGCTCCTTGGAACGCTGGATCAATCACACCGAGTTGCTGGTGAAATCTGCAAAGGAACACGGCCACGATCTCGAAACCTTCGCCGCAAACCGCACCCCGCGCTGATGCCCGTCCAACTCCACAGCCGCTCCTCCGACGACGAGGGCGATGAAGCGCGGATCGAAATCATCCCGCTCATCGACATCATGTTCTTCCTGCTCGCCGCCTTCATGTTAGTGAGCCTCAGCATGACTCAGCTCCACCGCGTGCCGATCAATTTACCAGAAGCCTCCACCGGCGTGGCAGATACGAAGACGCCGCCATTCCAGATCTCCATCGATGCCAGCGGCGTGACGACTTGGGACAGTAAAATCATCACCCTTTCTGAAATCACCACGCGCCTGAAAGCCGAGGCGAAGCCAGACGAAGCCCGCGTCCTCATCGCCGCCGACTCCGAAGCGCGACACAAGCAAGTTCTCGGAGTCCTCAACGCCGTCCGCGACGCCGGCGTGGAAAAAGTCAGCTTTGAATCGAAAACTCCCCATCCTTGAAGCGTGAAATCCCGCGTTCTGCCCATTCTCAACACCATCGGCTGCCTGATCCTCAGCGCGTTGATCCTCATCCAATGGCAACGCGAACGCGCCGCCGGAGCATCGTTGGCGAAGCTCAAAACTGAACTCACCACCGCGCACGATCTAGCAGCGGCCGAGACCCAGCGCGCCGCGGATCTCGCACGCGACATCGCCGTGCTCAAGGAGTCCATCGAAGCCACACAAAAAGCTGCCGAAGCCTCCGCCCGCTTGATGGAGGAAAAAACGACGCAAACCGCCAGCTTAGAAGTTGAAATTTCCACCGCGCGCGAACAGGTGAAAACTTGGGAAACCGCCATCGCCGCGCGCGACGAAAAACTCCTCTCCCTCGCTGCCGAACTCACCGCCACCCGCAAGCGGCTAGACGAAGCGATTGCCAAGCTCAAAGAAGCAAGCATACGCTAGCCGTCTGATGACGCATCTTCCTGCATGGCTGGATCGATACCGGACCCTGCCGAAGTGCGTCCTGCAATTCGCAGCCGGGATGTTCCTGATCAACTTGATCAACGCGTCGCAGTTTCTCCTGCTCAACCTCTTCCTGAAAGCACGCGGGCTCGACGACCCAACGATCGCGGCGATCACCTCCCACCGGTTTCTCGCCACCTTTTTTCTCGCCCTGCCAGCCGGCCTGTGGCTGCGCGGACGGCCGCTGCGCACGCCGCTCGTCATAGGCGCAGTTTTCTTTCCTCTGACCGCGCTGGCCACGTTAGAAGTCGTGCGGTTCGGCGCCATGGACGCCGCCCCATACTGCTTTCTTGCCATGGGCTTCGCGGCACTGATCCTCAATGTCGCCAGCATCCCGATGATACTTCGCATCGCACCGCCGGATCAATCTAGCGAGGCGCTGAGTCTGGTGTTTGCGACTTGGGGAGCCGCCAGTATCTGCGGCGGAGTGCTCTCCAGTGTCTTGCAAGGCATCGGCACTTTCCACCTCGGAAGCATCCACCTGGTTTTCGATGAATACTCGACATTGCTGATTCTAACAATCTGCGGTTTGGCAGCGCCGTTCTTTTACTCCCGCCTCCCGGACCCGCCGGTGGCGGAAAAAACCACCCGCCACTGGCTGCACGTCCACCGCGAGGATTTCCCGGTGTTGCTGCGCGCGCTCATCCCTACGTTCTGCATCGCGACTGGAGCCGGTATGGGGATTCAGTTCCTCAACCTGTTCTTCAGCAACGTCTATCACCTCAGTTCAGCCAGCTTCTCCGCTTTCGGCTCTGTCAGCAATCTCCTGGCCTTCGTCGCCGGACTGATCGTCCCGGAAGTGCGCCGCCGCCTCGGCTGGCGCGGTGCCATCATCGGCGTGCAATCCGCCGCCGTCGTCCTATTGGTGCTGATGGGACTCACCGAACTTTGGAAACATGCCAGCTGGGCACTCCCATTTGCACTGGTCACTTTCATCTTCCGCCAGCCGCTAATGAACATGGCAGGCCCCTCCACCAGCGAGCTCTCGATGGCCTACGTGGGCGAGCACAACCGCGAGCTAATCAGCGCTTGCAACGGCGCGATCTGGAGCGGCTCTTGGTGGCTAGCCGCACGGATCTTTGAAAACCTGCGCACCCACGAGCTTCCCTATTGGCAAGTTTTCATGGTCACCGCCGCGCTTTATTTAATCGGCACGATCTCCTACCTCGGGCTGATCCGCGCGGTGGAACGGCGCAAACCACAAGAATCGGCTCCCGCCGCCGCTCCCGCCGCCGCTCCCGAGCCGGGACAAATCTAATGATAAATCCGAAAGCCGGAACAATTCTCCAGCAGCGAAATATTCTCCGCCGTTAGGTTTTTAATGTGGTGGGCGACGGTGGATTCCTCGGCGATCTCCTTGATGAAAGACTCCACTTCGTCTTCCTGGCCCATGACTTGCAACTCCACGCTGCCTTCCGGCAGGTTTTTCACCCAACCGCAGACGTCGAAGCCGCGCGAGAGATCCTTCACGGTGTAGCGGAAACCGACGCCTTGGACGCGGCCTTCGAAGATGACTCGTTTGGCGATCATGATGAACTATTCAGCCCCGAGCGCGGCGGCGGTCGCAGCCTCGAAGGTGTTGAGGAAACGGACGCGGACGGGCGAAGGCCGGGTGATTTTCAAGTGGCGTTTTTCCTGCACGCCAGCCATCGCGACGACGAGCTGGCTGGCGGCGGCTTGGAGCTTGTCGGCGGCGGCGGCGTTTTCTAACTCGATCTCCCAGAGCACTGCGGTGGAGGCCTCGCCATCGGGGAACAGAACGTAGCGGTCGTTTTTCCAACAGGCGGCGATTTCGGAAGCCGCGCCGAGCGGTTCGAGCCACAGTCGCAGACCGAGCTGGCCCGCAGTCTCGGTGAGGAAAGGCTCCTCAGGCACGGTGGGAAGCTCCAGCGCCTTGGGCTCGGCCGCAGGCTCGCCGGGAAATAAAATCGCGCGAGTGGTCTGCGGGGGATTGCGAAACGCGGCTTGAAACTTCTCATTGCCTTGCACGTGCAAGGTGTCTGCAAGGCCCTTGCCCTCGGACGAGGGAAAGATGGTTAGGCCTTTGAGAAACGTAGAAAGACTGGCGAGAAGCTGCACGGCCTCCGTGTTTTCTTTCATCGGCATAAAACCGATGGCACGGGCGCTCAACGCGAAAAACCGCGCCTCGGAACCTGCTGCGGCCCCCTGATGAAGCGCCTCGCGAGCACGCGCGGCGTCGTCTCCGGGATAGGCCGGAGTCGGCGGAAAATGCTGGTGCAGCAGAGCTCGGGCAAGCAGCCGGACAAGTGCCGCTTGGTCAGGGATGTTTTTTAAATCGAAGCCGTCAGTCACCCAACCCTCGCCGGTGACATCGTCGAACCACGCTATAGCACCAACCGCGCGGACAGCAGCTAACTGGGAGAGTAGGTCGTCGTCCGGCCGCAGCCAGCCGATGAGTTTGTAGGACTCTTGGCGGTCGTCGATGCCCGCCGGACCGTAGCGGCTTTCGATAGCAGCCATGATCCTGCCACGGAGCTCCTCGCCAGCGAGGCGGTGGACGACCGGGCTTGATAGAAAGCGCAGGCCGAACTCTTTCTCAGCGCGGTCGATAAATTCTTGCGGCACGGCAAGCTCGCCGCCGCCTTGCGCGAGCGAGCGAAGTGAATCGTTCTCGCGTTGGAGCATTTGGTTTTCTTCGCCAGCGATGCGGAGCTGGTTTTCGATTTCCGCTAGATCTGCGGTATTGCTCGACGAGCGCCAATGAAGGCCCTGCAGGATACCAGCAGCACCGATGACCCCGCCGAGAAGCCAGGGAAGCAAGGTCTGGGGAGAGGGCACGGCTTACTTGAAGGGATTCGATTCCAGCGCAGAGGATTTCACGCCGAACACTTGCTCGAAGGTTTTTCCGGGCAGCAGATTGTAAACCATCGGCGCACTGCGTTTACCTTCTGCATCATAGAGATACACAATCCGCTGCACCGGCAGCTCCTTGCCGTTAGCCGGATTGAGGCGGCGCACCCGCGAGTCGAACATGAGCTCCTCGACGAGCAGGCCGGTCACCTTGTGGTAGCCGTAGCTGACTTTAAACATCTCGGTGTTCTGGCCGTCCTTGATTTTGCAACCGAGCGGGTTGCCGTTTGAATCCATCTTGTAAGTGGTCAGCATGCAGATCACCCCGTTCGGCGTGTAGGTCTTCTTGGTTAGGGTGCGGCTATCAGGGCTGCGGGTGAAAACCGCACGCGAACCGTCCTTGTGCTTCATGCAGCGGACATTCGGGCCATCGACGGCTCCGACATCGTTTGCGGAGCAGGGTAATGAAGCGAAAAGCCCTGCGGCGATCGCGCAGATTTTCCAAGTTGCCAGCGGGTGCATGGGGCGCAAACTAAGTCCCTCAGGCGGACGCCGCAAGCCGCCAATTTACCGATGATTTGGAAAACACGACGCGCCACACTCGACCTCACCCACCAGGCGCAGGCGATGGGAATTTTGAACGTCACTCCGGATTCGTTCTCGGACGGCGGCGACCATTTCAACATCGAGACCGCGCTGGAGTACGCCCGCCGGATGATCGCGGAGGGCGCAGCACTCATCGACATCGGCGGCGAATCGACGCGACCGGGTTCGCTGCCAGTCCCGGCCGCAGAGGAAATCGCCCGCACGGTCCCGGTCGTCGCGGCGCTGCGGGCGGAGTGGGACGGGCTGATTTCCATCGACACCTCGAAGGCCGCCGTCGCCGCCGCCTCGCTCGCCGCCGGGGCGGATATCGTCAACGATGTGAGTGGCCTGCTGGCGGATCCGGAAATGGCGAAAATTTGCGCGGCCAGCGGCTGCGGCGTGGTGGTGATGCACATGCAGGGCCGCCCCCAAACGATGCAGGCGGCACCTCAGTATGCGGACGTCGTCGCGGAAGTGAGGGCGTTTTTCGCCGAGCGTTTCGAGACGCTCACGGCGGCCGGGGTGGACCCGGCGGCGTTGTGTTTCGATCCGGGCATCGGCTTCGGGAAATCCTTGGAGCACAATCTCGCGCTGCTCCGCGCACTCAGGGAAATTTCCGTGGCCGGGCGGCCGATCCTGCTGGGCGTATCCCGGAAATCCTTCATCGCCCGGATTCTCAACACCGACGATCTCGCGGCTCGCGAGTGGCCGACGATCGCCATCACCGCCAATGCGCGTGAACAAGGAGTCATGCTCCACCGCGTGCATTCCGTCCGGCCGAACGTGGAGGCGCTGCGGATGACCGAGGCAATTCTCGGGGCTAAACTCGGCTGACTCCGATCAATTCGCCGGAGAGCCAACTGACTTGCGTGCGACAGCGAAGCGGTATTTCCCGATGGCATCAACGAGACCGCTAGCCAGCGCGTTTTGATAAGCTTCCTTCTCGATCAAGCGGGCCTCGTAAGGATGACTCAGGAAACCGCCCTCGAGTAGGATGGCGGGGTGGCGGACGCCGGAAAGAACGCTGAAACGGGCACGCTTAATGCCTCGATCGAGCGTGTTAGTCCCGAGCCGCCGGAGGATGGAGCCGTGGACGGAGGTGGCGAGCGCGATGTTCGCGGAGTCGTGCTCGTTGCCGGCGCGGGTTTGTAAGTCGGCGGCTTTGAAATCGTGGTCATAGTGCGGCACGCCCGGCGGGGAGAGCGTGAACGTCTCGATACCGCGGGCCGAACTGCCGCCGGAATTGAAATGAATGCTAACGTAAACGGCGTTTTCCTTGATGGCGTTGGCGAATTCTACGCGCTCCTGGAGGGTGAGATACTCGTTCGTGCTCCGGGTCATCACCACCTTGAAGCCCTTCGCCTCAAGCTGCTTTTTCACCATCCCGGCGAGCTTGAGATTGTACATCGCCTCGGTGCCTAACGGATTGGTGGCTCCGGGATCTTTGCCGCCGTGACCGGGATCCAGCACCACCGTCCGGAAGTCCCCGGCGTTCTGGATGAAATTCGGACGCAACACCGGATCGATCAATTTCGCGAGATCGATGCGCGAGACGTAGTTTTTCTCCCCCACCGTTTCGATCGGATGGCTGAAAACGAATTTGACGTTGTTCATCAGGCACTCGTTGCCGCCGACTTTGAGTTTCATTTCGACCTTAGCGTTTTCAAGGACCACCGAGGAGCCCGCGCGGGTCATTTTGGCGAAGTTGTAAAAGCGCTTGATGCTATCCACCGAGACATACTCGCGGCCCTCGATCTTCGTGGTATCCCAGCCCGTGGCGGGCGCGGCGGCACGCGCGGGTCCGGCCACCATGACCAGAACCATCACGCACGCGAAGGTCCGCTGCAAAAAGGCTGATACTCGAAAAGGATGTTCGATGGAAGGGTAAATCGGCACGGGTTTTGGCGGAACGTATCAATCGAGAATGCCGATGACAACCGGATTTGTCGGTGGTTGCGGAAGCGTGCAGGGTAGTTGGTTTAAATCTCGGCAGGCTTTTTAGCGGTTGATTTCGCGATAGCGCTAAATCAACGAGCGGAAAAATCCTCGGTTAGGTTCGTGAGAACGAAATCCAAGACCATGGCTGCGGAGTGGGCAGAGTTTTACGGAATGCTGGCGGAAATTCGAGCATCACCGCAAAAAAACTTCAACTTTCCGCGTTTTCCTCCAGCAACCGCTTGAGCCGATTTTTCATCGAAACCTTGGCCACCGCCGGCAAGCGGTCCACGAACAACACGCCGTTGAGATGGTCGATTTCATGCTGCAAGGCGCGCGCGAGCAGGCCGTCGGTCTCGACCACTAGCACCGTGCCATCGAGCTGGGGCAGGGTCGCCTTCACCGCTTCCGGGCGGCGCACCTCGGCGCGGATGCCACGGATGCTCAGACAGCCCTCCATTCCAAACTCCTTGGCTTGGCCGAACGCGAGCTCGGGATTGATGAAAATCAGCGGCATGATATCCAAAACACTCACTTCCTCGCCATTCACCTTGAGGAAGGAAACGCACTCGGGATCGTGGGAGACATCGACGACGGCCAGCCGCAAATCCTCGCCCACCTGCGGGGCGGCGAGTCCCACGCCGTTGGCCGCGACCATCGTGTCGAGCATGTCGCCGACGAGTTGGATAATTTCATCATCGACCTCCGTCACGGGACGGCAGCGTTGACGAAGGACAGGGTGGCCGTATTGGACGATTTCGCGAATCATGGGGAAGTGCCGGAATCCCTAGCGAAGCAAATCCCAAAGGTCAAACCCGAGAAATGGGAGCGCCGTGATTTGGGGGGAATCGCGAGTTGCCGCTGAATGCGTAACTATTCGAGGGTGAAATCCGCAGGTTGGTCTGCGAATGCGGATTTGATGGAGTTCATCAGGTTGAGGGCGTGTTTGCGGGGGGTGGAGAGGTCGCCGAGGATCGCCCAAAAAATCTCAGCCCCGCGCCTCGTTGGGGAAACACCTTGATCATGCGCCAAAACCAAGAATTTACCACCCTCTGCGATGGGTTTACGGTGGGATTGGACGACGGTTCCTCAAGGTTTCTTAAATACCTGAATAGTTTTAAATTTGCGAAGTTTGGGTTCGCGGTCGTTTGGAAATCTCGCCAAGCTCGTTGCGGATAGAGTCACAGCCTTGAATTTCCCGTCCGATGTCAGCCAAGTCCACGCCCAAACCCGCCAAGCCGAGAATCCTCATTGTCACGCCGGAGATCACCTATTTGCCGTCAGGCATGGGGAACATGGCGCAGCGGATGTCGGCGAAAGCGGGGGGGCTGGCGGATGTTTCTGCATCGCTCGTTTCCGCCCTTTTTGAGTTGGGAGCGGACGTCCATGTGGCGATGCCGAATTACCGGAGGATGTTTCATGGCGACATTTTCAGCCTGCACGAGAAAGAGTTGCAGAAATACCACGAAGTCCTGCCGGAAGCGCACATCCACTTGGCGGAGGACCGGATTTTTTATTATCGCGACGAGGTTTATAGCAATCACTCGGATGAATCGATGCGGATCGCGTTGGTGT
>JBEGUC010000090.1:0-8708 GCA_041179105.1 Verrucomicrobiota bacterium | reverse complement strand
GCACCGGCGGTGGTTTCGCCCAGCAGTTCGGCAAGTTCGGCGTGGGTGCCGACGATCTCGATCCTGAAACTTTCCTCAAGGGATTCATGTCCGCCATCAAGGGTGGCAAGCCGGAACTCGAAGAAGCAAAACTCCAAGCCGCCATGGAAGCTCTCGGTGAGATGCTCCAAGGCCGCGAAAAGGAAAAAGCAGCCGCCAACCTCGAAGCCGGCAAGAAATTCCTTGAAACGAACGCCAAGCGCGAAGGCGTCACCACCACCAAGAGCGGTCTTCAATACGAAGTCATCACCAAAGGCGGCAGCGAAAAATACGTCGCTCCCAAGGAAGGCGACAAGGAGGCCGCTGAAAAGCAATTCCTCGTCCACTACAAGGGCACGCTCATCGACGGCAAGGAATTCGACGCATCGCCAGCCGGCGAGCCAGTGCCGATGACTCTTCAAGTCGTCCCCGGCTTCAAGGAAGCCCTCACCACCATGCCGGTCGGAGCCAAGTGGAAAATCTTCATGCCGAGCGATCTTGCCTACGGCGAAGAGCGCCGCAGCGCGGAAATCGCCCCGAACAGCGTGCTAATTTTCGAATTGGAACTCGTCAAAATCCAAGACGCACCTCCAGCCCCTGAAGGCGGCATGCCATTCCCAATGCCACAAGGCGGACCAGGCGGACCAGGCGGACCAGGCGGACCACCGCAAGGCGAATAAGCATTCGCTTTCTCTGAAATTCAAAAAGCTGCCGGGAAAGCTCCCGGCAGCTTTTTTTGCGAAAAAAACTGTCTAGACTCCCTCAGCCGGGAAATGACCGAAAACTCAATGCAAGGTCGGCAATTCAAATGGCGTAAGGTGGCAATGGGGAAAAAATCCACTCGATTCGGCCCGCTTGGGCATCCGTGTTTTCGGCGAAGCATCGGCGTCTTGGCGGCGCTCTCACTCTCGTGCCTCCAGGCGTTTTCCGAGGAGCGCCCGCAGTTGCAGATTCTAAACGGCAGCCAGCAGACCCTTGATGTCTTCTGGATGAAGTCGGAAAACGAACGAGTGCCTAACGGATTTGTCGCGCCGGGACGAGACACCATCATCACCACCAGCCTCGGCCACCGCTTTCTAGTTGTCGGGCGCGACGACCGGAAGGAAGCCAACGTCACCTCAAAGGTGACTCACCAAGCCTTCCGTTTCGATCCTGCGGCAGGAAAAAATGGCATTCCCGCGTTCTACACCCAGATCGAATGGCTGCGTGGCTTTCCGATCGTGGCTTCGCAAAAAGTGAACCCCTACGCGCTCAAGGAGGCTGCATTTATCTGTGACTTGATGCTCGCCAAGCGCCCTGACGTCTTGGAGGCAATGATCCTCAGCGGCGCGCGGCTCTGCATCATGGCATACGATGAATTCACCACCGACCTGCCGGAATTCACCAGCATGGGCGATGAGCCGATGCCCGATTTTGAAACCTTTTCCGGCAAAGATTTCTGGGACTCCCGTGCCCGCGGCACCGGCGGCAGCATCACCAATCCCTGCTGCACCTGCGCCGAGGAAAACGTGCTCGGCTATCCAGGCGATCCTTATGAGCAGGAAAATATTCTCATTCACGAGTTCGCCCACAACATCCATCTGCGCGGATTGAACAACGTGGATCCCACCTTCGACACCCGTATCAAACAAGCCTACGACGCGGCCATGAAGGACGGGTTGTGGAAAGGCAAATACGCCAGCGTCAACCACTACGAATACTTCGCCGAAGGCGTGCAATCGTGGTTCGACGACAACCGCGAGAATGATCACGACCACAACCATGTGAACACCCGCGTCGAGCTGTTGGAGTATGACCCCAAGCTCGCGGGCCTGTGCCGGGAAGTTTTCGCGGACACCGAATTCAAATACACCAAACCCGCCACCCGTCTTCACGGCCACCTCGCTGGCTACGATCCCTCCAAAGCTCCCAGCTTCGTCTGGCCGAAACGGCTAGACGCAGTCAAGGCCGCGATCAGCACCCACGCCCAAGCCCGCGGCAAGAAGGCGGAGCCGAAAAACTAACTCTCAGTCGAGAACTAAAGCACTTACGCGTAGCTGCGGATCGAAACGTGGACTTCCTCGTAAACAAGGGGCTCCTTGTGCAGCGTGGGAGCCTTGCCCTCGCCGTTGTATTCCCAAGCGGAGACGTGCGAGAAATGCGCGTCATCGCGCTTGGCCTCGCCGGCTTGGGTGCTGCCAGCGATGACTTCCGGATCGTTTTCGAAGAATTGATGCTCGCTGCGAAAGTGGCCGCCGCAGGATTCCTCGCGGTTGAGCGCGTCGTGGCACATCACTTCACCGAATTCGAGGAAGTCGGCGACGCGGCCGGCTTTTTCGAGCTCCATGTTGGCGTTGGCACCGGAGCCGGGGATGAGGACGTTCTGCCAGAATTCCTCGCGGATCTGCGGGATTTTCTCAAGCGCTTCGCCCAGCCCTTCGCGGGAGCGAGCCATGCCGCACTTATCCCACATCGTCAGACCGAGCTCGCGGTGGAAGGAATCCACGGTGCGCTTGCCTTGGATGGAGAGCAGCTTGTTGACGCGCTCGCGGGTCTCGGCCTCGGTCTGTTTGAACTCCGGCATGTCGGTGCTGACGCTGCCGGGTTTCTGGGTGACGAGGTAGTTGGCGATGGTCGTGGGGATGACGAAATAACCGTCTGCCAGGCCTTGCATCAGGGCGGAGGCTCCGAGGCGGTTTGCGCCGTGGTCGGAGAAATTTGCTTCGCCGAGGACGTGCAGGCCGGGGATGTTGGACATTAAATTGTAGTCCACCCAGAGGCCGCCCATGGTGTAGTGGACTGCCGGATAGATCATCATCGGCAGCTTGTAAGGGTCTTCTCCAGCGATTTTCTCATACATCTGGAAGAGGTTGCCGTAGCGGGCGCGGATGGTGGCCTCGCCGAGGCGATTGGTGGCGTCGCGGAAATCCAGATAGACGCCTAGGCCGGTCGGGGCGATGCCGCGGCCGTCGTCGCAGGCTTCCTTGGCCGCGCGGGAGGAAATGTCGCGCGGCGCGAGATTTCCAAAGGACGGGTATTTCCGTTCCAAGAAATAGTCTCGGTCGTCTTCCGCGACGTTGCTCGGATTGAGCTGCTTGGCGCGGATTTTCGCGGCGATTTCTTGGGTTTTGGGTGCCCAGATGCGGCCGTCGTTACGGAGCGACTCGGACATCAGGGTGAGCTTGGATTGATAGTCGCCGCTGACCGGGATGCAGGTCGGGTGGATCTGGGTGTAGCAAGGATTGGCGAAAAGGGCACCGCGGCGGGCGGCGCGCCAAGCGCCGGTGACGTTGCAGCCCATCGCATTGGTCGAGAGGAAAAACACGTTCCCGTAGCCGCCAGTGGCGAGGATGACCGCATCTGCCGCGTGGGTGGAGATCGCGCCGGTGTTGAGGTCGCGGACGACGATGCCCTTGGCGTGGCCGTTGACGAGGACCATGTCCAGCATCTCGGTGCGCGGATACATCGTCACGCCGCCCTTGTGAATTTCCTTTTCGAGTGCCTGATAGCAACCGATGAGAAGCTGCTGCCCAGTCTGGCCGCGAGCATAGAAGGTGCGGGAAACTTGCGAGCCGCCGAAGGAACGGTTGTCGAGCAAGCCGCCGTATTCGCGGGCGAAGGGGACGCCTTGGGCGACGCATTGGTCGATGATCTCATTGGAAACCTCGGCGAGGCGATGGACGTTGCCTTCGCGGGCGCGGAAGTCGCCGCCCTTGATCGTGTCGTAAAATAGCCGACGCACTGAGTCGCCGTCATTTTGGTAATTCTTGGCGGCATTGATACCGCCTTGCGCGGCGATCGAGTGGGCGCGGCGCGGGCTGTCTTGGTAGCAGAAACATTTCACCTGATAGCCCATTTCCGCGAGCGAGGCAGCGGCTGAACCACCGGCGAGGCCGGAGCCGACGATGATGACGGTGAATTTCCGCTTGTTGGCCGGGTTGATGAGCTTGGAGTCCATCTTGTGCTTGGACCATTTTTGATCAAGCGGGCCGGACGGGATTTTGCTGTCGAGGACGGTGGACATGGTGAAATTTAGTTAGAGCTTGATGATTCCGGCGAGGACCGAGATCGGGATGGAGATAAACCCGGCCCAAATCACGAGGCTGTAGGCGAGCGAAATCTGTTTGATGAGTCCCTGCGAATTCTTGGAACGTAGGCCCAGCGTTTGGAAGATCGAGGCGACACCGTGGGAGAGGTGGGAGCAGAGCAGCGTCATCGAGATGACGTAGAAGAGCACGACGAGAGGATTGCGAAAGCCAACGATGACCATGCCGTAAGGATCGGTGGCACCGAGTTTCGCCAGATCAGAATCTACCCGGACGGTGTAGTGAAGGATGTGGAAAATGACGAAGGCAAGGATAGTGAGACCGGAAATGATCATGATCCGCGAGGACTTGGACGCTTGAATCGTCGCCTTATGCTCGTAGGCTTGGCGGGCGGCCCGATTTTGGCGGGTGAGGGAAATCGTCGCCGCCACATGCAGCACCAGCATCACCAACAGGGAGATCCGGGCGATCCAGACGCCCGCACCGTGAAGCATGGTATGGAGGAAATGGGCGTATTCGTTGAACGCCTCGCGCCCGACATACATCAGCAGATTACCAGAAAGGTGCCCGGCGAGGAAAAGAACCAAGACGAGACCGGTGAGGGCGACGATGAGCTTTTTCCCGATGGAGGAGGACCAGTAAGTATCGAGGCAACGGGTGAGGGCATTCATGGCAATAAGGAGCAGGCTGCGGTGCAGTCCGCGCGAGGAATAAACAGGGAGTAAAGGGTTTTCAAGGGGAGAGTCGCTCGGAAGCGAAATCGGTGGAGTGAATGGCGGAATCTGCGGATGGCAAGGCACCTAACGACTCATGCTCTGCGGACCGCTTTCCCGGTGCTCCGCCACAAACGCGAGCTCAACGTGATGCAGGCGACGAAAAGCCCCGCCGCCAACCCCCACCAAACGCCGGTGGCTCCGAGCCGCAGCCCGAACGCCAAGCCCGCGCCGACCGGCAACCCCACCAGCCAATACGATGCAAACCCCATCACCGCCGGGACCCGTGCGTCATGCAGCCCGCGCAGCATCGCCGCCGACACGACTTGAAGACTGTCAACCAGTTGAAATATGCCGACGATCACCAGCATAGAACTCGCCAGTGCGACTACCGCAGGCGCATCGATAAAAAGCGAGGCGAGGAATTTTCCGAAAATCAGGAAACAAGCCGCCGCCACCAGCGAGCACCCGCCGCTAACTAACCAGCCCGAAACCGCAATCGGGCGCAATCGCGCCAGCTCACCCGCGCCGTGCGCCGCCCCGATCCGCACGGTGAGCGCCATCGACAGCCCGAGCGGAATCATAAACGCCGTCGCGGAGAGAGTGATCGCGATTTGATGCGCGGCCATCGCCTCCGGCCCGAAACGCCCCATGATCAACCCGGCCAACGAAAACGCGGAAACCTCGCAAATCATCTGGACGCTCGCCGGCAGCCCGACCGACAGCAAGCGCCGGAGATCGCGGAAATCCGGCTTAAGGAGCCAGCGGTGAGGCACCCATTCGCGCAAGTCCTTCGCCCGCACCAGCCAGCACATCATCGCCACTAGGATGGCCGTCCGGGAAATCAGCGTCGCCCACGCCGCGCCCACGAATCCGAGCGCCGGACAGCCGAAATTGCCGTAAATCATCACCCAGTTCAGCCCGACATTCAGCCCCACACCGCCGAGGAAAATCCAGAATGGCGGCCACGGGCGATTCAACGCGTCCGCATGGTTTTTCAGCGCAATTGATGCCAGCGCCGGAATCACCGAGGCCATGATGATTTGAAAAAACACCGTCGTCCGCGCGGCCACCGCAGCGGGTTGACCGAAGAAATCGAGATTCACGGAAACGATCCAGGAAATCCCGAAAAGCGCCAATCCCAGCGCCGTCGCCAAATACAGCCCGTGGCGGCAACTGCCGCGGGCACCAGGTGCGTCGTTCGCCCCGCGCGAGTTCGAGGTGAAAACGGAAATTCCCGTCAGCAGGCCGATTCCAAACACGAAGGGCACATGAAACAGCGAGTTCGCAAACGTCAGCGCCGCCAAGTCCCCCACCCCCAAATGCCCGACCATCAACGTATCCACCACGCCCATCAGCATTTGACTGAACTGCCCGATCATCAGCGGCAAAGCCAATCGCAGCGTGAGACGAGATTCGTGAAAAAGGTGCATGAGCCGGTCGCTGTCTTGGCCCAAAGCGCCGATTTGTCCATGAGATTGTCGCGATGAGTGATGCGAAAATCCGTCACATTTTACCGTTGCCCTCGCCGCGAGACTTGCTAAACCTCCGGCGTCGCCACGGCAGCAGTTCCTAAGGAACACCGGCTAAAGTGATGACAACGTATAACGCCTCGGTAGCTCAGTTGGTAGAGCAGTTGACTCTTAATCAATTGGTCCTTGGTTCGAATCCAAGCCGAGGCACTTTTTTAAAAGCCTCCAAAAGCCCTAGTTTCTAGGGATTTTTTCGTATCCGATCAGAATCCCCCTCCTCCGCCGATGGCGAGGAGCACGTTCCATGACTTCGTGAACAAGGGGAAGATCATCCCCATGAAAGGCATCCGAGGCTTTTACCTGCTAAACGCGTCACTGAGCCGTCTTGGCCTTCGCGAGGAACCCCTCTTTGCCGTCGATGCCGCCATTGAGCACACCGCCCAGCATATCTACAGCCAGATCATCGCCCGCAGGGGCGAACTAAGCTCGTTAGGAATCGGGCAGACCGAGGAATTCGAGGAAGTCGATTTCAACTCCCTGCAGCTGATCAACTCCCTGCAGCTGATCAACTCCCTGCAGCTGATCAACTCCCGCACCGTCGGCGCCGAACACGTCTCCCTGGAAGCCTTCATTGAAGAAAAGATGTTCGGACGCGTGCAGGACATTTTCAGCTTCACACCCACCATCACCCTCTACGACCTAACCAACACCTCATGCGCCCGGTCTATCATCACCGCGAAGACCGTTGCGACGGGCACCTCTTCATCACCGTCCTCGCCTATCAGGCAGTTCAGGTGATCCGCCGAAAACTCAAAGAGCACGGGATTCACGAAAGCTGGGCAAGCTTGCGGGAGAAACTCGCGCGCCAACACCGGATCACCGCCACCTTCAAGCAGCGAGACGGCAAAACCCTTCACATCCGCTAAGCCACTCGCCCCGAAGAAGAGCTCGCCAACCTCTACGCCCGCTTGGCCTCGCCCCCGACCCGGGCGGCCGCCAAAGAATGACCATTTAACAAACTGAGCGAAATGTAGTGCCAGAGCCGACCTTTAAATGACGCAAATCATTCAATATCAAATGATTAATATCTTGAGTGTTAAAGATGGGCTGGGGGCAACTGTCATCTCGATGGCTCATTGTTTACTTACCTTGAGGCGGATGAACGTCTGGTTTCCTTGATTTGGAATCGTGACTTTCACTCGATCCGATGGGCTGCCGGGTGTGATTTCCACCATGCCCGCACTGCTCGCGGGGATCGTCACCGGTGTCCAGCCACTCAGGTTGTTGCCGTATTCCACGACCTGGGTGGTGGAGGACTGCGCCGCATCGCTGCGATTGTATTCGAATACCCAAGCCGCGCCCGGATTCGTGAACATCGGCAGGATCGCTGCCGAGGAAACCATGGGCGCCCCACCGAGGGCGAATTCTATCAGGTTGGAAATGCCATCGCCGTCAGGGTCTGCCGTGGGGCTGTCGTTCACGCCGAGTGTGAGGCTTTGTGCGCCGTTCGCCGCCCAAGTTTCGTAGCCAGGTGCGGCAGTTACTGAGTAGCCGAAGACCGAGGAAGCGCTGGTCGCGAAGGTCACGCTCCCTTCGTAGCTTGCGGTGATCGAGTGTGCGCCTATGGCCAGCGTGCTGGTGGCGAAGGTGGCCCTGCCGGAAGACAGGGTGCCGGTGCCGAGCACCGTGACACCGTCTTTGAATGTCACCGTCCCGGTTGCGGGGCCGCCCGCCACGGCCACGGTCGCGGTGAAGGTCACCGCAGAACCGTATGGCGCAGTCGCGCCGAGCGAGGAGGTGAGCGTGGTGTTGGTGGCAGTAGGAATGGGACCCACCGTCACGGTGCCGGTGCCAGTGAAATAGGTGTCGTTCTTATTGGTGGCGGGCGAGGCGGTGGAGCCGTAGCTGCCATTGACCTGCGAGACGCCACCGAGCGACAACGAGGCGACTTGGCGGGTGCCGGTAAAGCTCAAGGTGAGCTTCGCCCCACTGGTGATCGCGACAGGCCCTTGTCCGAGGGCGGTGGCGCTGTTGCAGGCAAGGATTCCAGCCGCGACGGTGGTGGTGCCGGTGTAGGTATTCTCGCCGGAGAGCGTCAGGGTGGCGGTGCCGGATTTATGCAAATGGCCGGTGCCCACCGCGCTTATGATCGGGCCGGAAAGCAGCAGGTGGTTGGTGCCGTTGGCAAATACATTGAGATAGGCACCTGATGCGATATCAAACGCGTTCGGCACGCCTGCGCCGCCGGATAGATCCGCGAGTGGAATCAACTGTCCGGAACTCGACGAGCTTCGCTCGGTGCGGAATATCCCGGTTCCCAAGGCGTTGAGATGGGAAATTTGGATCCGATTGTCAGTGTTGGTGAGTTTGATGCCGCCACTGAAAGTATTGTTGCCGGTGAGCGTCAGCGATCTACCGCCACCTTGAACCGTAAATCCAGCGGTGCCGGAGACCGGCTGACTCAGCCAGACGTCCTTCCA
>JBEGUC010000089.1:0-8738 GCA_041179105.1 Verrucomicrobiota bacterium | reverse complement strand
CTCCCCGCCAACTGGATCAAAACCCGCCCGGCTGCCAGTCAGACTATCGAGAGCCGGGTTGCATAGATGCCATAGCCGCCAAATCTCTGACAAAAATGCGAGAGGTGCTCTGTTGACCGCTTACGTTTGAAGTCCATCACCAAGTCGGCTGCTCCGGGTATCGAATCGATCTAGCAGTCGTTGATCCCACCGCACCCGACCGCTATCTGCTTGGAATCGAGTGCGACGGAGCAACCTACCACCGCGCTGCCACCGCCCGCGACCGCGACAAGCTGCGCCAGATGATCCTCGAAGACCTCGGCTGGAAACTCCATCGCATCTGGTCCACCGACTGGTGGCATGATTCCAAAGGGCAAATGGAAAATCTCCTCACGACGGTTAGGGAACTCCTGACCGCCCGGAAAACAAAAGAACAGGCTAACCGCCGGCCGCCAAGGTGACGATCTCGACCCGGGCGCCGCCCTGGATCAGGATGCTTGGATAGTCGCGGGGAAAGACGGCCTGCTCGTTGAGCTCCACGACGACGGGCTTGCCACCGAAGCCGACGCTTTCGAGCAAGTCGCCAAGCGTCATCTCGGCTTCGAGTGAGTGGGGATGTCCGTTCAGTTGAATTTCCATAGTCATGAAATCACCTCCATTGTGCTAGCTGTTCGGGAAATGGGCAGTTCTGGCAGTCCGAAAAATCCTCAAGACAAAAATCCTGATAAACTTGAAGCAGCGCCTGGTGGTGGCACACCCGCCGCATCCACGGCTCGGAGCCCTTGGTGGAACCGAAAAGCCTGAGTCCGCAACGCTTCACTTTGTCGTTCGCCGCGGAATTCCGCAGTTTGTAGTATGATTGGAAAGTCATGCCGTCCTCGTGCATGGCCAGCGGGGCGAGGTGGTTGGCGATTAATTCCAGCGCTTGGGCACGGCCGAACAAAGCGACCCGCTGCGCCGAGGCGGCTGAGGTCAGCGTGTGTCGGTGCGTCCAGAATTCATGATCGAGGGTTTGCAGGAAGTCGATCACCGGCTTGGCAGCGAAAGGTCGCGCGAGCGCCAGACGCCGGTATTGCGGCCAGACTTTCACCAGCGCGGCCAATGCTCCCACGCGGCGATGAGGGTGGTTCGCCGGACGCTGGCCATGGGTTTTCCAAGGAATTGCCCGCTCGCCGGTCACTTCGCAGCGGGCCCGATTTTTCCACCAGGTGTCCCACAAGCTGCGGAGATAATCCCGGGTGTCGGCCGGGGCTTGTTCGTGCAAGTCCGCAGATAGAAATCCGGCGGTTCCGAAAAGAATCGCCTCGGCGGCCTCGCCCTCCGTTTTGAGGAGGCCGAGCGGCGAGCGTTGCGCCAGCAAGCGCATCGCAAGCGAGTTTCCGCGGTATCCGAGAGTCTCGGCGGTCGCTTGAAACAAGGCAGCATCGCGCCCGTGAGCGTCCGCCGTCCGCAGCCAGCGAGAAGCTTTCATCCCCGCACGATAGAGCGCGGCTTCTTCTAGCAATCGATCAACCGCTCCGACCGGCATGCCCTTCAACGGCGCGACACAGCGACCGGGATGGGCGATGGCCACCTCCCGCTGGGGCCGATTCAAAGCGTCAGAGAGCTGCAACTCGCTGATCACCACCTGCGGGACTTCGCGATGGTCCCAAGTCCGGGTAAAAATCCGCCGCGCGTCCGATTGGAAAACCACGTGCAAGATCACCTCACCGAAGGCGGGATTCGTGGCATGGCCGTGTGCGTCCCAGTCCCCAGCCACCGGGTCTAACTCCAAGGGGCCGGTTCGCAATTCACCGTCGATCTCGACAGCCGCCTGGATGAAATCCGGTCCCGCACCGCGGTTCCATTCCCCAAACTGCACGATTCTAACCTTCCCGCCGGTGGTCGTGCGGAAGTCTCTGCCCAAAGCACCCGCAAACCACAACGCCTGCAACTCCAGCTCGGGCGGCAGCACGCTCGCGGCCGTCTCTGCAAACGCCAGCGGCGGATGCCATATCGATTCCAGCAAAAATCCGTAAGTCATTTCAAATTTCCAATAGCTTCAGGCTTGTTTGCGGCAGGCACCTTGGTCGGATCTGCCGGTGGTGGTGGCGGATCGAGGATATCTAGCCAACCCTTCAGTGCGTCCGACTCCGGAATCGGCCCGTAAAACATCTGCGCATCCCGCAGGCCGCGCACCGCCAGATCCTTGCGGTTCGCCGTGCGTTCGATAGAAATTAGATGAAAATCCCCGCGCAGTTTGTCCTCGGTTTTCGCGTAATACGCCTTCGCCGTGCGAAACCATTGGCCGGCACCTCCGGGATCTCCCTGCTGGAGCAAATCAAGCCCGATGCTTTCCGCCAGAACTCCGCTTTTCATCCGCTCCGCAGCCTTTTCCAGCTGCTTTGCGCGCTCGCGGGGGTCCGTCTTCCATTCGATGGCCGCCGCCCTCAGCGCACGGAACTCGATGTCTCCGTCCTGCTTCATCCCGCCGCCATCGAAGTGCCGGAACGGCCGGTAAAGCGGATCTCCCAGCACCACGCCTTGCCACGATGTCACCGGCATCGCCATCCAACAAGCTTCCCCAAACGAGTATCCGGCAAGTAGCCTTTGATGGAGGATGCCGAAATCATGAGTCAGGTGGAGATACGGCTCATAAACATTTCCGATCGTCGCGACCGCGCCTTTTTCCAACAGCGCGCCGCTCCAGTTTTTTGCTCCGTTGGAAAGCTGCTCCGCGCTGAACGAATGCAAGTGCATCGCCACGGCTCCCTTCCGAAATTGGAAGCGGCTGTTCAAAAATGGACCGCTCACGTTCCAGTCATACCAACCGTAATAGAGAGCGGCGTCCGTCATCGGATAGTTCTTCGGCAGCGTGTCGTTGAAGCGGTCCACCACCGTCGGGATTCCAGCCTGGCCACCGACCTTCACGACGGATTCCAGCCACTGGTCTCCCTGCGGAAATTTGTTAGCGATGTCCACGTAAGCCCGCCCCCACAGCCCGGTTTTCTCCGCCTCCACCGCATCCCGAATCATCCTCTCACACGTCGCATAACTCGGCGCGTCGATCCGCGCCGTCAGCACGAGAAAAGGCAAATTTGAATCCGAGATCGACTTGGCGCTTTGATAAAACTTGTTCTGCAAAACCCCTTCCACCGGCACGCCTTCCACCCCAAACATCGCCAACTCCGAATCCACCGAAGCCTCGTCGTGCCCGGCCACCGGATTCTGCGGATTGGGTGAAACCGGAGGTGCTCCCGGCTTCGGCGCAGGCTTCGGCAACGGCTGGATCCGCAGCGGCACGCCGCGCATCGTGACCAACACGCGGATGCGGTTGACGGTGGGCAAAGTCACTCCTCCCGCGTCCTTCTGGCGCTTCCACCAGCGCCGATCCTCAAACTCCCAGCGCAGCGGTTTTATAATCCACTTTTCGTAATCCCCGCGCGAAATATCGGCGGCGACCGGCATATCCAAGCCGATCAAATTTTCCGCAGGAATCCCCCGCGCATCGCGATACATTTCCGCGAGTTTCCGAGATTCCGGCACCGCGCGATTGTAAAGCACCGCCACCGATTCAGGCGAAATCGCCGCGCTCGAAGCCAGCGAAGCCCCCGCCAGTAACAGCAAAATCAGTGCGCAAATTTTCATCGCGGCGAGGATGCCCGGATACCCGGATCATGCAAGACCCGGCGCAGCTTACAGTGAAATCCGCAGCCCATCCCACGCCAACCGCACGCCAGCAGGAAGCTCTTTCGAAATCGATTCCACGTCATACTCATGGCTCAAATGCGTCAACCATGTCTCCCCTGCCCCCAGCTCCGCAGCCGCGTTCAAGGCCTCGGCCAGCGTGAAATGCGTGGGATGCTCGGCCGTCCGCAGCGCATCCACGATTAGAACATCCACCCCCCGCAGCATCCGCATCGTCTCCTCCGGAATCCGCTTCACATCCGGCAAATACGCCGTTTTCCCGGCTCCCGGATACTCAAACAGATAACCGATCGTCTCCACGGCAGCGTGCTCGACGGGCAGCGGCGTCACCTTCAGATCACCATAAAAAAAGGGCCCGTCGATGATCCGAACATCCGGCCTCACATAGCCATCAGTCACGTTATCCGGCGAAAATGCCCAGCCGAACATGCACTTCAGCGTATCCATGCAGCTCTCCGTCGCATGCATCGGCAGCGGTCCTTTTTTCCGCCAGCAAAACGCCCTCAACTCATCAAATCCCGCCACATGGTCCACATGCGCGTGAGTGTAAATCACCCCATCGATCGCCCGCAATCCTTCCCGCAGCGCCTGCATCCGCAAATCAGGCCCCGAGTCCACCAAGATCGTAAACTCCCCCGCCCGCACCAGCACCGACGACCGAAAACGCTTATTTTTCGGGTCATCCGACGTGCAAACCGGGCAATCGCAACCGATCACCGGCACCCCCACCGAGGTCCCCGTGCCAAGAAATGTTAAGGAAAATTCAGCCGCCATTGCTTCCTGCGCCGACCCTTGCATACTACCCCGCGTTCCGCAAAACGAATGCTCACTCTTCTCAAAATCCGCAATCTCGCCCTCGTCGATGAACTCGCATGGGAACTCGGCGCAGGCCTCATCAGCGTCACCGGAGAAACCGGGGCCGGCAAATCCGTCATCGTCGGTGCCCTCAAACTCGTCCTCGGCGAGCGGGCCGAAAAATCACTCATCCGCACCGGCGAGGAAACCTGCTCGGTCGAGGCCGTTTTCGAACTCAAGGACCCGCTAGAAATCAACGCCATCCTCGAAGACGGCGGACTCGCTCCCTGCGACGACACGCAGCTCATCATCCGCCGCGTCATCGGGCAGACGGCGAATCGCCAGTTCATCAACGACTCCCCCGTCACCCTCACTTTGCTCAAGCGGCTCGGCGAGCACCTCGTCGATCTGCACGGCCCGCACGACCACCAATCGCTGCTCTCCACCGAGCGGCAACTCGCCATGCTAGACGCCTACGCCGGCGCGGATTCCGCCGTTACCAGCTACCGCGAATCCTACCGTTCGTGGCGCACCAAATCCGCCGAGCTTGAGGAAATCCGCCATGCCGAAAATGCCAGCGAACAGGAACTCGACCTACTTCGCTATCAGCTCCAGGAAATCGACGGGGCGAATCTCAAGCCCGAGGACGAGCAGGACCTCGAAGACCGCTGGCGCCGCGCCTCGAATGCGAGCCGTTTGGTCGAAGCCGCCGCCGCCGCGACCGCAGCCCTCAACGGCGATGACGGAATTCTCGAACGACTCACCGAAGTCCAGCGCCTCGTCCGCGACCTCGAAAAATTAGACCCCTCCATCCGCGAGCGCACCGCATCACTCGAAACTGCCTGCCTCGAACTCCAAGACCTCGAAGGCAACCTCGCCGATTACGCCGACGAGCTCGACATCAACCCCGCCGAAGCCGCGACGCTGGAAGAGCGCGTCAATTTACTCGAATCCCTCAAGCGCAAATACGGCCCCTCGCTCACCGACGTGCTCGCCCGCCGCGACTCCGCCGCCGCCCGCCTCGACACCATCGAAAATCGCGGTGAAAAGCTCGAAACGCTCGAACGCGAGCTCGCTGCCTGCCGCACAAAGTTAGACGCCGGAGGCAAATCTCTCGCCACCCTCCGCCGCAAGGCCGCGCCCAAGCTCGCGAAGGAAATTTCCGCCCAGCTCAAAGATCTCGGCTTCAAACAATCCTCGTTCGAAGCCCCGCTCAAAACGCTGCTAGAACCCGGGCCGCAAGGTCTGGAATCCGTCGAATTCCAATTCGGCCCCAACCCCGGCGAGCCGCTGCTTCCTCTCCGCCAAATCGCGTCCTCCGGCGAAATCAGCCGCGTCATGCTCGCCGTGAAATCCGCGCTCGCCGATCAAGACGCCACGCCGCTGATGGTTTTCGACGAGATCGACGCCAACGTCGGCGGCGAAGTCGCTCGTGCGGTTGGCCGAAAAATGGCGGCACTCGGCACCCGCCACCAAGTCGTGGCCATCACCCATTTTCCGCAAGTCGCCGCCATCGCCACCCACCATTTCGTGGTGGAAAAGGAAGTGTCCGGTGGCCGCACGCGCTCGCGGCTCTATCCGGTGCTGGGAGAAAATCGCATTCAAGAACTCGTCCGCATGTTAGGCGGCGGCGGCGAACAAGCGCGCGCCATGGCCGCCTCGCTCCTCAACCCGTGAAACCCATTTTCCACGCCGTCCCGCTGCCCGTCGAGTCCACATCCAGGGACCTCGCCGCCTCGCTCGGCTTGCCGTCGCGCGGGACCAGCATGCCGCGCTTAGTCATCGGCCGCCGCGAATGGATCGCGCTGCCCGATCTCGGGATTTCCCCGATGAATGCGAAAACGGACAGCGGCGCGCGCAGCTCCAGCATCCACGCAGAAAACGTCACACTCTCGGCGGACAAGAAAACCGTCCGTTTCACCACCACCAATCACTACGCCGAAGTGATTTCCTGCCAGGCTCCAGTCGCGCGTCTCGCCCGGGTCCGCAGCTCCACCGGTGCCGCTAGAAATCGAATTTTCATCGAGACCATCGCCGTCCTGCCGGGCGGATTTCGCTGGAGTATTCTCCTGAGCCTGGCGGACCGTTCCGAAATGCTCTGCCCGATGCTGCTCGGCCGCCGCGCGCTTTCCGGCTATTTCCTCATCGACCCGCAAGGCTCGCACCTACTCGGCCCGCGGCGCTTGCTCGATGAATACCGCGTCATCCCGCCAACCGCGAATCAAAGCTAAACGGCAGCGGCGGGGGCGAGGCTACGGCGGCCACTCATTGCGAGGTTCGCTGCCTGCATCAGGTTGCCCAGGCTGGTGACTTTTTGCCAAAGGTGTTTGTGGATTTTGGCCATGACTACCACACAGCCTGAAAACAAAACCGGCAAATGGAAACCACGAATTCCAACTGTGACTCAACGCACCAGGAAAGGCGGCTTGCGTCGGACCCTCCTTTGAGGTTTGTTCGGGGTATGCCTTCAGCAGAAAAAAAAACCTCCATCAAAAAAGAGGCCGCCCGTCTGGTGCGCCAATTGCCCGAATCCGCCAGTTGGGATGATCTGATGTATGAAATCCTCGTCCGCCAGAAAATCGAAGCCGGTCTGGCCGATTTACGAGACGGACGGACTCATGATCACGCATCCATCCGCTGCGAGTTCGGCGTGGCATGACAATCAAGTGGTCAGGGCAAGCGCGGAACGATCTGCATGCGATCAGGGGCTTCATCGCCCGCGATTCGGAGCACTACGCTCGCTTGCAGGTCGATCGCCTGATCTCCCGAGTCGAACGTGCAGCCGCAATGCCCTCCAGAGGGCACCCGGTCCATGAATTCGTCGAATCCGGCCTGCGCGAGGTGCATGAAGGTTCCTACCGGATCATTTACGGTGTCTCCGCCGATGAGTTTCAAGTGGTGACCATCGTCCACATGAAACAGCGAGTCACACGCCGCCGCCTGCAGTGAGAGGTGGATAGAGGTTGGCAGTGGAAGAGCAAGGCGGAGAACCCCGGCCGCCGCGCGCTTTCCGGCTATTTCCTCATCGACCCGCAAGGCTCGCACCTACTCGGCCCCCGGCGCTTGCTGGATGAATACCTCGTCACCCCGCCAGCCGCGAATCAAAGCGGAACGGCAGCGGCTTGCCCGGGACCCGCTCGCGCATCAGCGGGTGAAATGGATTGAGCAAAAGGGATTTCTCCTCGGGAATCACCACACTCGGCAATTGCAGCGCGAGATTCCTGCCCGACCGAAGCCAGCTTGCGCCGAATGCTTGGGCGGCCCGCGACGACGGCTGCCCCCGCCAATTTTCAGGCAACTCTGACGGAGAAACTCGCTCGATCTGGGAGTCAGGGATTTCCAACTCGATCACCCTCCAATCCAGCCGCAACGCCTCCCGCGGGGCATGCACCAAAATTTCAAGCGCCGCGAGAGCCCGCGACTCGGCCAAATAAACTGCCGCGACACCCGGCAAATTCCAGCGTCCGCCCCACCGGCGCGCGCCCTCGCCATCCAGCGCTGTGGCCGCCCATTGCTCCTGCACGATGCGGTAAAACAGCGCCATGATCAGGAAAAAATGCCGTGTTCCAAACGCCCCAACAAAGCATCCACCTCGCGAGCGCCGATCTCGGTGTCCGCGAAATCCAACGGCGTTTCTCCCTGAAACGCGAAGGCCGGAGCCGCCAGCCATGACCGCGCGCCTTCCAGCCCGCCGAGCGCCGCGCAGGCGTGAGCCACCAACCGCGCGTAACGGACCAAACGGTCTGACTCAGCCCGGTCCAAAACTCCGCCCTTTTTCCGGCGGTGCAGCGTGGCCCGGGACATCCCGAGCAGGCCGCCCAGCCGTTCTTCCGTCACGCCCAGCGTTTCTTGCATGGCGTGAAATTCCTCCAGCGGCAGCCCGTCCCGGACGCGCTCGATCATATAAGCGGCTTCCGGCTCTCTGAGGACAGAGGCTTCCGGCGGAACGTGATCCCAGTAGCTGACGGATTTCTTTTTCATAAGAAGCATTAAAATGCCTCTCCTGAATCATTTCAAGCATTTTTCCCAAAAAAACAGCCAGCCGTTTTCACGACTGGCTGAAGTGGGGCGATTCAAAAGCAAATCAATAACGGTATTGCTCGCCCTTATACGGACCTTCCACAGGCACGTTGATGTAATCCGCCTGCGCCTGCGTCAGGGTCGTGAGCTTGGCTCCGACTTTGGCGAGGTGGAGACGGGCGACTTCCTCGTCAAGGTGCTTCGGCAGCACGGTGACTTGGCCCGGCTTGTTGGTGTCGCGGTTCTTCCAGAGGTCG